>VGEY01000010.1 GCA_016869075.1 Alphaproteobacteria bacterium
CTGCGCCCATAACTTCTCTTCTGCCTCGTGGCAAGCTTTAAGATTACGATATTTAACGTGACCATACCCACGAACTGATTGTGGAAGAGCCGCAATTTGACAAGCAATGATGTGATTTTTTGGTGTCAATCGAACAAGGAGCTTACCGATTGCTATTTCAAAATCAATGAGCATTTGTCGTTCCATACGTCTTTCTTTGGTGTAGCCAAAAATATCAAAGATCGTTCCTCTTACCCTTTTTGCTTTTGCAAGGACTTTGAATACTTTCATAACCCATGAACCGTAAGTAGCTTTCTTAAGTTCACCAGTATGAGGGTCTCTGCGGGCAAATAAGGGCGGAGCCAGATGAAATTGCACCTTGAAATCTCCATCGAACTGTTGATGGAGACGACGCATAAAATCTCCATTCGTATACAGGCGCGCAACCTCATATTCATCCTTTACTGCAAGGAGTCGATAATATGTTTGGGCCACTGCTTCCGTTAACCCTGTTAACCCTAACCTCTTTTCCTCCTCTTCGACTTTTTGAACCAATGTTAAATACCGATTCGCATAAGCTTTATCCTGATAATTCACCAAAAAAGCATAGCGGCGTTGGATCTTTTCCATCAGTGTTTGACTTAAGACATGATCTGATTCCAAGGGCATTTCATTTTTTGCAAACTCTTCAACCATTTTAAAATCAACAGCTGCCAAGCGGCCCCAATTAAACGCTCGTGTATTGAGTAAAATAGCGACATCATTGAGGCGTATTGCTTCTTCAATGGCCCTTGGAGAAAGGGGGATATATTCCTTTTGTAGAGCATAGCCCACCATAAAAAGATTGGCTGTAATAGAATCGCCCATTAGAATTTTCGCAAGTGCTGTAGCGTTTATAGAATCTATCTTATTCTTCCCAGCTGCTTTTATAAGATCTTCTTTCATTGTTGAAGCAGGAAACTCAAAATCAGGATCTTGTGTAAAATGCCCCGTTATTGATTCATAGGTATTCAACACAACTTGAGTATGTCCTTTGTGAATTTTATCAAGGGAATCAGAAGCTGCACTGACAACCAAATCGGAACCAAAGAGCAAATCGGCCCCGCCAGAGTTGATGCGTGTTGCAGTTATATCTTCAGGAGATTTACTCAAATGGATGTGGCTTACGACTGCCCCACCCTTTTGAGCAAGTCCAGCCATATCCACCACGGCACATCCCTTGCCTTCCAAATGAGCCGCCATCCCTATTAAGGACCCTATCGTGACAACCCCCGTACCTCCAATACCTGCCACAAAAATGCTATAGGGCTGCTTGAGAGCAAGGGGCTTTGGTTGAGGGAGTTTGGCAAAAAAATCTTCAGGAACGTTTGCTGTAACGGGTTTACGTATTTTCCCACCAACCACACTTACAAAACTCGGACATAACCCTTTAATACATGAAAAATCCTTATTACAAGAGGACTGATCGATTGTTCTTTTTAAGCCCCACTCGGTTTCTTGGGGAATAACAGAAAGACAATTTGATTTTTTTCCACAATCTCCACATCCTTCACAGACTGTCTCATTTATAAAAATACGCTTATTCGGATCTTCCATCGTCCCACGCTTACGACGCCGCCTTTTTTCGATGGCACAGGTTTGATCATAAATAATAACTGATGTCCCCTTCCAATTCTTCAAGTTCTCTTGAACAGAGGCAAGTTCATCCCGCATGTGAAGGGTTGTTCCAGGTGCAAATGATGCTCCCAAAGGATATCGATTGAGATCTTCAGAAACCACAGCAATCCGCCTTACACCTTCAGCATAAACCTGTCGGCTTACATCCCAAACCGTTAAGGGGCCATCCACAGATTGCCCCCCTGTCATAGCCACAGCATCATTATAGAGTATTTTGTAGGTAATATTGACTTTTGCAGCTATGGCCGAACGGATGGCCAATATTCCTGAATGATAATAGGTTCCATCCCCTAAGTTTGCGAATATATGTTTCTCTGATGTAAAAGGAGCCTGACCAATCCACGGCACACCCTCAGCACCCATCTGTGTGAATGTTTTAGTGTGATGAGGTGCAATCCACGTCGCCATATAGTGGCAGCCAATTCCTGCCATAGCACGACTCCCTTCAGGCACCTGCCGAGTGGAGGTATTATGAGGACATCCTGAGCAATAATAAGGTAAGCGCGTTAAATGATCTTGTGGTGAGGATTTGGCATGTGCTTTTTTAAGCGCTTCTTGAAATACTTTTTGAAAACGTTCAAAACCTTCCAGAGATTCTAGGCAAGAGGCCAGAGTCGCAGCAATAAGAGTGGTATTTAATTCGAAAGAACTTGGTAAAAGCGGTTTGCCATTCGGATCCGTTTTACCATAAATTTTTGGGCGCCCTTCTGCAGGAAAATGATAAAGAATCTCTTTTACTTGATTTTCAATGAGAGGACGCTTTTCCTCAATAATGAGAACAGATTCGAGCCCTTTACAAAAATTCTGAATTCCCTGCGGTTCAAGGGGCCAGCTCACTGTCACTTTAAAGAGAGCCAAACCCAACTCTTTTGCTGCTGCCTCATCCAGCCCTAAATCCTTAAGAGCTTGGCGTACTTCAAGGTAAGCTTTTCCGACAGCTATAATTCCAAACCTGGTCTGTTTCTTAAGAGACTTACCCGGCCAGACCACTCGATTCAAATGATTGGCACGAACAAAGTAAGGAACTGATTTAAGCTTATAATTATGGAGTCTGCGCTCTTGCTCAAGGGGTGTGTCAGGCCACCGTAAGTGTAGGCCATCCTTTGGCATTTCAAAGTCGTGGGGTATATGGACGCTGAAACGGTCAGGATCAACTACGACTGATGCAGCTGTATCGACATTATCTGACAACATTTTAAAGCCAACCCATAAACCCGAATAGCGAGATAAAGCCCACCCCATCAACCCCAAATCCAGAACATCTTGAACAGTTGCAGGATGGATGATAGGGATAAAGGCATCCATCAAGGCATAGTCACTTTGATGGGGTAACGTTGATGATTTACACGCATGATCATCACCCACCAAGGCAAGAACCCCTCCATAAGGATTCGTTCCAGCCATGTTTGCATGCTTCAAAGCATCTCCCGAACGATCTACACCAGGGCCTTTTCCATACCACATTGAAAAGACACCTTGAACCCTAGCACCCGGCGACAGCGCTATTTGTTGGCTCCCCCAAACGGCTGTTGCTCCAAGGTCCTCATTGATACCCGGCTGAAAATGAATTTGATGATTCTTGAGATGGGTTGAAGCTTTCCACAATGCAACATCGAAACCTCCAAGCGGGGATCCTCGATAGCCTGAGATAAAACCAGCTGTAGTGAGTCCCAAAGCATCATCCCGACGCTTTTGCATCAAGGGAAGACGCACAAGAGCTTGCATTCCTGTAATAAAAATACGCCCAGAGTCAAGGGTATATTTATCATCCAAATCAACTTTAAGGAGGGAGGGTTTCATGCCTTAAACCTATGAATAATGATCACTCTTTTATAAGTTTATGCGTGATTTAAGAAATATGTCTATGCCTGTTATGGCTCTCCTCTGTAGAGGTAAGTTTCTATGGTTCGTATAGTTGAAAAGAAACGAATAATAGACAAATTTTACATATAGCTTTTAAAATAATAAATATTCGCAGAAATCTGAAGTAAAATACAATGAGAAAAATTAATATATTTTTTCTAGATAAAATCGTTAAATATGGATTATTAATACTTTTGATTGCACTTATATTATAAAAATCTTTATTAATACATATACCTAGCAATCATTTATAACTAAAAGACGATACAATGGAGGTCAAAATGAAAACTTATACTATAACAATTTTGCTTTAGATTATAAGTATTGTAGGTCTTGCGGCCCTGAATCAGGCGATAAAGAAGCAGTAGAAAGCATTAAAAAAGCTCAATTATCAGGGAAACATCTTGAATTGGCATTAGAGAGAGCTGCTAAGCCTATAGAAGAAATTAAGGCTAAAAGAATTAACCAATCACACCAGGAAGTGCAGGAAGTAAAAGATATTATAAATACTAGGATTGAACCTCGTATTGATCAATTACGAAAAGATACGCAAGAAGCAATTCAAAAAACTGACCAGCAACTTCAACAGACCGGCCCACGAACCCAATAACCTCTTTAGTGCTATTTAAACTCTGGAAATAAGGATATCCCCTGCACGACGTGCGGGGGATATTCTGCTATTTTATATGAGAGAATTAAGCGCTAAGAGAATTAAAATAGAAGATTTACATTCTGACAATCTGCATACTTGTTATATATATTTTAAGCATGAATTTATACGCTTCGCCTGCCATTAAGTAGCAAGATTTTTTAACAAGAATAAAGAACCCTGTAAATCTAAACTAAAACTTAAAGGGTTTCAAATTTTGTGAGTCTTCCATCCAGGCCTTTACCTTTTTAAAAGCTTCATCCTCAGTTTGCCCTTCTTTAAGAGCAACAGCATACTGAACAGACACACAGTCCATCGGCCCTGAAAAAGTCTTAACAAGGACCACTTCACGACGCCCATTATGCTTATATGCTAAGGTGAGAACGGCCGTTTCAAAAGACTCCCCTTGAGTAACATTATCTTCCAAGATTTTTGATTCTTCTGCAGCTTGAACCATGCGATCCTTAAGATATGAATTAAATTTACTAGCTTGTGCCGATTTACCAACAAACAGATTAACAGTTATAATTTCTGACCATTGATTTTCATCATCCTTTTCAGGAATAAATTCTAAAAGAGAATAATTTCCACTTAAAAGTTGATCCTTTTGAAGACAGCGGAATCCTTTAGGAATCTGGATCTTTAAGTTTGTGCGCGCCCCTTTGTCTCCCAGAACATTTATAGGAAAAAGAAGCTGAAGATTATAACCATCCAAATTATTTTTTAAATCGCTTTTTGCATTTTCACCTGCAAAAGCAGACGGTACCAAGAGATAACAAAATGCAACCACTATACCTAATTTCAAAACCGTATTCATAATGGATTCTCCTTTAGAAGTTTGTCTGGAAACAAACTATCCTATAGTGAGAATAAATCCAACTAAGATAAATTATGCTGCTGGAGCTGCTACTTGCCCCCCAGGAGCAGCTGGTGTTGGGGCTGTAGGTGCAGCCGGAGTTGCAAGTTTAACAGCTGTAGGCGTTGTGGCTGAGGCTGGCATTGCTCCTATATCAAAACTACTCTCTGCATATCCCCTGTCATCAATAAACGCAAGATCAGCTAATGCAGGCTCTTCAGAGAGCTTTTGCTTAGGATTGATTGTATTATAATTTTGGATCGCCGTTTCCAAAATTTTCTTTAAGGAATAAGTTCCTTTGCCTTTAGCTTTTGGCGTCATAATAAGGGGTTCAGTCAGAACAATTGTACCCGCTGGCAGATATTTCAAACGCATCTGCATACCGCCACCGGGACGGCTTTCTGTAACGCTTTTATCATCGCGCCTGGAAGCTTGTGGGGAGGCATACCCAATTTTAAATTCCATATCTATACCTTTAGGTATAATTACGAAACTTACAAAAGTGCGCAATTTATTACCTGTCCAACTTGTCAAAAGCGCTGATTGATCATGAGCATGGGACAAGGCCGACATTGCTTGCCTTAGAGCTGCCTCATAAGGGGTTGCCCAGCTAAGGGTTCTCATTCCAGGTTTGTAAGTTGATGAAATGTTTAAGGGGCTCCCACTATGAATATTAACAAGAACAGTGGCATCTCTCTTTGTTTTCCCTTTAATATGGTGTAAACCCTCAACGAAATTTCTATCATCTGCCTCAAAGTTATAGGCATAAGAAATATATTCCGGAATTTTTATGATTCTTTGGTCTTGGGGCAGACTCATAATAGGTTGTTTCTGAGCCATTTCTTGTGGTGTCTTTGCTGCCCATGCTGGAGCAGTGATTGTTAACGCAACCAGCATACCTGAGATAATCCTCTTTTGAATCATAGGTACGCTCCTATATTAAAAGAATTTTAATAAATGTTTATCTTTATTTAAAAATAGAATTTAATATTCAATATTCAAGGGGGGAGTAGATTAGATTTAATATTGAGGATACATATGTAAGTTTTGAGAACTTGAAATGCTTCTTTCCTAGCATTAGCTAATGCTAAGAATTTCTTTTATCAATGGCTATCTCATAAAATATCTTATATTAGTGTTTATTTTCTTAAAATAAAAAAAATTATTTACTTTACATATTTTTAATATTTAGAGAAATAAGATAGTACAAAATGCATCCAAATAAAAAAGGAACTGATCATGGATGGTGGTACTAAAATTGAATATGCGATAAGAGACGCTATCGATAAACAGAAGGATTTTTACAATTTTGCTGGTGCAGTTAGAGCCTTAGCACGTGAATTAGGGCTTAGTAATGAAGAACGCGATAATATTTTTGGAGCTTTGGCCGATCGCATTAATAGTTGGTCTTAGAAATTCATTTAAAGCAAATTTTATTTTTCAACGCTTTTATTGGCTTCAAAAATGAAAATAGCTTGATGTTTTTAATATAATGAAATGGGGGGTGTTATATGAATCTGGATCAACTTAAATCTTACCATGATTATCGATCTGTAGAACATGATTTAGGGATTCTTTTAAGATTTATTGATCTGTCAGAAAATCATTATTGTACTAATTCTGGAGAAATAAGAAAAATTATTCTTGCATCTTGCTCTGCTATCGAATCTTGTATTCCACTTATACAAAAGGAATTAGATGTATACGAAAACAAAAAGAGTGATGAGTCTATCGCAGATTTTATATATCGAATTCTGAATGATCAAGGTTATCACTTAGAAAATTTACAGCCAATACTTCACTACTACCAATTCAACCCCTGGAAGGAGAGAAAAACATGGTGGAAGGCATATAATACTATTAAACATGCTGACAAGAACGATAATAACATTTTATTTTTTAAAGCTGCCATTGAAAGTGTTTTAGCGTTTTTTGCCATAATGGTATTTCTTACTCGTAAATCGGGAATTGGTATATTTTGGCATCAACATGATTTAGTGAAAATAAACGAAAAAGGGTTAGGTAGATCCATAAATTATTTGGCTCAAATACCGCCATCTCTAATCAAAATCTTTGAATAGAACTAATCAATCCTTACTTAAGACGTTCCGCTGTCCATGAAACAATTTCTTTGGAGGCCTCTAAATGAGCCGCGTCCAATGACTTCGTAATATCTTCCAATGTATTTTCTTTTACTGGATGACTCGACGTGAAATTCTTGAAAGCAACAACATGTCGTTCTGGCAACTTTATAAGATGGACCATATAGTCCACCTGGGCCTTAGGTGCAGTAAAAGAGCTTGATTGGTCAATATAAAACTTGCGCACTTCCGTTTTCAGTAAATAATTTGCATGAATGCTTTCTGCAGGGCGGCTGACACTGCGAAGAAGACCTTTGTTTTGGAAAGAGTAGATTAAAGACTCTTGTATAAGAGAGCCTAAACGATCTGCCCATTCAACATCTGCATAATAATCGATGACTTGTTCTTGAGGTTTTAACGCAATGCGTGTGTTGTCAATGGGAGGATAGAGGGTTGGTAGATCTACAACTAACTGACGGGAGGACACAGGAACCCCAGGTCCATAGGTAGGCGTTGGGAGGGATGTAAGAACATATTTTTTTGTCGGCTCACCAGGCTGAGGAATGAGACTTCCGCACCCACATAAGAGCAACCCAAGAGCACAAAACGATAAAAATTTACTCATGGTACTTTTACTCCTTGACGTGGATCATTATAAATAAAGCGGGATGGGCTACGTTCTAGCGCCTCACTTACACGGCGGATCGTCCCCAATGTTTCTTTCCCTTCATTCAAAAATTGAGTCAACGCAGGCAACCCTGAATCAGTAAAATATTGTATACTATGACGATTATCGCTGAGGAAAGACCTTACATCTTTTACTAATCCTCTTACTTCCTTTACACTTTCTCGCATATTTATAAGTAAATTGTCCAAATCACTTTCGCCTCCATCAGGTGGAGCAAACGCTTTTGTAATGGAATTTATATTTTTTAAAGTTTCGCTAAAAGCTTTCCTATTCTCATCATCAAAAAGGGGGCGAATCTCTTCAACTGTTTTTGAAATTTGATGGAGCACAGTTGGAAGAGAAGCGGTGACTTCTTCAAAAACGGAAGATCGTGTGGGTATAATCGCTCGGCGCTGGCCAAGCTTAGGAAGCAAGATGCGAGCCCCGCTCGTTCCTCCATTTAATTGGATATAGGCAACACCCGTTATGCCTTGCAATTCAAGAGAAGCAAATGCATCTTCTTTTATGGGAACCGCACCGTTTACTAAAATTATGACACGAACCCTCTCAACATTGGCAGGATCAAGAGCAATGGTCTTAACAACCCCAACGGGAACGCCGCGGTATAAAACGTTTCCTCCTTCTTTTAACCCTGTGACTGAGCCGGAGAAATAGGCTTCGTATTCTGTTGCGTTACGAGAAAAATCAATGCGCGAAATCCACATAATAAAAGCAACAATAGCAACCAAGAAGAAAATCACAAATGAGCCCACAAGGGTATAATTAGCGCGTGTTTCCATCAGCTCTCTCTTGCTCTAAATAGATGTTCACCACGGGCGCCATGGAAATATTCTTGAATCCATGGATGACGTGTCTTCGCAACTTCATCTAATGTACCTATTATAACACGATGATCGACTAATACAGCAACCCTATTACAAACTGAAACAAGAGAATTAAGGTCATGCGTAATCATGATAACTGTAATGTTTAACTCCTTTTGTAACTCCTTGATAAGTTTATCAAAGCCAGCTGCAGCAATAGGATCAAGTCCTGAGGTTGGCTCATCCAAAAAAACTATTGCCGGGTCAAGTGCTAATGCGCGTGCCAAACCGGCTCTTTTAATCATGCCCCCTGAAAGTTGAGAGGGATATTTATTGGCTGCCTCCAGAGGAAGCCCAACCTTTTCAATTTTCGCACTTGCAACTTCATATGATAAGTCATACGACATGTGCGCAACTTCTCGCATGGGAACCATAATATTTTCAATGACAGTGAGAGATGAAATAAGGGCTCCAGCCTGAAACAAAACACCAACTTGGGTTGAAGGATAGGGTGGAGAGGTATGATATATAAGCTTGCCCGCTTGCAGAGGTTCAAGCCCAATCATAAAACGCATCAGGACAGACTTTCCACTGCCCGATCCTCCTACGATGCCTAAGACTTCTCCCTCAAAAATCGAAAGATCCAAATCTTTGTGGACAATTTGAGAACCAAACTGCGTCTTTAATCCTTTAATTTCAATGAGAGGACGGTTCATGTGGTTATACCTTTAGATAAGAGAATAAAATAGACATGAAAGCATCACATATAATCACAAGAAAAATAGATTCGACCACTGACTGCGTTGTCATCCGACCAACACTTTCTGCACTTCCTTTAACTTGAAACCCACGAAAGCATCCCACTAAACCAATAAGAAGTGCAAATAAGGGCGCCTTACTCATTCCAACCCAAAAGGTACTTGTGGAAACTGCACGATGAAAATGATTAAAGAATTGGGTCGATGAAACATCGATAATGAGATTTGTCATAACCATTCCACCCAACAAACCCATAATCATCGATAAAAAAACCAAAATTGGTAAACATACCGTAATAGCAATGAGCCGAGGGACAACAAGGACCATTATGGGACTTAACCCAAGCATTCGAATCGCATCGATTTCCTGATTTAAAGACATTGTTCCTATTTGTGCTGTAAAAGCGCTTCCTGAACGGCCTGCAACAACTATTGCCGTTAATAACACGGCAATTTCACGCAAAATAGACACGCCCAAAAAATCAATTGTATAGAGTTCAGCCCCAAATCGCCTCAGTTGGTTGATGCTTTGATAAGACAAAACCATTCCAATCAAAAAAGAAATAAGGCCGATAATTGGCATTGCTCTGATTCCAATTTCTTCCACATGTCGAAAGACAGAAATCCATCTCAAGTTTGCAGAAGATTTTAGGGCGTAAAGCCATGTCACCAGAATTTCACCCAGAAAAGACAGAAGTGTCATGGCTGTTTTATAAAACACGTATGCCCTATACCCAATATGGTCGAGCCACCGCGTTGTCCAATGTAATCGAATCGTAAAGGGTTTAGGTATGGGATGAAATTTAAGAAAGTAATCCACCAAAGATGAAGAAGAAAGATTATTGATTTCAACCTTTTGATTGCGCTCTTTAAAATATTTTATCATATGCGCAAGAAGACAAGCCCCCGCTGTATCAATATGACATCCCTTTTCTATGGTCACTTTTACTGGAAGTCTTTTAGGAATGCCTTCTTGAAGTTGGCTGGCAATCTCTGATTCCATCCGTGCCACAGTTTGCGAAACCCAAGACCCTTCAACCTGTATAGATATTTCATTCTTCAACTGATCAATTTTCAGAGAAGGAGGAGCAAGCCTTGGGGTGTTTTTGGGTGTCGTCATCTCAATAGGGTCATATCCTTATCATTCATGACAAAATCATTGCATATTATACCCCTTTTAGGCTATATACGAAATAATGAAACTTTATATAGGTATAAGTTTATGAAGAAAGATATTCACCCCGAATACCATGAAATTACGGTTCAAATGACCGATGGGACATCATTTCAGACGCGGAGCACATGGGGAAAACCTGGCGATATTCTTCATTTGGATATTGACCCCCTTTCCCATCCCGCATGGACAGGTGCAAATCAGAAGCTTATTGATACTGCTGGTCAAATCAGTAAATTTAGCAAGCGCTTTGGTGACATCAGTCTCAAGAAATAAATTATTTTAGACATTAAAAAACCCTCTTGCTAAATTAAACAAGAGGGTTTTCTTATGACAGATAATCTCTATACACCCAACTCTTCAATAATAATTTCTGCTTGATTCATCGTAAGGTGCATCTTCTCCTGCAAGTAACTCATCATTTCTCCATGCGGAGGCCTTCTTCCGCCATGCTTCCTTTGTAATTCCATAAGAAGGTCGCCTGCACGCACAAGATGTCCTTCCGTTGGTTGCCATGCTGGATCTGGTTTTACAGCTGGTTCTCCAACAGACGATGGCGCTGGTAAAGCTGATGAGGGGATTGACGGCACCGGGCTCACAATTTCAACAGGGCAATCGCACCCAGCAACCTTAGGTTTAGGATTAGGAACGTGTATAACGGGTTGTGGTGCAGGTGCTTCTGGTGGATAGGGCGGATAATGGACTACTGGTTCTTCGTCATTAAAAATATCCGTACATCCTGCAAGAACGAAAGGCAAGGTCGCAAATACTATTTTTGTAGCTTTCATAAAAAACACCTCATTTTTAATTTTATTTTAAAAGCTTTTTATGTTTACCGTCTTCTCCCAAAAATAACAAGACCTTCTAAAACTGATTATAAAAGTTTATCTGATGCCTGCTTGAACTTTATCTCTTAACCCTGCTATCAATGAGCATGTAAAATTTAATAATAAATTGGACTTTAAAACGCGTGTCTCACTTTGCTACAGCTATGAATTCTATGACGCCACCTTATTTAGATGATTTAAATCCTGAACAACGTTCAGCTGTTGAATCTATGAATGGTCCTGTGCTGATTTTAGCAGGCGCAGGGACAGGCAAAACACGTGTTCTTACAACACGTATGGCTCATATTTTAGCCTGTGGTCTTGCCTACCCTTCCCAAATTTTAGCTGTAACGTTCACCAACAAGGCTGCCACAGAAATGCGAGAACGGGTCGGTACCCTTCTTGGTCATTCCACAGAAGGACTGTGGCTTGGAACTTTTCACTCCATTGCCGTTCGCATTTTGCGCCGCCATGCAGAAGTCGTGGGGTTACATTCAAATTTTACAATCTTAGATACAGACGACCAACAACGGCTTATTAAACAAATTCTTCAAGCTGAGGGCGTTGATGAAGGGAAGAATCCTCCACGCATGGTCCTAGCTGTGATCAATGCAAAAAAGGATCGTGTTGAATTTCCAGTGGATATCGATAAAATTTCATCAAAAAATTGGATTGATAGAATTTACAGTCTTTATCAAGAACGTCTCAAAACCCTTAATGCTGTTGATTTTGGCGACCTTCTGCTTCATTGCATTTACCTGTTCCAAAACAATCCAGAAATATTAAGAAGCTACCAATCGCAGTTTCATTACATCATGGTCGATGAATATCAAGATACGAATACCGCACAATATTTATGGTTGCGCCTTCTTGCACAAGGATACAACAACATTTGTTGCGTGGGAGATGATGATCAATCCATTTATGGATGGCGCGGTGCTGAAATAGGAAATATCTTAAGATTTGAAAAAGATTTTCCAGGAGCAACCATTGTTCGCCTTGAACAAAATTACCGCTCCACCACATTCATTCTTGGTGCAGCTTCTGGCCTCATTGAAAAAAACAAAGGACGCTTGGGCAAAACTCTGTGGACACAAACTGATGGGGGAGAGAAAGTTCTCATCCGCGGCACCTGGGACTCAGAAGATGAAGCACGTTTTATCGGCGATGAAGTCGAGGCGGCACAGCGGCAAAAAATTCCATTAGCCAATATGGCAGTGTTGGTACGCGCAGGTTATCAAACACGTGAGTTTGAAGACAGATTCCTTGCTTTAGGAGTTCCTTATAAAGTCATTGGGGGTTTGCGCTTTTATGAGCGTCAAGAAATTCGTGATGCAATGGCCTATTTGCGTCTTGTGAATCAACCTCATGATGGTCTTGCTTTTGAGCGCATTATTAACACGCCGCGTAGAGGAATTGGACCAACGACTCTCCAACTTATTCATAAGCATGCCCGAGACTCTATGGTCTCTCTTCCTCAAGCTGCACGTCAACTTTGTGAAAGTGAAAGCATCCGTGGAAGCGCGCGCACGGCCTTGAGAACTTTTTTTCAAGACATTGATCGGTGGCGTGACAGCTTAAATAAAGACCGTCATGTGGATGTTGCAAAAGTGATTTTAGATGAATCAGGCTATACACAAATGTGGCGAGAAGATAAATCTCCCGATGCTCCAGGGCGGCTTGAAAACTTAAAAGAACTTGTGCGTGCCATGGAAGAGTTTGAAACTCTTAGTGAGTTTTTAGAACATGTCAGCTTGGTGATGGATATTACAAAACAAGACCAAGCAGATATGATTACCATCATGACACTCCATGCTGCCAAGGGCTTAGAATTTGACACAGTCTTTTTGTGTGGTTGGGAAGAGGGATTGTTTCCGCATCCGCGCGCCCTTGATGAAAAAGGTAATGAAGGGTTGGAGGAAGAGCGGCGCCTAGCTTATGTGGGCATCACACGCGCCCAACGCAAAGCCACCATCACCTTTGCTCTTAATCGCAGAACCTACCAGGGGTGGCAGCATATGTTGCCCTCTCGTTTCATTAAAGAATTGCCTCTCGATCATGTGATCTTCGTCCAACCCAATGGTCATGAACTCTCTTCTCTTCATCCGACCCACATACCACGCTCAGGACCTGTTTTTATTGAAGCAGAGTTTTCTGATGTGGCTCCAACTCCGTATCATACCCACAAACTACAAGACCGCATTTTTCACCAGAAATTTGGATATGGGCGCATTACGGACATTAACGGTGATCATTTGGAAATTGAATTTGACGTGGCTGGCCATAAAAAGGTTATGGCCCGATTTGTTGAAAAAGCTTAGCCCGCATGCTTTGGAAAACACAGTTTCTTTGTAATCCTGAATACACCTCTCAGTTAAGTGATGCATTGGAAGAACATGTCAGTGCCGTTTCTTTTTTCGAGGAGCAAGGCTCAGATCTTTGGGTGGTTGAGATTATTACACCTCTTGAACCATCTCTGGAAGAATTTAAAAAATTGCTTGCCCCAGTGTGTGCAGCAATAAATATTCCCCTCCCCTCCTTTTCCACCGAACAATTGCCCGATACAGATTGGCTCGAAGCAACCTGGAAAAGTTTTCCTCCCCGCCAAATTGGGCGTTATTATGTTTATGGAAGTCACACGACACCCTCTCCACCTCCTACATCTGTCACTCTTGAAATTAATGCAGCAACAGCTTTTGGCTCTGGTGAACATGAAACAACGACAGGGTGTTTGCTTATCTTAGATACTCTCGCTATTGCGGGACGTAAATTTCAAAAGCCCCTCGATATGGGATGTGGTTCTGGCATTCTAGCCATGGCCATCGCTAAAACATGGAATGTCCAAGTTGTAGCAGCTGACAACGATCCTGAATGCATTCGCGTCACCGAACATAACGCAACTCTTAACCAGTGTTCTCCACTCATCAAAGCAGTCTTAAGCGAGGGGTTTGCCACACCAGAAATTATTGCTCACGGACCATATGATCTTATTGTCGCTAACATTCTCGCAACACCGCTTTTTGAAATGGCAAATGATTTTGCCACCAGCCTTGCCCCCAAGGGTGTGCTCATCTTATCAGGATTACTGAGCCGCCATCGCGATCAAATGGTAAAAGCATATGAAGCAGAAGGATTTAATTTTATAAGCCATAAAACCATTAATGATTGGGAAGCTTTGATGTTGGAGAAGAAGTAATTATGATTGAACATCAGGATGCTTAAGTTTCCAAGCATTCTGCCAAAGCTTTACGCGCCTCTCGTACTTTTCTTTCGGTTCACGCATAACTTGCACCATGAAAGATTCAGGATCTGCAAAGCATTCATAAATTCCCCATGTATTTCCAAATTCATCTTTATCAAAAGTTCCTCTAATCTTTCTTAGATTCATTGTACCTGGTAACACGAAATGCCTTCCAAGCCAATCATACGGCCTTATCAATTCTTCAAGTGCAACAAGACTATTCAAAGGGATGCCATCTGCATTCGCAGCGATTGCTTTTGGTTCATCATTTGGGTCCACTAGCCTCCTCCCAAATGCAAAATCGACAATTACTGCATAACCATCATATCCCTTTCCAGTTAGGGTTTTTCCTTCAGTTCTAAATAAAAATGATCTTTTAGTAAGTGGAAGCTTTGCAAACGCTTTGCGATCAGAAATGTCTTTCAATAAATCAGCAAGATACTGAAGAGGTATTGGGGGAAAATTATCCATATCACCTTGAGCAACATTGTTAGCAAAACCGGAAATCGCGGGTGCTGTTATCATTGCAAGAGGGTTATAGAGCCTTAGAGGATTAATGGTATTAAACAAGTTTGCTAGACCTCCCGCAAAGGAAGTGAGTTTGTATTTTGTAATAATGCCGATATACGTCATAAATTTTAGATCTTTAAAAAATATTTCTACCGGTACATCATTGATAGTTGGAGTCGCTTCTACGAGTTTAAGAAATTCCTCTATCTCCGTTTGTTCGCTAGACTTTGTCTCGACTGAAACCACTCCAGTTGATGGAGCAGCAATCGAGGTAGAGGTGGGAGCTTCCTTACCTTGTGCCGGAAAACTTCCCCTAAAAGACATATAACTCATAAAGCCTTTGATGGTCGCAACAGACGGTACCGGAACATAATCCCAGTATGATCTCGCTTTTGAGCCCGTGAATACAATAGGAGTATCTGTAAAATCACCCTTTGGAGGCGCTGCATTAACTACACATCTTAATGTTTCCTCTAAAGCTTCTTTCTTTCCAGAATCATCAGCAGTTCCTCCCTCATCAGTAAAAAGATCTAGAAGTTCTTCACCTTTGTCAGAAACTTCTAATGGTGACTCAAGTGGTTGCGTGACTTGTTGAGGCCTATCTCCTTGTTCTCCTGGCATTTCTCTTACTTCAGCTGCAAGAAGATTTGTAGAGATAAGATATGCAAAGAGAAAAGAGAGTAAAATGAGTTTTTTCATAAGACCCCTTTTTTAAAAATAAAATTTGTATAATATTCTGAGTTTAAACTAAAAAAGTTAACAAAGTGTTATCAACTCAGCAACAAGAAACTATTAATAAGGTGCTTTCAGTGAAGGTTTATGCTTTTTTAGAAAATCTGTTGTTCGATTTTTTAGAGCCCTTTTTTTTAAAATCTGATGATTTTTTCTTTGTCTTAGCCCAAGATTTATGTGGATTGTGTTCAGAAGATGCTTTTTTTGATTTCTTCCAAAATTGACTTGAAGCTTGTTTTTTACGAGGAAGCTCTGAATTCTTATTATCTTCACCCCCAGTTTTTGACCTCCCATGATGAGATTGACCTTTGGAAGATCGTTTTTTAAAAGATCCTTTTGGAGAAGGATGGCGTTGATTAGCAGGCTCTTTCGGTGCTCCAGGATTCATTAATCGATTAATTGCATTCCATTTTGCGTTATCATCTGGACAAATCAAGCATAAGGCATTGCCTTCTGCCCCCGCGCGTGCCGTTCTTCCAATACGATGAATGTAGTCTTCAGGACATTGGGGTAAATCATAATTAATCACATGCTGAATATGTGGAATATCTAATCCACGCGCTGCAACATCCGTTGCGACCATTATTCTGACTTTACTATTGCGAAAATCCAAGATGGCACGATCACGCTGCCGCTGCTTTAAATCCCCATGTATCGAATTTGCTTCTAAATCTTGACGCCTCAATTTATCTGCCAATCGGTCAGCACCTCTTTTAGTTTTCACAAAGATAATTACAGAACCGTCACGTTTGTTAAGCTCACTTAAGAGGTGAGAAAATTTATCTTCTTGAGAAGTGCGAATAATTTCTTGTTTAATTTTTGGTGCAGCTTTAGTTGGGGAATCTACACAAATGCGGGCAGGATCCGTTAAATATTTTTGAGATAATTTAAGGATGCTGGATGGAACTGTAGCAGAAAACATAAGTGTTTGACGCTCTTTTGGTAAATGGGGAGCAATTTTATCTAATTGAACGCTGAATCCCATATCAAGCATCCGATCCGCTTCATCAATTACCAAAAAACCTGTATGTTTTAGATTAAGATTTCCTCGATTGAGGTGATCATAAATACGTCCGGGGGTCCCTACTATAATGCGTGGACGACCTTTTAATTGCGCAAATTGCTTGCCCATGGATTCCCCGCCAATAAGCAATGCCATATTGAATGCAGGTTTTTTTCCCAAAAGAAGACGCAAAGTATCCCTCACCTGTGCAGCAAGCTCACGAGTAGGTGTCAAGATCAGAGCATTGATGTTGGGTTGGGCAAGAAGCCGTGCCATCATAGGTAGAGAATAAGCAAGCGTTTTTCCTGTTCCTGTTTGGGCTGAGGCCATCACATCTTGACCTTGAATGGATATAGAAATAGTTGCAGCTTGCACCGGTGTAGGACATGTAATGCTCATTTCTTTGAGAGCAAAAAGCAGACTATCTGGCAAAGAAAAAGAATCGAAATTCACAATTTTTGGATGGATCACTGAAGTCTGTTCAGAGGGTTGCAGAGAGAGCTTAGACATTTAATTTAGGCCTTTATATAATTTTCAATATAGCATTCCCGAATTAAGTGGGAGTGCCGGGGCGACAGATGTTTGGTCATCTTTTTGAGTCAATGAAAATCAATAAAAGATATTTAAATTATAAATCTTTGGTAAATTGAAAACTTCTTATGAAATCAAATATACTATCAGGAATTTAATGAACCCTGTCTTGTGGAGATAATAGTACAATATAATGTTGAAATGTCAAGGAAATATTCTTTGTGCTTTAGCAAAATAAGTTTCTGAGACGACATTATTACCGTATAGACTTAGCCTCTTGAACTGCTTTACGGCTCTTCAAGAGGCTATCTTATGTAACAATTTATTTTTTTTCATCTCCAAGGGGTTTTGCTGCTTCAGTTCCTGGAGGCGTAGTATTGATTCCTTCCAATCGGCCATTATCTGGGCCTGTGTTTGGTGAATGGTCTTTATGCTTCGTTTCATGATGTTTCTCATGATGTGCATCGTGTTTCGGATCATGTTTGGCATCATGATGTGCCTTATGATGAGCATCATCATGATGTTCAGAAGCCTTGTGAGCCTTCATGGCATCTCTTTTTGCCTTACGTTCAAGAGCTTTTGCCTTTCTTTCTTCTGCTCGGGCTTTACGATGCGCAGCTTTTGCCTTCCGATCTTCCATTTTTTTCTCATGGGCCAACTGATGCTCATGCTTTTTAATAATATGATCAGCTACACCAACATCACGATTACACAAGTTGGCATGCTTTCTAAAATCTTTAACGCTCGGGTTTTGCAAATATTTGATTTCAAGAGATGCTTTGTCAAGATTATACTCAAATTCAGCCTTTAAATCGGGGGCCAAAGAAGATGCAACAGCCGAGACCTCTTTAATTTTGTTCAATCGCGTTTCACATTCTTTTGCCAATTCATGTGCAGTTTGAGCACCGACCATTTTTTCATGATGTTCATGATGTTCTTTGTGAAGTGCAGTATGCTCAGTTACAGGAGCAACTCCATATACAGCTGGGACTAACATCCATGATGCAACTGCAGAAACAAAAACCGTTCGAAAAATGCGATCCATGTTTTAACCTTTCATATGTTAAGTTATTTTGAGCAAC
The DNA here is from genome assembly GCA_016869075.1 of Alphaproteobacteria bacterium. Lineage (GTDB taxonomy): Bacteria > Pseudomonadota > Alphaproteobacteria > Paracaedibacterales > VGCI01 > VGCI01. Next base: position 18,455 of record VGEY01000010.1, read on the forward strand.
ATATTGTCTTTTACCATAGTGATAACCACTCAGCCAAACATCCATAAAAATGTCAGAGACAATCTCATTAAATTCATCTTACAACCAAAGTTTATGATTTCAAGGATTATTGTAGACAATACTCTGGATAAATAGCAATAAACTCCCAGACAAGAAGTGTGGATTTTTTGTCTCAGGATACTTACATTATAGTTGGCATTATAGAAGGCATTAAAAAAGTTCTCATGGTTGCAAATAAAGAGCGCAATCATTAAATGCATATTTGAAAAAGGAAGGTACGTGTGGAAACTTTCACACTCAAGGTAGAACAAAATTGCGAAAGACAAAGGGTAGATAAATTTCTAGCCGATAATTTGCCCTTACTCACACGCACGCGAATTCAAGCCCTTATTGATGATAACAGGCTCGTCTGCAATGGTAAAATTATCACCTCCACTTCCCAGAAAGTGCACAATGGTGAAATATATATTTTGAGCATTCCTCCTCTCGTAGAATCTACGCCTCAAGCAGAAAATATAGCCCTAGAAATTTTTTATGAGGATGATGACATTTTAGTTCTTAACAAACCTGCAGGTATGGTCGTTCATCCAGCACCAGGTCACGGGAAATCTACGCTTGTCAACGCTCTCTTATCCCACTGCAAAGAAAGCCTATCAGGGATTGGAGGTGTGCGCCGTCCAGGGATCGTTCACCGTCTCGATAAAGAAACCAGTGGTCTCATGGTTATTGCAAAAAATGATCAAGCTCATCATGGCTTGTGTGCACAATTTTCAAATCGCAGCTTAAGTCGCACTTATATGGCACTTGTTTGGGGAATTCCCACATCCAAAAAAGGCACCATCCAAAGTTCCATTGGGAGAAGCCCGCAAAACCGAAAAAAAATGGCGATTGTTTCAAAAGGTGGAAAATCTGCCATAACGCATTATGCTGTTGTAAAAAGTTTTTTTGCAAAAAATGATCCAACTCAAGCCATATCGATGGTTCAATGTACTTTAGAAACAGGCAGAACACATCAGATTCGTGTTCATCTTACCCATCTTGGCCATCCCATCGTGGGAGACCCTGTTTATGGAAGAGTTCCAAAATGGGCAAAAAAAGCTTTTCCCAAAAATATCATAACATTTCCACGTCAGGCCCTTCATGCGTGTATCCTAAAATTTTTACACCCTCGCACACACGAACCCATGACCTTTGAAGCCCCCCTCCCTTTGGATATAAAAAATCTCCTATCGTTTATATAGCGTTTTAGAACAAAATCAGCTAATGATTGAGAAATGAACAAGTCACGGATTATGAGATACAGGTATGCTTGAAAAAACCTTTGAACCACAATCAATTGAAAACAAAATTTACAAAGCGTGGGAAGATTCTGGAACTTTTTCATGTACTCCATCTTCTCCTAAGAAGCCCTACACGATTATGATGCCGCCGCCAAATGTGACCGGCAACCTACATGTGGGGCATGCTTTGACTTATACTCTTCAAGATATTCTTGTTCGATATAAACGTATGCAAGGTTTTGACGTACTTTGGCAACCAGGAACAGATCATGCTGGAATTGCAACTCAATTTGTCGTTGAACGCCAACTCGCTGAGGAAGGCGTCAAACGACAGGATATTGGACGTGATGCTTTTGTGGAAAAAGTATGGCAATGGAAGAATGAATCAGGAAATGCCATTGTCAGTCAGCAACGTCGCCTTGGTATTTCACCAGATTGGATGCGCCAACGTTTTACCCTTGATGAAGGATTAAGCAATGCCGTTCTTAAGGTTTTCGTGAACCTTTATAAAGAAGGATTAATTTACAAAGATAAACGTCTTGTAAATTGGGACCCGAAAATGCAAACAGCTGTGTCAGATCTTGAGGTCATCTCACAGGAAACAAAGGGGCATCTTTGGTATATTCGCTACGCATTTGTTGATGACAGTGAGAACTGTATCGTTGTTGCCACCACCAGGCCAGAAACGCTTCTAGGAGATGTTGCTGTTGCTGTGCATCCAGAAGATGAGCGCTTTAAACACCTCATTGGAAAACATGTTCATCTCCCCCTCACGGAGAAAACCATCCCTATTATTGGAGATGAATATTGCGACCCAGAAAAAGGAAGTGGTGCAGTTAAAATTACTCCCGCCCACGATTTTAATGACTTTGAAGTAGGACGACGCCACGATCTGCCCCTGATCAATATTCTTGATAAAAGTGCCTGTTTAAATGAAGCCGTTCCCATAGCCTACCAAGGGCTCTCTGTCGAAAAAGCCCGTAGTCAAATTATATCTGACTTAGAAGCTGGTGGTCTTATAGAAAAAATTGAACCAAATACTCACGCTGTACCTTACGGAGAAAAATCAGGCGTCCAGATTCAACCTTGGCTCACTGACCAATGGTTTGTTGACGCAAAAACGCTGGCTGAACCAGCTCTCAAAGCTGTTGAAGATGGCCGTACAAAATTTTTACCTGACCATTGCACTGCCGTCTATTTTGAGTGGTTGCGTAATATTCAACCTTGGTGCATTTCCAGACAGATCTGGTGGGGTCATCAAGTCCCTGCATGGTATGGGCCTGATGGTCATGTTTTTGTTGAAGAGAGTGAAGAGCAAGCTCATTTAGCAGCTGTAAGTTATTATGGAGAAGCTGTTGAACTTACCCGCGATACGGATGTCCTTGATACATGGTTTTCTTCAGCTCTTTGGCCGTTTTCAACACTTGGATGGCCTGATCAAACTCTTGAATTAAAGCGCTATTATCCCACTGATGTTTTAGATACCGGGTTTGACATTATTTTCTTTTGGGTTGCTCGCATGATGATGATGGGCTTGCACTTAATGAAAGATGTGCCATTTAGGACCGTTTATATACATGGCATGGTGCGTGACGAAAAGGGCGCAAAAATGTCTAAAACAAAAGGAAATGTCATTGATCCTTTAACATACATGGACAAGTTTGGAACCGATGCCTTGCGTTTTTCTCTGTCAGCATTAGCTGTCCCTGGTCGAGATTTAAAATTGGGAGAATCGCGCATTGAAAGCAGTCGAAACTTTATGACTAAAATTTGGAATGCGGCTCGTTTTTTGCAAATGAATAACTGTGAGTATCATCCACATTTTGATCCAAAAACATGTCAACATACTCTCAACAGATGGATCGTAGGTCATATTCATTTGCTTTCAACTCAAGTCACCAAAGCGCTTGAATCTTACCGCTTTGACGAAGCTGCAAGCCATATTTACCAATTTGTTTGGGGAACTTATTGTGATTATTATCTGGAATTTTTAAAACCTGTTTTTAATGATGAAAACCTTGCAAAAGAAGCTCGTCTTGCAGCGACTTGGGCATTCACAGAAGTTCTCAAAATTGCTCACCCTCTTATTCCTTTTATCACTGAAGTTTTATGGCATGAATTTACAGGAGCATCTTCAGGGTTATTGATGAACCAGCCATGGCCAACATTCCAGGCAGATATGGTTGATCCAAACGCACATCAAGAAATGGACTGGATTGTGGATACCATTGTAGGTATCCGTTCGCGCCGAGCTGAATTTAATGTTCCACCTGGTTCTCACGTTCCTATGCAAGTCTATGAGGCAACTCCAGAAATTCAGGAACGTGTTAGCCGGCATGATGCCATTCTAAAACGTTTGGGGCGCATTGACACAATTGAAGTTCATCCGCAAAAGCCACCAACAATTAAGGAGGCTGCTCTCTTTATTGTGAACAACACACCCATTGTTTTGCCTTTGGGAAATATCATAGATGTAAAAGCTGAAGTCCAACGCCTTCAGCAGGAATTGGGCAAGATCGGCCAAGAAATTGAATCGTGCCAAAAGCGGCTTTCTAATTCTGACTTTATGGAAAAAGCAAAACCCGAAATTATTGAGGAAATGCAAGAACGTCTTGAGTCTTTTGGAGTTCGTAAAACTAAAATTCAAGAAGCCCTTCAGCTTTTACAAGGAACATAGTGTAGTAAAGCAGTTTAGTAAGAAATTATTACCATCCAGAGTAATTAAAACGGAAGTTTCATACCGCTTGGTAGCCCTAACCCACCGGTGATTTTTGACATTTCTGCAGAAACATGCGCTTCAACCTTTGCCTTCGCATCATTAAAAGCAGCAACGATCAAATCTTCTAGTACTTCAACCTCTTTAGGATCCACCAAAGAAGGATCAATAGACAGGCCTTTCATTTCTCCTTTTCCATTGACCGTTACTTTGACCATTCCGCCGCCTGAAGAACCTGCCATTTCAACTTGATTCATTTTTTCTTGCATTTCAGCCATTTTTGCTTGTAACTGCTGGGCTTGTTTCATCATTTGGTTAATGTTCATAAAATGTGCTCCTTAACTTTTATTTCGCTGTAATGGTTGCTCCAGGAAACCCTTCCAAAAGCGACTGCACAAGAGGGTGTTCTTGACTTTCTTTCACTTTTTCATCATGTGCAATTTTCTTTTGTTGAGTAATCGTAGGCTCTCCTCCTTGGGATACAATTTCAATTTTCCAAGGCTGCCCTGTTATCCGTTCTAAAGTTTGGCGCAATTGCGCCGGCAATGTCTTTGGTGCTGAATCAGCCAGTCGAATGGTGAGTACACCTGATGCATAAGAGACCAGATGAACATCATGCATAACATTTCCCAATAATATGGGCTCCTTCGCACTTTGAAGAAGCACCAATAGTTCTTCAAAATTTGCTGGCAATTGTGGTGCTGCACTATTAGGAGTTGAAGGCGCAGGAGAAGCCTCAGAAGAGATTTCGTTTTCAACCTGCTGAGTTGTAACTGGCTTAAGAGTTTGGTGTACAGTTGGATGAGATGGCGCTGGAGAGTGTGATGCAGGCCGCGGCACTCCTTGGACAGCAGCTAAAATTTCTTCCGCATGGGGAAGATCACTTAAGTAAGCTACCCTTATCAATACCATTTCTGCTGCTTGGGATGGCAATGGAGAGTCCAGCACCTCATGATAGCCTTTATGCATAACTTGCCAAACCCGCATCAATGCTGGTAATGATAGACTTTCAATAAGCTCTGCACCTTGTCGTCGGTCACTCTCCGGCCATGTAACATCTTTAAGAAGATGAGGAGATGTCTTTAAACAGGTGAGCCAATAGACAAGATCTAAAAGATCTTCTATAAGTATAACGGGATCTCCTCCCCGTTGATAAAGATCCTTAATTTGGGTAAGAACATCTTCAATATGACCTTGAAATATATTTTTTAGAAGAGCAAATATTTGTCCCCTGTCAACCATTCCAAGCATGTCTCTAACTGATGCAGATGTGATAGAACCCTCAGATAAGGCTATGGCCTGATCTAATAAAGATAAACCATCACGAACTGACCCATCAGCCGCCCGAACTATAAGCGATAAGGCTTCTTCTTCAATTGGAATATTCTCTTTTGCCATGAGGGTAGAGAAATGGTCGAGAAGAATTTTAGGTTCCACACGCTTTAAATCAAATCGCATGCACCGAGACAAGACTGTTTCTGGCACTTTACGAATTTCTGTTGTTGCAAAAATAAATTTCACATGCGGTGGTGGCTCTTCTAAGGTCTTAAGAAGTGCATTGAATGCACTTTTTGAGAGCATGTGAACTTCGTCTATGATGTAGACCTTATAGCGCCCATTAACGGCCTTATAGCGCGCAGCTTCAATAACTTCGCGAACATCATCAACCCCTGTGCGGCTCGCAGCATCCATTTCTAGAACATCGAGATGGCGATCTTCTAAAATGGCTTTACAAGATTCGCAAACTCCACAAGGGTCAGGCGTTGGTCCCCCTTGGCCATCAATTCCCCGACAATTTAATGCTTTAGCAAGAATACGTGCGGTGGTTGTCTTGCCAACCCCCCGTATACCATAGAGCAAAAAAGCGTGCGGAAGCCGATTACGCTCAATTCCTTGCATCAGTGTCTTAACCAAAAGATCCTGCCCAACAAGCTCCGAAAGCTTTTGGGGGCGATATTTACGTGCAAGAACACGGTAGGGAATTTGAGAACTCACTTGTGCTATAGAAGTTTGCGACATTTACAAAAATCATCATCTTTCAAAAATTAAATCGTATTATTGACAAGGTTCTCGTGCTCCTGTCAATGAGTGGGAGACTAGACCTTAACCCGCATAGAACTCGTTATGGCTGCTTCCTTCCGAATCTGACCAGGTTGGCGAGGAACACGTCTAAGACTAGTCTCCCGCGAAAACTATAGCAAAGGTTACAGAGTGTGTCTTTAAGAAAAGTTTAAAGTGGTAACTTTTCTGCCTTTTTCACAGGTAGAAAGGCCTCTTTTTATACTCCACGCATGAATCATAAACATTTAGTAAAAGGCTAGCTAATTAATCTTTTTTTAACCAACACTTGTTACACTTAATTATCAACTTATATATGGAGATTGACCATGTTCTCAAAAAAGACGCCTCTTGCTATTGCCGCACTGATGATTCCTCTTCTTGGAAGCAGTTCTCTAAAAACGCATGCAGCAGATACAGCACCAGCATCTCAACAAGCAAAAAAGGAGACTGCACCTAGCCGACCTTCAAGGTTCAGCGGTGATAGTTCGTGGATAAAGCAGCCTAAAGAAGAGACTTCCTCAGAAAAGGCAGCCAGAGAGGCAAGGGAAGCACGTCTCAAAGAACTAGAGGAGATACGTGCAGCCAGAAGTAAGCAAACGGATGTAAATGTAAAATCTTCTCTACCATCAACAACACATGTAAAACCATCAGAAAAAGCAGATGCCTCCTACGGTTTAAAATCAAGTAAGGAATTCCCGCATATGGGACGAACTCAACACGCTCTGGTTAATAAAATGGGTGAAAATGTCAAAAATCCAAATGAAGCTTCAACCGCATCAAAATCAAATGAGCCAGAGAGTGGACTAACACCCGTAGAAGAATCGACACATATGGGCAGTACACAAAAAGAATTAATTGCTCGCATGAAAGCTAAAAGAGAGGCAGCAGCTACTCACACTGCAAAACCGGAGACCTCTGCAAAAGCGCATGCTGTGCCCCCTGCGCTTAAACCACTTGAATTAACTAAAGAAGAAGAATCAATTCACTTGGGAAGCTCACAAAAAAGATTAATGGATAGCTTAAAAGGAAAAAAGGCGGATCATGCTCAAGAGAAAGAAAAGCCTGAGACCCCTGCAAAAGCGCATGCTGAGCCCCCTGCGCTTGAACCGCTTGAATTAACAAAAGAAGAAGAATCAATTCACTTGGGAAAGACTCAAAGAAAATTAATCGACAGCATGAAAGCGAAACCTGCGGAGTCACATCATACGACACCTCATCATGCACCTGACGCTCCAAAAGCAGAACACATCCATGAAGAACAAACAACAACCACATTAACTTTAGATCCAACAAAATTACCCCCAAAGCATCATGCACCTGAAACACCAAAAGCAGAACCTGTGCATGAAGAAGAGACAACAACTCTCACTTTAGATACGTCAAAATTACCCCCGCCCCCTCCGCCTGCGCCACCTGCTCCCCCACCAGGCCCCCTTGTTAAACCACAACCACACGTGAGTGGAGAATCCACACTTGCACAAATTGCAAAAGGAAAAGAACTAAAAAAGACAGATGGCCCACATGCTTATATGAGCTCTAGAGATGAGATGTTGGATAAAATCAGAGGTGGCAAATATAAGCTTAAACCAGTAGATATACAAGAAAATCTACCTCCCCCACCGCCTAGACCTTCATCATCCACAAGTTCATCAACGGCTGCTTCAACCACAACTCCTCTCACTACAGATAAACCTGATGAAAAGTCCACAATGAAAGGTGTGCTGGGAGAAATTAATAAAGGTGGATTTGCCCTTAAAAAAGTTGATCCAACTAAAGATCATCCTTCTCAAAAAGAACGCAAAATTACGCCGGAAGTAGAAGGTGAAGAATCACACCCTACAGATAAAACTTGGAATAATAGATCAGCACTTCTTGATCAACTTAAAGCAAAAGGCAAGGATATTCAGGAAGGAAAAAGTGGGTTACGCAAACAAGAAACCTCACCAGCTCCTGAGATCAACCTAGACGAGATTCCGACAAACTAAAAATTATTTTTAACTAAGGACATACAAATCCCCTTCTTCTGTACAGAAGAAGGGGATTTATTATTATACTCTAAAAAAGATTTCGCACATGCTCCAAATCTTCGGGTGTATCAACGCTGGGAGGGACCTCATTGACAAGAGCAACATCGATGCGCATGCCTGCCTCAAGCGCCCGTAATTGCTCGAGACTTTCCGCTTCCTCAAGGGAAGAAACGGGAAGCTTAACATAAGTTTCAAGTGCTGCTCGACGATATGCATATACACCAATGTGATGATAATGCTTGGATCCTTGAGAAGGCACGAGACTTCGTGAAAAATAGAGTGCGCGGCCTATTTTACATCCTGAAGAATCTTCTTGTGGGGCTGACATGGCAATTTTCACTACATTTGGATTGGTAAGGTCATTGTTGTTGGTAATTTGTACAGCAAGAGTTGCTATATCGACTTCTGGATTTTGGAGAGGTAGCAAAACTTGTTTAAGGAGAGACTCACTTATGGTCGGCAAATCTCCTTGAAGGTTTATAATAATATCATACCTTTGGGCAGGATTGTCGGTTTCGATTTTCAACAATGCTGCGTAAATGCGATCAGAGCCCCTAGGAAAATCAGGACCTGTTATGACTGCACGTCCCCCCTCTCGGCTAATAACTTCTGCAATTTCGGCACCGCAACATGCAACTGCAACAGGTCCAATATTGGCAGCAGCTCCGCGCCGCCATACATGCACAATCATGGGATCCCCATTTATATCAGCCAGAGGCTTATTGGGAAGTCTTGCAGCTGCCAAGCGTGCAGGTATTAGGATAATAGGATTACTCATTGCTTCCTCTTAATAAGATGAATCATTTGTTTTTTGCCATAAAAATGAGGAAAAAGCACGCAAAAAAATCTTTATTAAATTATTATAATTTTTGTATTCGCACATAACGTATTTGTCTTTATACTTGGAAGTAATTGAACTTTGCGTATGAGATATAAATTAGAGAATGGATAGCTTTGAGGTTAACAAAATTGCAGCAAGTCTATTGATTGCTCTTTTGGTCGCTATGGTTGGAAGCCTCTTGTCTGAGCATCTCCTTCACCACGAAAAATTAGAAAAACCAGCTTTTGTTATAGAAGGAGTTGAAGACACTTCTCATCCTGGGAATAAGTCTTCTGCAGATGAACCTCTTAAACCCATTACGCCTTTACTCGCTTCTGCGAATGTTGAACGTGGTCAAACAATTGCAAAAAAATGCACGCAATGCCATACCTTTGAAAAAGGCGGCGCTAATAAAACTGGCCCAAATCTTTGGGGAATTATTGGCAATAAAATTGCCCATGCAGCAGACTTTGCGTATTCTTCTGGATTTAAGGAAAAAGGGGGAACGTGGGATTTTGAAAAGATGAATACCCTCCTCAATAAACCGCGAGATTTCGTAAAAGGCACAAAAATGTCCTTTGTTGGACTTAAAAATGATCAAGAACGAGCAGATGTCATTGCCTATCTTAATTCATTGAGTGATACCCCTCAGTCTCTTACAGCTTCACTAAAATAAAGGATAAAAAATGAAAATTTACTTTTATTGTGTCTTGCTTTTAGGCTCCATAATTCTCCAAACACAGGCTCAGACTTCACAATCAAATACCTCTCTCCCTACCCACGGTGTTTCGACGTTTGGTAAGTTGAAATACCCTGCTGATTTTAAAAACTATGAATATGTAAATCCTTCAGCTCCAAAAGGCGGTTCATTGCGATTAGGTTCCATGGGTTCATTTAACAGTTTAAATCCTTACATAGTTAAAGGAACGCCTCCTGCCATAATCCTTCTTACGACAGCAACTCTGTTAGAAGAGGCTCGCGACCGTGCCGCGGAGTCTTATGGATATACCGCAGAATCTGTGGAACGCGCCCCAGATAATTCATGGGTTATTTTTCGATTGAATCCCAAAGCTACATTTAGCAATGGCGATCCAATAACTGCAGATGATGTTATTTGGGTTTTTGAAACGTTACGTGACAAGGGTGCTCCCATGTATCGCACCTATTATAAGAATGTCAGTAAAACTGAAAAGCTAGACCCGCATACCATTAAATTCAGTTTTAATACAACCTCAAACCGAGAGCTTCCCCTTATTCTTGGTCAACTCCCAATCCTTTCAAAAAAATATTACATGACGCACCCATTTACTGAAACAAGCCTTGAACCAAGCCCTTCTTCAGGACCTTATGTGGTCGAATCTATGCCTACAGGTCGTTCGATCGTCCTGAAGCGCGTAAAAAATTGGTGGGGAGAATCTGTACCCAGTCAAAAAGGTCGACATAATTTTGATACAATCAAAGTGGATTATTATCTTGAAAATAATGCTCTTTTCGAAGGATTCAAATCGGGTCAATATGATTTGAGAGTTGAAAGCATTGCAAAAAATTGGGTTACCGCCTACACATTTCCTGCCTGCCAACAAAATTTAATTAAACGAGAAGAATTAAAATATTCAACATCATCAGGATCCGTTGGATTAATTTTTAATACCCGCCGTCCTATTTTCTCAGATATTCGTGTAAGAAAAGCTCTGACGCTTCTTTTCAATTTTCCCTGGATTAATAAACATCTTTTCTATGATCTTTACCAAAGAAACACCAGTTATTTCCCTAACTCCGATTTCGAAGCTACTGGGCTTCCTACTCAAGCAGAAAAAAATGTTCTTAAGCAATTTCAAACTCAGCTCCCTCCTGAAATTTTTAATGAGCCTTTTAGTTTGCCAAATCCTCAAGGTGAAGAGGACTACCGAATGCTTCAAGAACAGGCACAAAACCTTTTGAAAGAGGCTGGCTATGAAATTAAAGATCATGTTATGACAAATGTTAAAACTGGTGCTCCTTTTGTTTTTGAAGCTCTAATTTATGATAAGAGCCTAGAAAAAATATTTCTTAATTTTGCTGTAAGCCTAAAGCGCCTCGGGATTGAACTTAAGCTTCGAAATATGGATCCCGCAGCTTATCAGGTTCGTGCAGATAATTTAGATTTTGACATGATATATGTTGGAATAGGACAAAGCCCTAATCCAGGAAATGAACAAAGAGATTATTTTGGCACAGAAAAAGCCAATACTCCTGGCACGCAAAACTATGCTGGAATCCAAAATCCTATCGTTGATAAACTTATTGAAATTCTTATCAATTCCAAAAGTTATTCTGAACTCGTCACCAACGTAAAAACTTTAGATCGTGTTCTACTGAGCGGATATTATATGATTCCAGCATGGCATAGCGGAGTTGTTCGTCTTGCTTATTGGGATCGACTATCCAAACCATCTATACTCCCTAAATATATAGGTTTTGATATGACAACGTGGTGGTTTGATGCGGAAAAAGATAAGAAATTAAAGTCAGTCGCCGCGCAAAATAATGTGACAAATGGGAGACAATCTTCAATTTGGAAAACAATTTGTAGCTGGTTTTCTTGACGAGAAAATTAAAATTGAGCCATAATTTTATTTGTTTTTGTTTAAAAGTGTGTTTACGATAAGTGTGTTAGCCACATTTAAAAAGGAGACTGGGATTTGATAAAAAATATTATATCTAGAGGATTACTTGCAGTTGTTGTCTGCGCAGGAGTTGCCGTAGCAGCTGTAATGGATCCAAATACACGTATGGAAAAAGTACGGGACTTATTTACTGAATATGGTCCTGACGCCTTCAAGTTATTACAAGGTCTTGACCTTGGTGGAACAGGAACAAGTGATAGCGGCAAAGGTGCGCAAGTTACCAATCGTGGTGATATTGCTGAAGTTGCAAAATCTGAAGACGGAAATTCGTTTGTTTTCTGTGTAGTTGATGGAAAATGGGCTGTTTATCCTCCTGAACCAATGAAAGTTGGATCAGATGCAATGACAGCAACAGATGCAAATGGAAGACCATTTGTAGCAACAATGATTACTGCTTTGCGAAACTCACCAACACCTGGCAGAGCACATCATGTTCGTTATGATGTTCTCACACCAGATGGACGAGTACAAGCAAGAGAGGCTACACTTTGGAAGAGTAGCGAGCTTTTGATGCGTAAAAATAATACTGGTAAAAAGTTCTTTTGTGGAACCTCTGTAAAAGCAAATCCATAATTAAGCTATCTATTACTAACTACGTATGAAACAGCCACTCTTGTAAAAGAGTGGCTGTTTTTATACCGTCCATGCTTTTCTTTTGTGCTTTAGTTTGTATACACGCAATTTATTCGTTTAAATATTTTAATGAAGAAGTAAAAGGAGTTTCTCCTATGGCTGTACCGCACTCATCCAAATTAACCATTAATGCTTGGATAATGTTGTTTGTCATTGGGCTTCTTGTTTTCTTAATGAACATTGATTACACAGCAGTAAATCTTGCCTTAGTACCTATTTCTGATGAAATAGATGGGGATCTTAATATTCTACAATGGCTTTTGAGTGGATATGTTTTGATATGGGCAGCCCTTGTTGTTCCTGCTGGTCGGTTCGCTGATATTTATGGAAAAAAATTCTCCCTGGTTTTAGGTGTCGCGATCTTTATATTAGGATCAATTATTGTGGGTATGGGAAGTGACGTACTTGTTTTAATTGCAGGACGTCTTATACAGGGATTTGGTGCAGCAGTTTTCTCATCCCCTGCCTATAGCATTATTTTTATCTCAGTGCCTCCTCAAAAACAAGGTATGGCTATGGGTTTTATTGGCGGAACAGCAGGACTCGGCCTTGCCATAGGTCCAACCCTGGCAGGATGGATTATAAATAATATTGGGTGGCGTTGGCTTTTCTACGTAAATGTACCATTAGGACTTGTGGTAATGATTGTGCTCATGATTTATGCTGCATCAGAAACAAAACCAAAAAACTCTCCCCCCATTGATTGGTTGAGTGTGATTCTCTTAATTTCAGGTTTTGGAACATTTTTTTTCGCTTTAAATCAAATTGAAGCTTGGGGAATTTCGAATCCCCTTTTACTGGGGCTTGGCACAGGTGGTATTGCTCTTCTTGCTTTATTTTTCTATAGAGATCGCAATCAAACCTTTCAAGCGCTCCCTCGAGAGATAATTAATAATAGATCTTTTATGAGCCTTGTTGTGGCATGTTTTATAACATCATATTGTTTTTCCCTTATTTTAATCATGATGAGTCTTTATTTGCAGAATACGCTTAAACTCACGAGCAGTGAAACAGGTATTTATTTTCTTTCCATGACATTAGCGCTCGGTTTGCTATCTCCTCTTGGAGGAAAGCTTGCAGATCATATGGATATCCGCATTCCTCTTACCCTCGGATTTGGATTTACGTTTCTTTCTCTCCTCATCTTAGGTTTATTAAATGTGAACAGCAGCACAGTGATGGTTTGTAGCGGGCTTTTACTGGCAGGTCTCGGATTAGGAATAGGATTTCCTTCTATGAATACAGGTATGTTCAGAGCGTTAAATCCTCAAGAAATTAACACGGGCTCTGCGGTTTTCACAATGTCTATGATGTTGGGAAATTCAATAAGTGTTATTATTTCAACCAGTATTCTTGTCCTTTTTGGGCAGCCCCACCTTTTAAACTTGCTTGCAGAAGAAGGGCTCGCACTCACCACTGGGCAACAAAGTCATATACTGGGTGTATTGGGGCAAGTGGGACATTCAGCAGAACACCTCAAGCAATTTCCTGCTGATCAAATTCCCACTCTTTTAAAATTGATTGACCAAGCATTTTTGCATGGCTTTAGCATCACTTTATGGATTGGGATGTGTTTGAGTGCCCTAGCTGCAGGAATTGTTTTAAGATATTTGGGTAACCCAAAAAGCATTTCCTCAGCGAGCATCAGTGCTATTCTATAATCTCAACGAGGGGATACTCTACTTCCTTAATGTTATCATGAGGATGCTCTCCTTCCTTACCTTCCACCTTTTCAATTAATTTCACGGTCTTATCCGTCAGCTTAAATTTGACGGACTTACCACCTAATGCATCAGTAAAAATTACATTGAATTTTTTCAAGAGTTTTTCTTTTGAATATCCTTTATCGTTCTTGGGATCATAGGAAATGTACATTTTTCCATCATTTCCTTTAATAAGGATAATTTTTCATTTTTTGCTTCGAGACTAGGTGAGGTTCTATTTTACTTTTTGCCCTACTAGGTTTATATACTTCCTCAGGAGAGGTATATTCAATAATCGTAAGAACTCCTTCTAAAGTGCTCCCTTCTTTTTTAGGCGATTCTGATCCTTGGTTTTCTTTATGCTCCTTCATGTCCGTTTTTAAAGTAGTCTTATGGGGGTCTTGATGAGCCAATTTTTGATCCTTCTCAGCATCTATATTTCCCTTAGAAGTTGGATGACTAGTAGGAGAAGAAGCAATTTGCTCAGAGTCACTTTTCTTAATATCAACTTCTGGTGCTTTAGCTGTCCCAGAACCTGCTGAAGATGGAAGTATTGCTTTTTCTTCTTCTATTTTTTTAAGGGATCCTGATCCTTGTTGCTCTTTATGCTCCTTCATGTCCGTTTTTGAAGTTGTCTTATGGGGGTCTTGATGAGACAATTTCTGATTCTTCTCAGCATCTACATTGCCTTTAGAAGTTGGATGACTAATAGGAGAAGAAGAAATTTGCTCAGAGTCATTTTTCTTCATGTCAACTTCTGGTGCTTTAGCTGTCCCAGAACCTGCTGAAGATGGAAGTATTGCTTTTTCTTCTTCTATACACTTTTTAAATACATCTCTTTGATCAGAACCAATGCACCATTTTGAACAATCTTCTTTATGAACATTATTATTGTGGCACGAGCCCCTTGTACATTTTTCCTTACACAATTTTGCTTTGGTTTCAGTTGATTCCCAATTTGCAGGAGGTTCGTTTTTGATACATTCCCTGAAAAGATTTATTTGATATGAATCAATACACCATTCGGCACAATTTTCTCTAAGCTCTTCACTGTGGTAACAGAAGCCTTTTAGACATTTTTCTTTACATAGTTTCGCCTTATCTTCAGTTGACTCCCATTTTGCTGGGGACTCATTATTGATGCATTCACTGAAAGTATTTCTTTGATCAGAGCCAATACACCATTTAGCACAATCCTCTTTATGCTTTTCATTGTTGTGACAGGAACCTCTTAGACATTTTTCCTTACACAATTTAGCTTTAGTTTCAGTTGATTCCCAGTTTGCAGGAGGGGCCATGCCTGAAGGATTGTTCATTTTTGCAGTCAACTCTTTTGAATCACTTGGTAGAGTGTTCATTTTTGCAGTCAACTCTTTTGAATCACTTGGTAGAGTGTTCATCGCTGCAGCTGCCCCCTTAAGGCAATCCTGCACAACGGTTCCGACCCCCCAGCAAATACTTTTGCACCTAGCGGTAATTTCTGCGCTGCTGCCACAATCTTTTGCATTACATTTATTCTTACAAAATTCCCCAGGGGTTTCTGCTCTGGCCTCATAGAATGCAAAGGAAAATAAAACCATTAGATAGGCGAGAAGTGCTTTAATATTTGATGCATACTTGATCATTTGCATTAACTCCCGTTTGAAACATTGTTAATACTAATTTTATTATAAAATTGTTAATTTACTTTTAATGACTATCAGTTTAGTAACTTACGAGAGATTTTAAGAATGGGAGTTAAAAAATGAAATTTGAGAGAGGAACTATTTGTTAGGTAAATCTTTACCCACAATAATCTGTGCTATCTCTTTATGAATTGCATAGACAGATTGACCCGCGTCAACTACATGGCATCGATGAGGATTTTGGTTGGCAATTTTAATATACCCTTCCCGTATTCTCTGATGAAAATCCATATTCATTGATTCAAAACGGTTTTCGCTTGTGTGGCGCTTTAAGGCGCGCTCTACACCAATCTTTGGGTCAAGGTCAAATATGAAAGTCCAATCTGGTTGCCGTGAACCAATTACTGAATTATAGAGTTTGCTGATAAAAACACGGTCGACACCATGTCCATATCCTTGATAGGCCATTGTAGAATCAGCAAAGCGGTCACAAATAACCCATTTTCCATGCACCAAAGCAGGCTCAATGACTTTTTGCCAATGCTCAGACCGTGCAGCGTAAAGAAGAAGGACTTCGGTTATAGGATTCCACCGTTCAACATCTCCAGAAACCAATAAGGCACGAATGAGCTCTGCCCCATCACTCCCTCCTGGTTCGCGGGTCAAAACAACTTCATGACCAAGATCAGAAAGATATTCAGCAAGCAAAGCAGTTTGCGTTGACTTGCCTGTTCCTTCTCCACCCTCAAAAGTAATAAATTTACCAAGTACTTCTGTCATTTAAGCCTTTCCCCAAATTAAATAGCTAAAGGAATCTTTGATTCTCTTTATAAAGCTTGCTTTTCCAATAGAAGTGGAAGCAACAAGCGGCACTTCAAGCGCATAATCTGATGGTAACTTAACTATAAGCTTACCAATAACCGCATCTTTCGCGATAGGGGCCATAATGGGAGTATCATACTTAATATCCACCTTAATGCCCTTTTGGAAATTCTTTGGAAGGGTTACAACTACATCCTCAGAAACTGTGGCCTGTACAAGACTATATTCTCCAAGCCATACGGGCAGAAAATCTACTGTTTCTCCACGTTTAAAGAGGGTAGTATTCTTAAATGTCTGAAGGCCCCAGGTCATCAATTTGAGTACTTCGTTTGCACGAGCTTGTTCTGAGGGAAGACCATTCACGACCAAAATTAAGCGGCGGTTACTATCCACCACCGAAGCCACGATGCCATAGCCCCCAATATCAGTGTGGCCTGTCTTTATCCCATCGCATCCAACATTTTTATACAGAAGAGGGTTTCTGTTCCACTGACGTATATTATTATAAATGAATTCCTTCAGGCCAAATAAGCTATAAAATTCAGGAAAATCAGTAAGAGTACGATGTGCAATAATAGCCAGGTCTCTCGCAGTCGTTAAATGCTCAGGATGTGGCCAACCACTGGCATTTTTAAAGGTCGTAAATTGTGCACCCATTTCTTGTGCTTTTTGAGTCATCTCATTTGCAAAGCACTCTTCTGATCCACAGAGACCTTCAGCAATAACAACACATGCATCATTCCCTGATTGGATAATAATCCCTTTAAGCAAATCTTCAACACTCACCATAGCATTTAAAGGAACAAACATTCTTGTCCCCTCCATACGCCATGCACGCTCACTGACGGGAAAAGTCATCCCCATTTGGAGACTTCCTTCTTTCAATTTTTCAAAAATCATGTAAGACGTCATAATTTTTGTCATAGAAGAAGGATACATAAGCTCATCAGCATTTTTTTCGAAGAGTACAACACCTGTCGCGTAATCAATAAGCAGCACTTGCTTTGCTATAACCTCGAAGGGTGGAAGCGAAGATGAATCTGGCTGAGAGGATGATTGTTGCTTTTGGACTAAATCTGGAGTGTGAGTTTTTATATTTAATGCAAAACTGGGGTTTAAAACTCCTAGCATGATAACACTTAGCCCCAGCATCACAGGAGCCAGTCTTTTACAGTATTTATTTTTTAAAGTATACATATCGTCTCCACCACACCTCTTATGCACTTAGTGAAAGAACATAACGGAAAAAGTATCCATAAAGCACCAACTTTTTTATTGCTGACTTAGATTTGCTTTCTTTTCAATTTGGCGCGTGTCTCGTTTAAAAGCTCATTAATTTCTCGCTCGGTCTCACGGCTAAAGTCTTGACGTGAACGTCTCGATACTGATTTCACAGAAGGAGAACGATGTAAGCGAACGTTCCTTTTTTGAGAAGCAATGCTTTGCCTTCTTTGTTTCATTTGCCCTGCACGGGTATGCATTCCTCTTATAGGCCCTGGTGCTCGTAACCCACTCTCACGATCAAATTGCTGACGAAAAATGGCTTCCCATGTATTTCCATTGGGGTCTCGACCATAACGACCATAGCGGGACACAAATCTTGCAAAAGCTTTACTTTCTGAGGGTAAACATTCCACGCGTACTTTACCGAGGCCTTGTTGACATATACCTAAGTAAGATGCTGCTCCCTTTGATAAATCGATGATCCGATCATCAACAAACGGACCTCTATCATCTATTAAGAGTTTTACAGATGTGCCATTTTTAACATTGGTCACACGCACAACAGAAGGAATGGGAAGGGTTTTATGAGCAGCACTAATGCCATGCATATTAAAAATCTCACCACAAGATTTTGGGCGTCCATGAAAATGAGGCCCATACCATGAAGCAATCCCAGTTTCTTCATATTCATAATGCTCTTGAGGCGTATACCAATTTCCCTTAACTTGATAGGGTTTTTTTGTTCCTGTGCATAAGTTATCACCAACCGTCTTTTCACTAACAGTTGAACACCCTGCTAGGGCAAAAGCCACAAGAACAAGTGCAGCTACTATTTTTTTCATTGCCAGCTATCTTTCATGAACAAATAGTCCTAATAAAAAAAGAATAATATATCAACAACCATCCAACAAGACCTCAAATCCCTATAGCAGAAAGAAAAGATAAAAGACAACCCTAATCTAATTCTATTTAGAAATTGTAGCAAATAACTTTCTTTTGAAATTTATTTAGATTTAAAATTCAAAAGTGTTAATATGCATGAACTTTTAAAAGTAAATTTAAAAGTCATTTTTGTTTCTAAAACTTTTAAGGAGAAATAGCATGAAAGAAGCATTTTTTTTAACTATTGCTTTCTGTACAGAATTATTTAATGCAACTCAAGCAGCAGATCATGATTTGCCTCTCTATGCTCAGCAGGGGAGTAGTACCAGACATAACACTTCACACGATCAAAAAGTAGATATGAAGTACATTAATGACTGCGAAAAAACACTTTCAACAGCAAAACAGCAACTAGAAGCCCTAAGGCAACTAACGCTCGGTTTTTTTGAAAGCGGCAATAGCATGGAGTCACTTGGATTAAAGCCCTCCTTTAACTTGCTCGAGATGAATACTAAACTCCAATCTGCTATCGACTCTCTTTCTCATGTTGAAAAGTATGTGAACGAAAGTAAAACAATTAGATAACCTAAATTCTTTGGATTTTCTCCTCGGGATTTCATTTAATAAATGAGTTCTGAGGAGGTTCTGCATCTTAATCCTTTGATTCAACCATATAAGTAATAAAATAATTACTTAAATAAGATTGCACCGTGACCTCAAACATGCTAAAGATTTGAACGAAGTCCACACACAAGAGAGGTATTTGAGGGAGAAATCCTCAAAAAACCATCCGGTGTTATTGTTTTAATCTCATTCATGGGACACCAATAATCACACCTCTTGTGGAGGTTTAACCGGAAAAAGGAGAAAAATTAATGGCTATGCCGTCGTTTACTATGCGCCAGCTCCTTGAAGCAGGCGTGCACTATGGTCATCACACCCGTCGCTGGAACCCAAAAATGTCTTCTTATATCTTCGGGGTTCGTAATGGCGTTCACATTATGGATTTACAACAAACTGTTCCCATGCTGCATCACGCTATGGAAGCTGTAAAAGACATCGTTGCCAATGGCGGACGTGTTTTATTTGTTGGAACAAAATCCCAAGCATCAGAAAGAATCAAAGAAAGCGCGAAACGCTGCGGTCAATATTATATCAATCACCGTTGGCTCGGTGGAACCATGACCAACTGGAAGACTGTGAACCAATCCATTAAGCGCATGAAAGACATGGAGGAGCGTCTCCAGCAAGCTACAGGACTTACGAAAAAAGAAAGTCTTGATTTAGAGAGAAACTATAAAAAGCTTGAAATGGCGCTTGGTGGTATTCGTGAAATGGGGGGATTACCTGACATTCTCTTTGTTATTGATACCAACAAAGAAGCGATTGCTATTCAGGAAGCACGCCGCTTAAATATTCCCGTTATTGCCATTTTAGACAGCAATTCTGATCCAGAAGGCGTTGCCTACCCTATTCCAGGTAATGACGATGCGTTACGTGCCATCAATCTTTATTGTGAATTGATTGCAGGGTCTGTCTTAGAAGGTTTGCAAGCTGAAATGACTTCTGCAGGAATTGATTTAGGCGAAGCCGCTGAAGCGCCTACAGAAGAATTTGATGATGCATTTGGCGCTCAGGCCTCTTCAGAGACATCGATTGAGAATAGTGTCATTTCTGAAACCATAGAAAGTGTAGATATCCCTGGTGAAGAAAGCACGGTGAGTTCTGAAAATGCAGAAGCTGATAGTGCAAAACCAAAGGCCCCAAAAAAAGAGGCAAAGAAGGTAGTAAAAAAGAGTACGAAAAAGACTGCAAAACCTGAATAGTGGTTATTCAGGAATGCCCGTCTATCCCTTTTTGTTAGGAGAGTTATTTAATGGCTGAAATTACAGCAAGTGCTATTAAGGATTTAAGAGAAAGAACTGGTGCGGGCATGATGGATTGCAAGCGCGCACTTGTTGAAAATGAAGGTAATGTTGAAGCGGCTGTTGATTGGCTCCGCAAGAAAGGCCTCGCTGCTGCGGCTAAGAAATCCGGACGCATAGCTTCTGAAGGACTTGTTGGTGCGGCTATAGATGATACAACAGGCACTGCTGGAGCTGTTGTTGAAATTAATGCTGAGACTGACTTTGTGGCACGAAATGAGATGTTTCAAAATCTTGTACAAAAAACAGCCCTTATCGCTGCAAAGCAAGAGTATACTGCTGACTCCCTTAAGGCTGCACCCTTTCCGGGTGAATCTCCAACTGTGGGAGAAGAAATAACACGCCTTATTGCTGTAATTGGAGAAAATATGAATTTAAGGCGGGTCGTTCGTCTGAGCGTATCCCAAGGTCATATCTCCTCTTATGTTCATAACTCTGTTGCCCCAAATCTTGGGAAAATTGGCGTTTTGGTTGCCTTAGAATCTACGGGAGATAAGACAAAATTAGCTGAATTGGGTAAACGTATTGCGATGCATGTTGCTGCAGCAAACCCTCAAGCCTTAACCATAGAAGAACTGGACTCAGCCTCCCTAGAACGTGAGCGTACAATCATCGCTGAACAAGCACGTGCATCTGGGCGTCCTGAGGATGTTATCGAGAAAATGGTAGTTGGACGGTTACGTAAATTCTATGAGGAAGTTGTCCTTATGGAACAAACTTTCATTATTGACAGTAAAACCAAAATTAGAGAAATGCTTGAAACAGCTTCAAAAGAACTTAACGCCCCTGTTCACTTAAAGGCCTATGTGCGCTATGCTTTAGGTGAAGGCATTGAAAAGGCTGAAACAGATTTTGCAGCTGAAGTTCAAGCGCAAGCAGGTATCACAGGATAACAAAGATGGCATAACCTAATGGCAGCATCCTCATCTTCTTCTAAACCTCTTTATCGCCGGGTACTTCTTAAAATATCCGGACAAGCCTTAGGCGGCACTGATACAACTTCACAAGGTATCAGTCAAAAAATGTTAGAGAAGATGGCAAATGAAATCCATCAAGTTCATAAATTAGGGGTAGAAGTTTGTATCGTTGTTGGGGGCGGTAATATTTACCGAGGGATTACCGGTGCTGAAACGCATGGCATTGATCGGGCAACTTCTGACTACATGGGAATGATGGCCACCATTATAAATGCCTTAGCCCTTCAAAATGCCCTTGAACATGCAGAAATGGAATGTCGGGTTATGTGTGCATTCCCCATTGAAGCCATCGGGGAAACTTACATACGTAGACGCGCTATCCATCATATGGAAAAAGGAAATGTCGTTATCTTTGCGGGTGGAACGGGTAATCCTTTCTTCACTACTGACACTGCTGCTGCCTTACGCGCTTCTGAAATGGGATGCGATCTTCTCTTAAAAGCAACCAAAGTTGATGGTGTTTATAGCACTGACCCCGTAAAAGATAAGAACGCAGAATTCCACCCTACCCTTACCTACCATGATGTATTAACCCAAAACTTAGGAATTATGGATGCAACAGCCATTGCTCTTGCGCGTGAAAACTTAATTCCCATTGCTATTTTTTCCATTTTCGAAGAAAAAGGATTTGCAAAGGTTGTTTGTGGGGCTGGTAATTTTACTCTGATCAAAGACAAGAAATAAAGTTTTAGAATAAGGAATCTATCGATGACAGATCAACGTTTAAGTGACATAGGAAAGCGCATGGATAGCGCATTGGATATTCTTGTAAGAGAATTTACAGGTCTTCGCACGGGCCGAGCTTCTGTAAATTTGCTTGATACGATAAAAGTTGATGTATATGGATCTTTGATGCCTCTCAATCAAGTTGGAACGATAAATGTTCCAGAACCTCGTATGCTTACAGTTCAAATTTGGGACAAAAGTCTTGTTAAAATTGCTGAGAAAGCCATCCGTGATTCCGATCTTGGTCTAAACCCAGCAGCGGATGGGCAATTGATTCGTATTCCTCTTCCCCCCATGAGTGAGCAGCGCCGGCAGGAATTGGTTAAAATTGCGGGTAAATATGCTGAAGATACGCGCATTAGTGTTCGAAACGTTCGTCGAGACGGCATGGAAATGCTTAAGAAATTGCAAAAAGACAGTGATATTTCGGAAGATGAATTCCATCGTTTGTCTGATGAAGTTCAAACAATCACAGATAATCACATCAAAAAGATTGATGACTTGCTCGCTTCAAAACAAAAAGATATCATGCAGGTGTAACGGGGTTTGGGGGTTCACCATGCTTTTTTACAGTATCCGCAGAACCTTATACCCCATCCTTTGAGAGTTTTCAAAACTCTCCTTATGCGTCCTTAGCTCAGCTGGATAGAGCAACGGCCTTCTAAGCCGTGGGTCAGAGGTTCGAATCCTCTAGGACGCGCCATATAAATGAAATTCCTAAGGGTCAAGAGCTTGAGCGAAGCGCTTCTTGATCTTTAGGATTTTTATTTATAAAGTGTCCCACGGATGAGAACCTCTAGAGGTTCGGGCCGAACTCTCGAGGCAACGCGCGTATGCGCGGTAATCCTCTAGGACGCATCCTTCTCTATTATTTAAAATCAAAAATATAATTTCTAAGATTTTCAAATTTTAATGTTGCCTGCTACGTACTTTAAACTTTCATTGCATAACAAGAGAGTTAGAGATATGAGCAAAAATAAAATTTAATTTTATTAAAAACGTTTATTTTTTTGGACAACTCTTTTAATATAAGGAAATACCAAACACGCCATTTTTTAAAGAGCAAAAATGATACAAATCATCCTCTTTTTTTTCATAATCCTACTTCCTACATTTGCGGCAGATGCAGATGCCCTTTATAGACAATACCAGGAAAGAACCTTAGCATGGCGTTCAGCTCAGCAATCTCTTCATGAAGAAATTGATACCTCACTCAAAGGAAAGCCTGACGAGTTCATAGAACTTTTAGAAATCATTCAACAAAAACGCACACAACTTAAAACATATCCCCTTTTTACAGAGGAACTAGAAGCACTTTTGCGTCACTTGGCTCCTCCAGAGCAACTCTTAGAACAAAACCGAACACTTCTCTTGGGTTCCTTTTCGAATCAACATTTCCGACCGATGACAGAACTCATCGAGAGAATGGATGGGTTTATAACCAGATGGGAGGCTGCAGAAGGCGCCCTAAAATTTCATCAAATGATTTTTTCAGTTATGAGAGATTATCAAGTAGAATGGGAAAGCTTCTCACAAGACATCTCATCTAAACTCTTTACTTCAGCACTTAAACCTCCTGATCTGGAAGCTATGCATGTTAAAATATCAGGTACATTTTTCAAATGGGCGGTGGATTATAGAAGCGCCCTTGATAAAGCATCGGCTCAATTTGGGTCTTCAGGGGAAAGTTGGATGTCCCTTATGCAGCAAAGCTCACCTCAAATAACGGCTTATTTTCAAGATAAAGGAAAAATTCTGTGGGATATTATACTTTTTACACTTGTAAAAATGTCCAAAGATATCAGTGCTGTTCCTCTAGAGTACAAAACCCTAAAAGATGAATTTTTTAATGACCCTAGTCCTGAAAGCGATGGACGTGATCCGCTCATTAAAATTATTCGATCTTTGATCGATGAACCAGACGCATCCAATTCTGACTCTGCCTTAACTGATACGAGATCTGATTCTTCTGTTCTAAGAACAGAATCAAGTTCTCCAAAATCGCGAAGCAATAGTGCATTAAGTATGACAGGAACGAGACCTGCTTCAATCCCATCCTCTCCTTTGCCTATTGGAAGCAGATCAACACCCGCCCCTTCTTCAGGATCGGGATCAGGAAGCCCTTCTTTATTAGCATTAGCAGCAAGATCTGCCCCGATTGAAAGAAAAATAAGCCCCTCCTCACCAGTATTAATCTCATCTCCCGCACAAGGAACTCCTCCTCTTGCGGTGCACTCATCTCCCGCTTTGGGGAGCCCTCCAGCAAGGGCCATCGCCTCTTCACATAGCTCGCCCGTTGTATCATCACCTCTTAGAAAAACGAGCAATCCTTCTGCTTGGCTCAGCATAAAAGAAAAAAATGTGAACCTTTTAGCAGATGAATTAAGAAGAGCGTTTCTTCCTTTTGCGAACCTCCAAGCTCTTATAAGATCATTCAGTGAACCATCAGAATTACTCCTCAATATAGACACCATTTGCAAGTCATTAGTGAACCTCAATAAATATTATAAGGCTTTCATTATACATTATAAATTTCATCTATCAGAAGCATCGGATATTCTCCACCCTAAAGCCCGTGTAAAAAAATTTGGACAACGGCCCATTCTTATCCCGCAAGCCATGGCAACCGAGGCTTGCGTTCTATGGCGTAATGGACTGTTATGCTTTAACACACCTGACTCAACAGATGATCTTTCTTATAGTTATTGGGGTGCACCAACGGGTCCCGCAGAAGAGGGAAACAGGCGCTTACATAAAATGGGGAGCTTAATTTTTGAACCTATGTCCCCACTATATCCATGTTACGTTGGATCGCAATGGACTTTAAGTCTCCTCGAGACTCTTTTTGGCATCCAATCTGTAAGTCCTCTCGCTCTTTTAGATATAAGCAATATTGCTTTTTTAGATCCAAATCTAGAAACAAAAGGGAAAATGCAATACTTTATATCAAGTGGGATGCATCATGATATTCTTGCAAAATATTTCGATGACTCAAGTGTTTGGAAGCCAGAAACCAGGAATTGCTTAGTCACTGTTCATAGACAAAAAGAGCTACTGACGCTTAAACAATTCTTGATGGACATCTACTCAGGTCAAGCCTCTTTCTCGCAAATAGATCCTTATACATATGGTATGGAATATCTTTTCAGCCTCGTTACAAGATCATCCAGACCGTTAGAAAGTTATGGTCTTGTTGCAGAAACTTCGACCATATCTCCTGGATCAACCCTGAAACTTCAACGAACGGGACCAAGTGACTTAATGACCCCCCGTTTTGAGAATTGTCTCAGTCTTTTTCCTATGGCTGAAGGGCAAGTCCCAGAATCTGTGAGAAGAGCTTTTTGTTCGCATAACATGCCTCTTCTCCTTTCCTTTTTATTAAGAGAGGAAGCAAGCTTTCATAATTTTAGAAATGATGTGATCAAACGTTATCTTCTTCATACCAGACATAGCAGTTCCGATGAATTAAAAGTGGATATCACACAAGCGCAAATGCTCGGTCTTCTTTCTGCTGTACGCCCCGATAGCCTCAAGAAAATTATTGATAATTATAATGAGATAAAAAAAGCTTTGGAAGAAAACTCTACTGTTGCATATTTAGAGCTTCAGGATATGATTCAACCTCAAGAAGCTGCCCTTGCAGCAAAAGAAGAAGTAGAAGAACAATTCAGAAAGGAAAGCTCTCTTTCCTTCTTTTTTGGAACGCTTGTACCTTTATTACTCGAGCAGTACAAGTCTTCACCTAGCAATCCACAAACTCCGCCAATTTATTCTTTAGAGGATCTCGTCTCCTTTGAAAAAGCATCTCGTGCCTGTTATGAAATATGCAAAAAACCCTCTTCTTTACTGACTGAATCTCCTTCATTTGATCAGCTTATGAAAGGACGCCTTCCTCAGGTGGTAAGTTTTTTTAAAGAGGAATATGCAAAGACAGTTCCAACAGTTCCTCATAATAGAGATTTTCTCATCTTCTTTGGAAGAGTTTTACCTGCTCTTATTAAAAAGCTTCGTGCAGAAAATATATCTTCCATACGATTAGGAGAACATCCCGCTTATACATGGGAAGACTTGGATGCATTCTCGAAATCTGCTTGGGAACTTTTCCGAAAAGTTCAATCAACAACAGGCTCTTCCTTTGATTCTCTCACGTCAACTTATTCAAGGGAAATTGAAACATTTTTTAACAAGAAATATGAATGGTGGCTAAATACAATTTGTGGTCCTCGTGCCCGTCTTATTTTAATGGCGTGTGAATTTGTCCGTGATAGAAATACTGCACTTGATCAGAAAAAAGCACACCCTTCAACTGAGGCCGATGCAGAAGCATCTCCGCAAAGACCAACATATCCACCTCAATTTAGGGGTGTTATAGAATCTACTCGCTTCCTCGGCGATATGATTAAAGACCTAATGATCCATACAGATTTATCAAAAGTCTCTCCCCATCTTGCTTTGCAAATTATGGATATTCTTTTGACTCTTGACCCTACCCCAGAAAAATGGCATGCAAGCTGGTCCGGAAAATTATCAGAATTTACTAAAGGATTTTTTGGTTTTCCACCCCATGTACAATCATTTTTACATAGACTAAGTCTCAAAGAAGCTGACGAACAGAAGGCATTTGCAGAAGCGCAAACTATCCGATTAGAAGAATATTTAGCTTCTTCAGGAAAATCTTTCCATGCTTCTCCCGCTGTACTTGCTGGCCCCTCGTCAGTGACATCGTCATCACTTTCAGCTCCCTCCCTGAGCCCATCCATACATCCTCAAAGGCGACCTTTGCCACAACAGGAAGAACATGTATGCTCAATGCTCCGCATGCTCCTCAGAACCAATATGCGCCCACAAACACAAGAAGAAAATAGTTGTATCGAAGCAGTTTGCGACCTTATTATCCTCCCACAATTATATGCATTATCGCCATCTTCTGCGGGTCTTGCATCATTTGCAAATGGGAAAAGTGGCATTTTCCTTCGCAAACAAATCATAGGGGGTGACCATCTTCTTGTAACTTGGAGTGACAACTGGACAAGAGCATATCTCTCTCAACAAACACTGCCCTTGAACGCGAGAGAAATACTTTTAAGCCACTCCATAATTCCTTTATTCTTACATGTGCTCTATTCTCTTCAAAAAACTTGTCCCGACGTTCAATTTCACCCCTGGTTTGCAAAAAAATTCTTAGGGACGTTTTCTAACCTACAGAAATTACTCTCGCGCCATTTACGCCCAACATTTAGTGACATAATGGAGTTTTTATGGCCTGAAATTTTTTATATGTTCCAAGAAAAACTGAAATGTACCCAAAAAGATGTGGGCGAAGCGAGAGTCAGAACCATTCATGATGGTATAGGGAGATATACTCTTGAAGATACTGCTCTTGCCTTAGAGTGGACAAGTAGTATGGGCAAGTATCCACATCAATTTTTAGAGGAAGCAGAAGCCCTCCATTGGCGTTACTTTACAAGCCTACCCTTTAATTTTGACCAAACAGCAACAGTTGCTTTAAAAAGCTTTCGCCCTAGCACCTCAAATATTGAAATTATTCTTCAAACATTAGCCTATTCTTCTAACTTTAGTATTAATTTAGGCAGCATCAATTCGGCTCATTGGCAAAATGATGAAATTCTTTCTAAACTTGCAAGGCACCCGTCCGAACGTAAAATGCAATGCCTTCAACTAGTCTGCGCCTTACGTATGGGATGTCCGCCCGATAAATTAATACTGAAAAAAACAAGCAATGCACGTTCAATAGATGTGCAATTGAGTGGTTTTGATGCAACGTCAACGGGCGAATGCGAGCTTGATTTGTTAACGAAGGTTGTTTCCCTTTTTCCTGACGTTACACATTTGACACTTAGTAAGAATGGCATCCGATCTCTTGCACCAATGATTGGAGGGTTAAAAAGCCTTTCGCATCTTGTACATTTATCCATTCAAGGCAACCCTATACACAACCCAACCCCCCTCTTCTTCCTCACTCAACTCACTGGGCTAATGATAGATGATACATACATGCCCGATGTCTATGCTCTTCAGTTAGAAAAACTTGTAAGGCCGAAAGTTACACGCCCCTCTTTTAAACTTTCCATGTATTCCAGTGGTTCAAGCCATCAGAACACTTCTGGAAAAGAAAGAGATGGCTTTCTTAAAAGTAATGGAGCACCAACTCTTTTTACACGTTTGAAAAGCCTTGTTTTGGCCCCTGCCTCCACCCCCGTAGATGAAGCCCTTTGTATTTTAGAGGCACTGGGTGAAAACCAGTGGGATCAAATGCTAAGCTGTAGAGACTGCCATACGGAAGCACTTCCTCAGTTGTGCGAAAAACTTTTTGCACTCATCCGCCCTCCCTATGACCCAAGACCTTTGGCACTTAAAATGCTTTATGCAATGAGCTTCGGGTTACCCGTTGGGACAAATCCCCATACACTTGGATTCCTTGACACCCCAAGCAATACACCGACTTGCCTGAAAAAACTTGAAATCTCCGGTCAACAGGTTCCTTTGTATTTTCCAGGCATGCTTCCTCAATTTACAAATTTAAAAGATTTAATCCTCGTAAATTGTATGCAACCTACCATATTACACTCTTTTCCTCGTTTACCTCAGCTGGAAATTCTTGATCTTTCACACAATGCAATTACTTCTCTAAAAGACTTAAGTACTTCTGACCAAGTTCTAAAATTTCCCAACCTTTGTGTTTTTATCTTTTCTCATAATGCACTCACCTCTGGAAATGCGACATCTAATTATAATGGCATAATATATCTCTTAAATATGGAACACTTAGGCTATTTAGATTTAAGTCATAACGCTCTAACCAATCCCCCACCCTTCCAAAATTTAATCAGACAACTTGGACATTTTGATATTCGGCATAATAAAATTGACGCCTATAAGAGAGCCCAAAATGTAGAAAAGGAAGAATTAAAATTCTACTATTCACCGCAAGATTAAACTCATACTTCTTTTAAGTTTTTGAAAAAAAAGGATATATAAAAAGTAGATTTATTTTTTCAATAATTTGTCTAAAAATCTTGTTTATATTTTTTTTAAAAGGTATAGTTGAATTATTAACCCAAGCTTAAACGAGCAATTCTATTAGTTGGTATTGAACGAAATAAGAATTTACCAATTATTATAGACTTTTTTATCATTGAAGGAGCAAAATTTGATGTTAATTTTAATCAAATTAATTCTCACATTTTTTATTTTCTCAACACATTATTTGCCCTGTTATGCTGCTGAAGCACAAAGTCTATTGGTAAATGAGGATGATGAAGGTGATAAATATAGAAAATTTAGAAGGCAACACACCGCACTCCCTTCCTCACAAGTTGAAGCGGGTGAAAGCAGTCCTTTGTTAGGCGGTATTGAAAACCCACTCCCGAGAAGCGATAGTGGTTCAAAGAAAGATGAGTTAGAAGTATACTTAAAACCCGTCGTTCAAGTCCCAACTTCCCAAACTTGCAAACAAATTACATCTGGTACAGCGAGCGCGTTTGCTGGGCTATTTGCTGCCCAAACCGGTATTCCACTCGGGTCAGTAAGTTTGGGAGAAATAGGCATAACAACCGCTGTTATTCCTGATACTGGAGCTCCAGAAGTTGCCTTAATAACCGCTTTAGCAGTTCCAGCTGCAACGGTTGCATTGGTTCATACTTATAATCGCATAGCGGATAAAATGACTCCTGAACCCGAGGAAACAAAGCGCGTAAAAAGAATTGTAACTGATCCCGCTCCTCGGTCAAAGTTTGAAAGATGGTTACACTCTACTCCCTCTACCATTCTATGTTTAGGTATTATGGCATCACAGTTTTTTACGTCCATTTTCTTTATGGAGTCAGGGATTACATTTTTGAGTGATTATGCAACAGTTTTCGGGGTGACATTTGGATTATTATTCAGCCTTGTCGTCTATGAAGTTTTTATTGCCCCAACAAACAATCCCAACAACAACCCAAATAAAAATTATTTCAGAAAGAAAATAGAGAAAATTCACGAAGAAGAGCTCACCGAAGTGATTACTCATGCACAAGCCGTCATTATGAGTGGGAAAAAGCCGCAAGAAATTCAAACCCTTGGAGAAGTTATGAATGCAATTTATGCGCCACTTTCACCTGATGATGATTCTTTAGGAGCTCACTTAGAAAGTGAAGGAGCAAGAGAGGATGAAAGAAGAAATGCAGATAGAGGGGCTGATAAACAAGATGATGCTGACGATATACGCCCCATCCCTCGTGCCCCTGTCGTTTCTGAAGCCTCCATGCGAGATGTGCGACTTCCACCAGAACCAAAATATGTGCAAGCCTTTAAAGCAATCATTGAAGTAGCAAAGAGTACGCCTGGCTATATAAAAGTATGGGATAAAGCAGCGAGTACGTTTGGCAAGTGGACGGGGAATTTGTTACAAATCTATGCCCTTACAAATCGTTATGTTGCGATCTCTTCTTTAACCACTCTGGCACTGGTGGCTTTAAAAACTCCGGAAACAGTTGCTTTCGGAGCAGGAATTGTTGTTGCAGCTGTGGCTACTCCCGCATTAATTGGTTTTTCTTACAGAATGACAGCTCTTGCTTGTCCTGTATACGAACGTGTTTTTAAAATTTTTCAACCAACGGTTTCTGCTGGACAATGGGGGGGACGCATACCTGGATTTCTGAGTCCCACATTTTCAGCTGTATATTTTCCTATTGCTTATGAAGTTTTTGTAAGAAACAAGCTCTACTTACAAACATCCAACATTACAAATACCCCAATGCAGCTCGCGTTAGTGATGGGTGAAGTTTTAGGAACAATATTTCCAGCGGGCATTTATTTTTTTAGTCCTCCTCTAGAAAGAATAACAAACTGGGTCCAAACTGGGGCAGAAATAAATGTCTTGTGCTGTCATTTCAAATTATTACCCTGTGTTGATAGAAGCGGGAGGAGGAGGCAGAGGCTAATCATGTATAATAAACTTCAAACCCTCAAACAATTAGTAAGAAATCTTAAGCCAGAATATCGAGAATTTTTACACTCACAATTGAGAAGACATCTTCCAGAAAAGGATTATGCTGCTTCAGATATCTATTCAGAAAATGAGTAAAAAAATTTTAAGGCGGGCATTGGCTTTTGAAACGATTTATTTTGTGTGAACTGTGTAGAAAAAAAATCTCATGATGAATGCCCCCATTTCTTCTAACCCTGCGCAAGACTGCTTCAGATATTTCTGCAAGTCCAGTTACGGCAAGGGTATTTCCTACTCTGCTGACATCTCCGAGCCGATCGAGATGCCATTGAAGCATCCTACCAATGCGTTCTAGTCGTATTTCAGTCAGCATAAGAAGAGATTCCAAGCCGTGAAGTAAGCTGTATTCTATCATTCCTACAAAGAGTTCCGCGGTTGCTTTCTTAATAATGCCTTTATGTTTATCGCAATTTATTGACGCTGTCACAAACCTACTACTCTCCCAAATCCTTTGAGAAGGAGCAAACCCCCTTTCTGGCTTAATAAGAGAAGAAAAAATATTCATAGTTAAATTGGGAACCAAGGTAGGCGTCAACCGAACTCCACCTATGACTGCGCCCTTTTCGTCAGGTTTATAAAGTAAATAATGGGCTTGATCATGGTCAAACTGGTCAATTTCTTGCTCTTTTTCAGCTGTTAAGTTCCATCCTCTCTCATCAATAAGGATTTTTTTCCTCAACTTGAAGAAGTCTTCAAGGTCCTTTTGATAAAAGTCTTGGCTAGCGGGTGAAACAATGTGAAGCATCATAACGCCTATTCATGGGTTAATAATATTAAAATCCTTATAATATAAAAATAGTAATTCTATGAAATTATTTTATTGCCCAAATAATTTTATTAAATATCGGATAATTTATTTGTAAGAATTTCTTGTGCAAAGTTCTTGGCGTCTTCGAAGTTTTTAAATGATTGAATATACTTATATTTTTCTTCATTGCTTACAGGAAACCACTCAAACACCCAAACTTCATAGGACATTAACTTTTCCCTGGAGGATTTATAGACGCGAGCAGATATCCAAACGGTATCGCTTGCTATTTCAGTTGTCTCATAAAGACGTTCTTGATCCGTATCAAAGAGAAGTTCAGAGGCTATATGGGGGAATGTCGACATATTTTTCTTCTTAAAAATTTACTTAAAATAAGGTATAATTACGATATTATTATAAAAAGGGATTAAATAAAAAAATGAAACCATACCCTTTAGATTTTGCACAAAAATGCCTCGTGGATATCGACCACGATTATCTTACATTTTTTGACTTAAAAAAAGGGGCTGATTCGTCCTTCTCCACCTATCCTCAACAATGGTGTGATCGTTATGTAGAACAAAAGTATTATGTAAATGATTTTGTCCATATGAGGCGTTCGCCCATTCCATTTGCCTGGGGAGAAAAAATATCTAAAAGTATGGCCTCTCATCAAGTAAAAATATTTAAGGAAGCCCAAGACTTTGGCATTTTCAAGGGGATAACTTCTCTCTTTTCTTCAGGAAACACCCAAGGAGCCATTACTCTTTCTTTTAACAAAAATGAAAAGTTAACACAGAGCAAAATTTTAAAAATAGGTCAGGATCTTCAACATATTTGCCAGTTAATTGCCACATATAAAGATCTTCTTGAAATGGACCCCAATTCTTGCAAGGAAATTACTCTTTTTTTAGAAGAAGTTGCCCAGTGGCAAAAGGAAAATAAAAAGCAAAAGAAGAGAAAAAATCTCCTCTTGCAAGAAGTATTATCAGATATAAGGGCTGCGCAAATGCTCATAGAGCATCATGAGACAAAAGAGTGTGCATTAGAAGCACTTCACAGAATCTCTAAAGACATTGAAAGGCTTTTCTAGGGGGGGGGGGGGGGGGGGGGGGGGGAGGCGAGAAACCAC
>VGEY01000011.1 GCA_016869075.1 Alphaproteobacteria bacterium
TCCTGTCTTAATATTACAAAAAGTGCATGCACGGGTACAAACATCCCCTAAAATCATAATGGTTGCATGTTTTTTAGCCCAACATTCTCCAATGTTAGGACAGGCAGCTTCTTCACAAACTGTATTGAGCTTGTGAGTGCGCATTAAAGAAACGGTTTCCTGATATTGTTTTGAAACAGGCGCTTTGACGCGAATCCAATCAGGTTTTCTTTGCATGCCGAGTGTCGTCATTTTCTACCTCTTAAAAATGGATTGCTCTGTTATAAGCATCCAGAACCGACTCGTGCATCATTTCAGATAATGT
Organism: Alphaproteobacteria bacterium; assembly: GCA_016869075.1. Lineage (GTDB taxonomy): Bacteria > Pseudomonadota > Alphaproteobacteria > Paracaedibacterales > VGCI01 > VGCI01. Next base: position 305 of record VGEY01000011.1, read on the forward strand.
TGGGTGAGGGAAAATAGTGTGAATTAGTTCTGCTTCAGTTGTTTCTAAAGTTTTTGCGATGCCAAATCCTTGGATCAACTCCGTAACTTCAGAGCCAATCATATGGGCTCCCAAAAGAGCGCCAGTTTTTGCATCAAAGAGGGTTTTAACTAATCCTTCCGTTTCTCCTAAGGCTAAAGCTTTTCCATTAGCTTTGTAGGGGAAGCGTCCGATTTTAATTTCATGTCCGGCAGCCTTTGCTTGCGCTTCTGTTAAACCAATGCTTGCGATTTGAGGTAAACTATAAGTACATCCTGGCACGTTATGCGTATTGAGAGGATGGACATTTGGCATTTCAGCAATTTTCTCAATACAAATAATAGCTTCATGGCTTGCCTTATGTGCGAGCCAAGGTGGACCCGCCACATCTCCGATCGCATAAACATGAGGCTCGTCAGTTTGGGACCACTCATTAGTTACAATCTGGCCGCGATTAATTTTAACTTTCGTTTTTTCAAGGCCAAGATTTGCTGTATTTCCTACGATTCCAACAGCTAAAATAACGCGATCAAAAGTTTGTTGTTTGCCCTGGAGAGTTATTGTGACAGAGTTTTTGCCTTTTTCTACCTTTTCAGCAGAGACTCCAAGTAAAAATTTAATCCCTTGTTTCTCAAAAGCTTTTTGAGCAAGGTTTGATATTTCTTCATCTTCTTGGGGCAGAATGCGATTTTGAAGCTCCACCACAGTTACATCTGCTCCAAGGGTACGATAAAAGCTTGCAAATTCAATGCCAATGGCCCCAGATCCAATGATTAAAAGGGATTTTGGGAGAGTCTCTGGAATCATAGCATGACGCGCAGCCCATATGAGGTGACCATCAGGCTCTAAACCTGGCAAGGAGCGCGCGCTGGCACCTGTGGCTAGAATTGTATGTGTCGCTGAAATTTCTTGAGGACCCCCTAATGAATCAACCATAATCTTTCCACTGCCTTTTAAGCGCGCATGGCCTTCAATGACAGTTACTTTATTTTTTTTTAAAAGATGCTTAATGCCTCCTGCCAACTGCTCAGCAATCTTTCTAGAACGATTCACAACTGTTTTTAAATCAACAGTTACAGGTCCAACTTTGAGACCATAATCTGCGGCGTGAGAAATGAGAGTTTTAATTTCAGCTGTTCGCAAAAGAGCTTTTGTAGGGATACATCCCCAATTTAGGCAAACTCCACCTAAATGTTCTTTTTCTATTAAAGCAGTAGAAAATCCTAGTTGGGTTGCTCTGATAGCTGCAACATACCCCCCAGGGCCACCCCCGATGACGACAACATCAAATTTTGTCATATGATCCTTTGTCCTTCAGTTTGTTTCATCTCTTGTTCTTGCTTAGCATATAATATAGGTTATTCCCAAGTGTCTTATTGAATGGTTAAAAATGAAAAATTCTCCTATAGGTTCTCGGCTTCTTGTGGTTGATGATGATCGCCGACTTCGGGAATTGTTAGTTAAATTCTTGAGTGAAAGCGGTTTTCTGGTCTCTTCTGCAGCCAACGCAGCAGAGGCACGCGCATATTTGGCCAGCCAATCAGCAGATCTCATTATTCTCGATATTATGATGCCAGGTGAAGATGGTTTGTCGTTAGCAACAAATCTCATCCAAAAAGAACAGGGAAAGAAAGAAAATAAAATGGGGTCGATTCCCATTTTATTTTTAACAGCACGTGACCAAGTCGATGATCGTATTCATGGACTTGAGATTGGAGCTGATGATTATTTAACTAAACCCTTTGAACCTCGTGAACTCCTTGCCCGCCTTCGAGCAATCTTACGACGCTCTTCCTCCAAAGTTAGTGCTCCTAAGGAGTTAAAATTGGGGGACTATCGATTTAATCTTGAAACAGGGCTTTTGATTAAAGGTGATGATGTTATCTTTTTATCGTCAACCGAATTGGTTTTATTAAAAATTCTTGCTCAAAGTCCACATAAGCCTTTTTCTCGTGAAGATTTAGCTCAACGTATAGGTCACAGAGTCAGTGAGCGGACCATTGATGTCCAAATTACGCGTTTGCGGAGGAAAATTGGAGATGATTCTCGTCAACCGCGTTATTTGCAAACGGTGCGCCACATTGGGTATGTTCTGTCCCCTGATTAAGGCGGTTTCTCAACCTTTTTACGTTGAGAAGTGTAGTAGAAGAGTTTATAGCTTTACAGGCACAAGTCTTAATGTTGTTATTAGTGAATAGACATTAGTCCCTTAAATTTGTTCTCTCGAGGTGCCATGAAACACATGTATTTGATTGCTCCTTCAGGCTCATTTCCCCATGAGATGGTGGATTTAACCCGCCTGTATTTTGAATCCTTGGGGAGGAAAATAACAGTTCCAAAAGATATATTAGGAGAAGACCTCCTTTGTGCAAATTCGGATGAAATGCGCTTTAAATATTTGAAAGAGGCGCTGATTTCTGAGGCAGATGAGATTATGATGATAAGGGGTGGGTATGGTTTAACGCGCCTTATGCCTATGCTTCTTAAATTGTCAAAACCAGAAAAAAAGAAAATATTCTATGGCATAAGCGATGGAACAGCACTTCATATATTTTTAAATCAAGTGTGGGATTGGCCCTCCATTCATGGTCCTGTTGGTGCGCAGTTTGTTAAACAAAGTGTTGATCGAGATTCTATTGAACGTACAGTGCGTATATTTGATGAAGGTCTTTCAGCATATTTATTACCCCCTTTAATTCCTTTAAACTCAGCAGGTGCAAGCAAAGCGAGCATTTTGGGAAAAGTTGTGGGGGGCAATCTCTCCCTTATTCAAACATCTATTGGTACTCCATGGCAATTAAAGGGGGAAAATAAAATTGTTTTTTTCGAGGATGTTAATGAACGTGGATATCACATTGACCGAATACTCTCACACCTTGAACAAGCACAGCTTTTTGTTGGGGTAAGAGCTGTCTTATTCGGAGATTTTGTTAAGGGAGAGGAATCGGACGGGTCTTCGCTTGTTTGGGATGTTATCCAACGATTTGCCCACTCTATGTCCTTCCCTGTTTATAGGTTAAGAGGCTGTGGTCATGGTGTACAAAATTATCCCCTTCCATTTAATTATGAATTGGATCTTACAATCCAAGCTAAGGACGGCGCAGAAAGATCATTTCGTTGATGGCTGATTGTGTCAGAATTGGATGTTGATTAAAACGAATAAAATCACGAAAAATTTTAATGTTTTCTTCATAGTTTTCTCGGCCTGTTGATACTTCAAGGTTAAAGCTTAAATACTTGCGGCGCATAATTTGAGAAAGTTCAAGTTCAATGCAGAAGGAACCGCAATCATAGCAGGAAATGTTATAAACGCCTCCAATGATTTGTTCACCCCTTTCTTTTAAGAATTTATTACAAATTGGACAGTTTAGAAGCATTTTTCTCCCCATTTAATGCTTTCTCCTTTATGATTATGCAAAAGTTTGTTTTAAGGAGGGGTTAATTGAAGCTTTTATTTATTACATCTAGTCGAATAGGGGATGCAGTCATTTCCACTGGGGTATTAAACCATTTGGTTAGCCTCCATCCAGGGATTGAAGTAACTGTTGCAGCAGCGCCCCTTACGTTGCCATTGTTCGAGGCTGTTCCTGGGTTGGCTCAATTAATACCCATCAACAAAAAATCTTTAAGCCGCCATTGGATTAACCTTTGGAAGGTATGCCGTACAAAGAAATGGGATATTATTTTAGATATTAGAGGTTCACTTGTATCATATTTTTTGCCAACAAAAAAACGGTTTGTTTGGAAGTCTATGCGCACTTCAGATCATCGCGTCGATCAATTAGGGCGATTGATTCAAAAAGTGCCGCCCCCACCCCCGCATGTTTGGCTGGGCACAAACCATCTTCAAAGAGCGCAATCTTTGATTTCTTCGTCTATACCGGTTTTGGCCCTTGCACCTGCTGCAAATTGGATTGGTAAGCAATGGCCTGCGGACTATTTTATTGAATTGATTGAACAATTTTTGAAACACAATGCTGCCCAGATCGCTATATTTGGAGCACCCCAAGAACGTTCGATGATTCAACCAATTATAAACACGATTCCTAAGGATAAGTGTTATGATCTTGTTGGAAATCTTTCTCTTCTTGAGATTGCAGCCTGCTTAAAGCAATGCCATGTTTTTCTGGGAAATGACTCAGGGCTGATGCATATGGCAGCCGCTGTGGGAACACCTACTATTGGATTATTTGGGCCCTCAGATGATCGTATGTATGCTCCATACTGCCCTCCTGAAAACCCGGTCAATCATGTTATTCGTATTCCAGAATCCCTCGAGGATTTAAAAAAAATACCTGGTTTTGCCTTTAATGCTCCCCGAACATTTATGGAAAATTTAAAGCCTGACACTGTGCTGCAGGTACTTAATAAAGTTTGGAAAAAGCACGTATCTCATTAAAGCAATGTATAAAATTTTCATGTGGGTGTCTGTATTTCTAATAAATTCTTGATTTTTCTAAAATCACAAGGCTATAGTGGGTGTCGAACTCATAAAATTAAATAAAATGAGTCCCCTTGCCCGCAGGATGTGGGCTGTAGCTTGAATGTCCAAGCTATCAACCGTAAGGAGGAAGTATGAATTTTTATGAAACTGTTTTTATTGCTCGCCAAGACTTAACAAACGCTCAAGTTGAAGCATTGGCAAATATCTTTACCCAAATTATCAAAAGCCAAGGTGGAGAAGTAAGCAAGACTGAATTTTGTGGCTTGCGCAACTTAGCTTATAAAATTAAGAAAAATAAAAAAGGGCATTATGTTCTGATGAATATTTCATCGGCGCCAGCTGCTATAGGCGAAATGGAGCGTCAGATGAAACTCAATGAAGATATTTTACGCCATTTAACAGTGCGCGTTGAAGCACTAGACCCTAATCCTTCAAAATTAATGCAACGTTCGTATAATGATGACCGTTCTCGTGGATTTGAGGAGGAGCAAGACGAAATGCTCATAGATGTCCACCCATCTACCGATAAGCCATTTCGCCCAAGATACCAAATGGAAACTGAAGATGAAGGAGAATTAGCATGAGTCATGATTCAATGAATGATGATATGGGTGACCAAGGAGGTCCTGTTCGTCGCCAATTCTTCCGTCGTCGGAAAACGTGCCCTTTTTCAGGTGAAAACGCTCTGGCCATAGATTACAAAGATGTAAGATTGCTTGGGCGATTTGTTTCTGAACGTGGCAAAATCATTCCAAGCCGCATTAGTGCTGTATCAATGAAAAAACAACGAGAATTGACTACCGCAATCAAGCGGGCTCGTTTTTTAGCTTTGATGCCGTATGTCACAGAATAATCTCTAGGCATATTAAAAAAATATTCTTCTTCCTAGATAAAGGGGGAGACCTGAGGCTTCAGCCATAGTATACTCAAATTATCTATGACGTGAAAATTTGGGGATTTTAAAATAATGAGAGTGACCGGTATCAGAATGGGAATGATATGAGCATAAATCATGTTCGCCGTCTTGACCCGGCTTTCATTTCTGTTTTTGCAGGTGCCTTAGCTGCGGGTTTTGCACTTTTCCCTGTTCATTATCATATTATATCTTTTATGGTGAATTACTTTGCGCCCCTTCCACTTTATTTCGTTGGGCTAGGATGGGGCATTTCCAAGTTGGTCCTGGCAGCAGGAGTTGCTTTTGGACTAAGCACGATTGCTTCAGGTGTAAGTTCAAGCCTTGTTTTCTCCTTAACAACTCTTGTCCCTGTCTTTCTCATCAGTTATAGAGTAAAAAAGGGGGATCCTGCAGGATATATTGTATCTTGGGTGGTTGGATTTAGCGTTGCAACTTTTCTTGCTGTAATGCTTATTTTATCAGCTCAGTCCATCAATATCTTAGAACTTTTGCAATCATGGTTTGCTTTCTTTGCCAAAGATCAATCTCTTAAAAACATGCAGGGACAGATTATGAATATATTGCCTGGTATTTCGTCAATTTCCTGGACAATGATGTGCTTAGTGAATGCTTCTTTGGCTCAGAGATTTTTGGGAAGACTCCGTATTTCGGAGCGTGGCTACCCCTTGCCGGGAGATACGCGGTTGTATGAAAATTGGGATATTGTTTTAGCTTTTTGTATAGTACTTATGTTGACAAATTCACCATTGTTGGTTTTTATTGGAAAAAATATAGCGCTCATGAGTTGTATCCCTATATTTTTGGTAGGGCTCAAGGCTGTATATGGGTGGTTGGAACAATTTGAAAATCCTAAACTCTGGTTGATGGGGGTCGTATTCATGTCGATTTTCCTTGTATGGCCGGGCATAATTATAGTAATATTTGGGGTTTTAGAGCCAACATTTCATCTTTACAAAAGATGGACACCTCATAATAAGACGGATGCATAAAGGTTGGAGAAAGTTAAGGGAGATTTTAAATGCAGGTTATCTTGCTGGAAAGAGTTGAAAAATTAGGACAAATGGGTCAGGTAGTTAATGTAAAAGCCGGCTATGCTCGCAATTATCTTCTGCCTAAAAAGAAAGCCCTCCGAGCTACAAAACAAAACATAAGCTTTTTTGAAAACAAGCGAGTTGAATTTGAGGCCAACAATCTTAATCGTAAATCAGAAGCCCAAGTGGTTGCAGATAAAATGGAAGGCGTGATGATTAGCTTAATTCGCCAAGCCAGTGAAATGGGGAATCTTTATGGTTCTGTTAGACCAGCGGATGTTGCTCAATGTTTAGGAGAAGCCGGATTTAAAGTTTCTCGTAGCCAAATACAAATTGAAACACCCATTAAATTTTTAGGAATGTATCAGGTGCGTGTTCTTTTACATCCTGAAATTTCTGTTTATGTAAAAGTTAATGTTGCGCAATCAGAAGAAGAAGCCGCTGTTCAGGCAGCAGGTGGTAAGACCACAGGTGAAGAGTCTTCTGCTAGCCCAATTACAGAAGAGGCCCCTGCATATAAAAAAAATGCGTCGCCTCGTAAAAGTACTGATTCCCCTAAAAGGACAAGGGCTAAAAAGGGTGACAATGCTAATATTGATGATGAGGCTCCTTCAGAGGAATAAGATTTAAGGACATATTAAAAGGTTCTTTCTTCTCAAAGGTGTTCTTTGCTTAATGACTAGGTTGGGCAAAATTTTATATTAAAAAAGAAAATTTGATGACCAAACCGACTGTTGTTACCCAAATAATTGAAGATAGTGAAGGAATGCGCCTTGATCGATGGCTACGTAAACAGTATCCTCCACTCACCCAAGGTATGATCGAAAAATTATTACGCCAGGGAAAAATTCGTCTTAATGGGAAAAAGGAAAAGGCAAGTGCACGAATTTCTGTTGGCCAAGTTGTCCAAGTTCCCGATTATTTAAGTTCTATAACCCATCATCCAACTCAATTAAAAGATAAAACAGAGGTCGTCCTTACTGCTAACGATATCCTTCTCATTGAATCAATGACCTTATGGGAGGATGAGGATATTTTAGTTCTCAATAAGCCAGCAGGACTTGCGAGCCAAGGAGGAAGCAAGACACTCCGTCATTTAGATGGGCTCCTTACCGCTTATGGAAAAATAAAAAAGATGAAATTTCATATTGTTCATCGATTAGATAAAGATACCAGTGGCGTTTTTGTTTTGGCCAAAAAAAGTAATGTGGCAGCCTTTTTAGGAGAAGCTTTTCGCACGAGCAGCATTAAGAAAACATATTGGGCTATTGTTATAGGTCAACCAAAACCGGGGCAAGGCATCATTAATGCTCCTCTTTTGAAAGGAGGGAGCGGTAATCAAGAAAGGATGGCAGTCAGTAAGGATGGAAAACCATCCATCACACATTATCGAACAGTTAAAGGCTTAAGAAAAAGAGGTATTACGCAATTCTCTTGGCTTGAGTTATCTCCTGAAACCGGGCGCACGCACCAATTACGAGTCCACACAGCCCATATTGGACACCCCATCTTAGGGGATGGTAAATATGGGGGGTACCTGGCCACTGAATATAGTCGATCGATGCATCTTCATGCGCGATCTATCACGCTTCCAGACTTTCAGACTGGAGCATCCTTAACATTTGCAGCCCCTCCACCGCCGCATATGGAAGAAACCTTAAACGCATTTGCAGTGGATTGGAAAAATCAAAATTAAGTCATAGGTGAAAAAAAGGAATGACCATGTAGCTTCCCTTTAGAAAGCTACATGGCGTTTTCATACTTATTTTGCAGACTTTAGGCGGTAACCTATCTGATAGAGGTAATATCCTACACCTAAAAAGACGATGGCACCTACATACGTTGCTGTCTTTTTGAAAGAAGCATCCACAATGGCTAAAGCGTTTGTGCTTTGATACATGACAAAAGGGATAGCGAGGCATATGCCAATGAGAGCTTCACCTGCAATGAGTCCCGATGCAAAGAGCAAACCTTGCCGCTCAACTTTTGCTTCAACTTCTGAAAAGTCCTTGCCAATTTTTTTACGATTCGATTTTAAACGACGTCGCGCCATAAAATTGATGACTCCCCCTATGACGAGAGGCATGATGACATCGATTGGCAAGTAAAGTCCAAGAGCCACGGCCATAACAGATAGACGATAGGTAGCTTTAAGCCGCTTTAATATAATAAGATCGATCAAAGCAATACCTAGTCCAATTCCCATTCCTAAAAATACCAAGGGCCAATCGAGTGTATAGGAAAAGACACCCTTGGCAACAGATGCCATTAACATCGCTTGTGGAGCTGCTAAAGCGTGGGTAGGATCCATACCTGCACGCGGAAAACTCTCTCCTATCCCATAGGCTTGGTATAGTAAGTCTAAAACTGGAGCAATGGCAATAGATCCCGCAATAACACCTATCATGAGAGTTGCCTGTTGTTTCCAAGGAGTTGACCCTAAAATATGTCCAGATTTTAGGTCTTGTAAGTTATCACAACTTAAAGCCGCTGCAGTAGCAACGACGCCTCCAATAAGAATAACACTTGCTGCAAGGCTCAGTGCCTCTGCGGAATTACCAAAGGTAACGTGACTTCCTAAAAGAACCATAAGAGTTGTTGAAACGGCTAAAATGGCAGCAATAGTAATTCCTGAGAGAGGATTAGCTGAAGATCCAACAATTCCTGCCATATAGCCACCAATGGAAGCACAAATAAATCCCACAAGGAGAGAAAGAACCGTGAGTAACAATACAGTTGCCAAGTGCAAATTTTGTGAAATGGGAAGATTTGCTGCAGTTAAAACATTATTGAAAATTATAAAAACAGGAACGGCAAGTACGCAAATACCTAAGACAACATAGGGCATAGGCATATCATATTCCGTCCGAATGACCTTAACTGCTTGACCCATGCGCGATTTTTGAAAAGCAGAAAATGAGGAGGCTATAGCTGTTTTAATTGGGCCAATCAAGGACAATAGTGCATAGAGTCCCCCGAAAATCATTGTGCCAACACCGATGTAGCGTAGCTTGGTAGAACGCACTGCCATTGCCCAATCAAAAGCACTGGCATCTGCGGCTAATCCAAAAGCTTCGGGGGTGCTAAAAAATGTGTATAAAGGAACTGCTGCGAGCCATGCAATAGCCGTACCAATGAGCAAATTAATGGCAACAGACATACCAACGATATAGCCTGCACCGATCATGGAAAGGCTCAAACCGGCACTAAACCCAAAAACAGAGCCTCCAATATTAATCCACCCATGAACAGACTCGCCTATAACATGCAGCCCTGTTTGAGCAAACTTAATGATACTAGCAAAAATTCCGCCATTTATAAGGAAGCCAACACCTGTATTATGCTTTGATCCAACGAGGTCCCCGGCTTTTAATACTTCTGCTGTTGCAACTCCTTCAGGAAACCTTAGCTTCTCATCGATAATAAGTGCCCGACGGAGTGGAATGGAAAAGAGCACGCCCAAGATGCCTCCCACTGCAGCTATAAACGAAATTTGGAGATAATTAAATGTTTGCCAATACCCCATCACAATAAGAGCAGGAATGGTAAAAATGATTCCTCCGGTGACTACGTACCCTGCTGAGGCAATTGTTTGAACAATGTTGTTTTCCAGCACAGTTGGTTTGCGAAAGAGGCGAAGTATAGCCATAGAAATTACAGCAGCAGGGATAGAAGCAGAAATTGTCTGCCCCATTTTTAACCCTAAATATGCTGTTGAGCCGACCAAGATCATTGCCAACATGATACCCAATAGCACAGCTCTAAAACTTGCTTCAGGGATATGTTTTGTGGCTGGGATATAGGGTTGGAAAGCTTGCTTGTTTTTGATAATTGGTGAACTTTTTTTAACGACTTTTCGCTTTAATTTGGCTTGTGGCACGCTTCAACTCCTTTTGTTGCTTATGTCCTTAGACTATAGTGTTGTACTTTATTAAACTTTTATAGAAGATTTTTATAAAATTTACACGCATTAACTTATTTTCAACCATTATTACCACATTCTACCTCATAGAGAGGCACTTTTGATGAAGGGCGACAGTTGGATACAATTCCCACACGCGAACAGATAATCTTGGCTATTCGACGCTTAGTACCCCCCATTATCTGTGGGTTATTATGCATCCTCGTCACTATTGTCATTTATAATATCCCCCGTACATATTTTTCACTCGCTTTAAGTTGTTTCTTCAGTATTTTTATTATTACGCATGCCTTATGGTTACACAAGGCCCTACAAGCTCTGCGCCAAGACATAAAGGAGTCCATAAAATCCTCCAAGCCTGCTCAGTCACCACCGACTCAGTTAGCACCCCGCGAGGAACAACATACTCATGACATCATGATAGAAGCAACATTCTTCCAAAAATTACGGGAGCGGCTCAATATTCCTCATGCAATTTATATTCAAGCACAGAGCTTGCAAAATGATAAAACACAGCTTTTTCTCACAGATGGTTTAATTCCACTTTTGCGAGATAATCAGCTTGAAATTCTGACGCAACCCATAGTCAGTTTACCTCAAAAGAGATTGTCATTCTTTTACTGTGTTCCCTGTGTGACGCTTGAAAGTGGTGCGCTTATAAACTTAAACACCCTTTCTAGTTCTGCTGCAGAGTTACCATCACTACAAGCTCTAGAAAGAATGATTCTATTCCAAACTCTTCAGTTTGTACGACGTCATCATGTCACACATCCTAATCATGGATTTGTATGTCATCTATCTCCGCTCATTTATAAGGATACTCATTGCTTAGAGGAGATTTGTGATTTCTTGCACAAAAGTCATTTTCCATTTCAAGGATTAATTTTTGACGTTTCTGTGGATATTTCTGAATCTGCATTACAAAATCTCTTGCAATTAAGTCATTTTGGCGTGAGATTTATGGGAAATTATCTTCAAAAATCGTTGCCGGAAAACTTGTCAGAATTAATGATACCTTCTGTTGATTTTATAACGTTACCTTACGGTGAGCTTTTGAAATGGCTTAAAAAATACCCACGGCGTCAGAGTTTAGAATCCCTTCAGCAGGTTTTTGAGGCTTCTCCTCAAATTATTGTTTCACAGGTCTCTCAAGAACAAGAATTATACCATAACTTGCCTTTACCATTTGATTTTGCATCTGGCAAAGCATTTGGGTTGGCAAAACCATTTTATCATATTCAGGCGTAATACAAGTGAAAACAAAAATTCTATTCTTCTTTTTTTATTTCTTCTTATTGACACCTTTCGTCCAAGGTATGCTTTCAGACGGAATTCATCAACCAAAAGATTATTTGGATTTTGTTCAAACACAAGAGGCTTTTCGTGCAAGTTGCTATGTCTTTGATCATCGGCGACATATTTTACAATCGGGGGTATTGATCTCACCTGATATTATCATGACAGCCGCGCACGGGTTTGAGGGGAAAGTACATTTAGACAGCATTATTGTTGGATTTGGTGAGTCTGTTACCTTGACATCCGAGCAGAACTACAAAGTAAAAGCCATGCGAACACACCCACGTTATTTTACGACGGAATTTCCTATGCAAGTAAAATATGACTTGGCTTTTATGAAACTGACGACACCGGTAAAAGGAATTAAACCTGTTCCTTTATTTGAAGAAAAGGTTTTTGATCCCATCCCTCCGCTTTATGTCGCAACGTTTGGATCTGCTGATATTCCGCACGGTGTGCCAGTAAATAGGCGGGCTTTTGTGCTTCCAGAGGCAGATGTATTTACCATTATGGGCAGAGATCCCGAAGCTCTTTATGATTATAAAACAGTTATGATGGGCTCTATTTTTTTTGAGCCCAATGATCATTTAAAACCAGTACCAACATATGCGGATGAGCAAAAGGTGAGAACTTATTTTGCTAATAAACAATGGCAAAAGCTCAACAAACCCCCTTATGCCTTAGTGTTGCCTGGGAGTAGTGGTGCCCCTGTTTTTATGAATGTTGAAGAAAATGGATTACCTAAGACGTATGTGTTTGGTATTATACAAAGCTTTTCACACTTATCTTCAACTTCTTTCAAGCACGCCTCGGGACCTAAAGAAACACGACGCATATTGAAGAAGAAATACCATAAAATTTATGGTAGGTATCAATCTATATTCTGTGTCCCCTATAAGCTTTATATGCCCTTGCAAGCTTATAAAAGTACGACCAAAACATATCGAATTTCCCGCCATGTCAAAAACATTTTGATGGACTTGGAAAAGATTGGAACATCGGTGACCAATCCGACAGAATCTAGAAGCAGAAAAGAAAAGTCTTTACACAAACACTAGGCAATAAGCTAACCACCTCACACGAGAATGCAGAATTAATCATCTAGAACCCAAGCATGTATAAGCGAATAGAGTCATGGGCTTGTTCTTTGTCTTGTTCAAAACCGAGCTTTCCATAAAGCATACCAAGTGCTTGCAAATATAAACCTATACGATTTTTCCTAAGTGCCAGTTGCTCAATAAATTCTTTAGTTTGTGTTTTGCTAGCAGTGTATCCATAAAGTCCTTTGTAGAGGCCATCTAGTTTTGTTGTTATGGCCCAAGTATCTTCTTGCTCGATCCACTCCTCAATTAACAATCTTGCCTCCTCAGGATTTTTTTCCCAATACCCCATACCATTATTTAACAGCTCAAACATGGCTACTCTTGCTGCGTGCTTACCCTCTTGGTTCAAGGCTTGCAAAAATGGTAATACTTGATCAGGATCTTTTTTAAATTTATAAATTCCTTTAATAAGGCCTTCAACTTTTGCCTCGATTGGGGAAATAAAACCTTTTTGACTTTTACTCTCTAGAAATTCTTTTGTTTCCTGAGAATGAGTTTTATCGTCATAACCACCATCCTGAAGGCTGTGAATTTTTTTGCCTATCCCCCATTCAATATCTTGTGCGCTTAAGGTATCAAGAAATTGTCTTGCTTCATCAGGATTGCGTTCAAAACAAAAGCCACCAAAGCATAGCTGTCCGAATTTTTGAGATCGAGCCCATTGATTACCATGCTTAATTAAATCTTCAAGAAACTCTCTTGCCGTTTTTAGTCTCGTATTTTCGGAAAATTTTTCATAAACCCCCTGAGCATCGCATATGCAATCATATTTGAACATAATAACGCTCAAATCGCCTGCTAGGATTAACTCATCTAGAAGCCGTAAAGCTTCCTCGGGATTTTTATCGAATCCATACAAGCCATAGGTTAATATTCTAGATTTTTTAAACTTTGCCCATGAGTTGCCTTGGTGAATCAATTTTTCAAGAAAGTGTTTTGCCGCTTCTAGATCTTTTTAAACCCATATATTTCTTCGACGAGCCCTTCAAACATTTTTTCTATTGCCCACTGATCATGTAAACTCACTAAGGTCTCAAGAAGCTCTTTTGCTTCAGAGGGATTTTCCTTAAAGCTATACTCTCCTTCAATGAGGCCCATAGCCAGTGCACCATACCCCAGACATTATTTTGCAGAGCCAAACTTCTCACAAACTGTTCGGCTGCTTGTGGGTTTTCCCTTTAGCCATGACTCCCCTCCCGTAATCCATCAACTTTTCTCTCGCAAGCATTGTCTTCTCTTAAGAGGAAGCCTCTTTCCGTATAGGCTACACATTTCTCTAAGAAAAATTCTTTAAACATAGGGTTGTAACGGATGCGGGGTGATGAAAATAAAAGAGGAAAATGTTGTAGAAAGCTTCGGACCTCATCCTCACTTGATAATGTGTTCATCCTTACTCTTAGGAGGTGCCCCACGACCATGCTTTCGTTCCAATCAATGTTAGAAGCATAATCATTTCTGAAGGGCAATTCTTTCATACTCCATTGTGAAACATTGATGCCTATTGATGTTAAATGTTCCTGGATTTCAGGGTCTACCAATGAACCTTCTTTATCATAGTCATTTGCAGGAGCGCTTGATAAAAATATAGCTGTCTATATGCTAAACATTGTCATTCTTAATGTATGTAAAAGACAATTATTCATATGGTTAAACTCTTATAATATTTTAAATTTGTTAATTAATTTATAACATTTATAAAACTAATTACTTAATTTTTCAAGTGTTTAATAAAGTATACAAATTGCATTTTAGGATAATGCACCAAACAATATTTTTCTGTTGATCTTAAACTATAAATAGGTATGATTCGATTATTCGTTCAACTTTTACCTAAAGTTGAAAGCGAGCCCTTGTGGCGGAATTGGTAGACGCGGCAGACTCAAAATCTGCTGTCCGTAAGGATGTGGGAGTTCGAGTCTCCCCGAGGGCACCAAGAGAGATTAAAAATCAAAGTTACATATTAAAAGTTTATTCGCTTTTGGTGGCTGATAAAAAGGACGTTAGTGCGTAGCCCTTTCACTATATGCCTTTTCAATTTTATGGAGGACGCCTGGGGGAATAGGCGCAGTCTTAATTTTTCTAAGTCTTTCTTTTTCAGCACATACAAAATGAGGTTTATCTTTAAGCTGCTCCTGTTTTTCAAGAGCATTAGCTATCGCGACAACAGCCTTTTGAAATTCGGGAGATTTAATGGTGTCTTCTGCAGCATCTTCCAATGATTGGATGTTTTCGGGGCTCACATCATCAAAATTCTTGTTCTTCACCATAAAGCCCAATCTAAAATATTCAATATTTGGCAAGTCCTTCATTAATTTATCCGTTTGAGCCTGCTGCCCCTCAAGAGCTGTTTCTATGGTAGGTTGCAAGACTTGAGGAATGCTACCGGCCGTTGCTCCTTTTGCTCTATATTCACGATCTTCGGGTAAGATACCGCTTGAAATGGAAATAATAACCATTGGACGCCCAGGATGAAGTAGCTGGATTTTTATCCATCCAATAAGTGTTGGAGACATGGCATATAATCCAGCATCAATAAGAGCCGCTAGCTTTCCTCCCAGTTCAAGTTCCAGAGCTTTAAAATAAACAGGGGCTGCACTGGCGGCACGAATGGCCTGCCATACAAAAACATTATCATCTCTCCACTGGTAGCCTTGCTCGTCTGGTGGCTGACGGTACACAATTTCTTCTTTGTCCTTTTTTATCTCACAAGCATCCATTGTAGAAAAAACCCAAGGTTTGCGACTTCTAATATCGTATGCCAATATCATTAGAGGTAAAATTGTATCAGACATTCGGGTCATTCTATTATTTGAAGTGGTTATTTTTTGAAGTAATTCTTCCCAATTTTTGGCTGTAAATTTGGAGCCTGCCAGACCACCTAATACGCGAAGATCACGAAACGCAGTTCTTGAAAAGGCTGCTCCCAAGATTTCTGGGAGCATTGCCTGTAATTCGTCTAAAGTAAACTTGGGTTCCATGATCGGATGATCAGCCGTATTTGCAAAAAGAGGATCTTTTGGAATAAGGATACCACCAGAATTAGCTGCACCTGCAGAAGTTCCAATAACATAATTGAACATTTGTTGAATAGTAAGTTGACTGATTGGGATCATGGTAGGCATTTGCAGGAAAACTTTCTGAGAAGCCTGCTTTCTTTTTGTAATTTCTAAATTCACTCGATCTTGTAAAGCCTTCAAGATTTTAAATTGTGCATATCCCCTTACAGCTGCTCCATCAATAGAGAGTAATACTAGAGGAGATTTAGCCGCTTCCTTCATGCAATTGGGTGCAGCCTCACTTATCTCTGGGTTTTGAGCACTAGGAGAAGGGAACGAAGGGTGTGGCGGTTTAGGTGGAAGTGCCCTGGCGGCGGGGAGAGGCGGCTTGGCAGCTGGAGCAGGTGTAGATGGACCTTGGCGGAGAGGTGTACCAATCCCGGGGAGTTTGTGACCTGCCAATGGTCCCTTACCCTTATTTGCAGATCCAGGGGGCGGGAGAACGTCTGCTGAATAGGATATTCCCACAAAAGAGATCAATAGGCCTGCGTAAAAACAATAAAAAATACGAAACATAAGAAGCTTCCTACACTATTCCTTTTATTAAAAGTATATGGAAAAGTTCTTAATTAATTATTGAAGACAAAAAAGAGAGGGGAATACCCTCTCTTTTTTAAGAATTTAAGAGTAAATGTTAAGAAGTTTTTGACTCTTTCTTGCGGCGCTCTACAGCGGCGGCTACCTTTTTGGATAAGCCTTTAACGGAAAAGAGCCATAAGACACAAATGATCGCAAATATTGCAAAGGCATAGGGTGCTGTAACAGTAACCTCGCTTGCGTTGCTGCTGATACCTAGTAGAACCAAAAGCATTTGAAGATTACTTTGAACAAAAGCACCGCCCGCTTTACCAGCTCTACCACCAATCACATCAACGGCAGCTTTACCTTTTGTTTTCAGTTCATCATCCAAAGGTATATAAGCCATTTCTTTTGTTGAATCGAATAAAATATATTTTATACCTTTTGAGAAGATAACGATTCCTGCACCTAAGAAGGCTGCAGCAGTTACGGGATTCAATGCCATGGATTGTAGTATGAAATCAACATGCTCTCTGGCAAATATGAAGGCAAAAAATAGGGTGCCCCCAAGAGTGATAACAAGAGGCGTGATGACAGCAGCTGTAAACCAACTGACACGACGTAAAATGTTAGATCCTACAATGAGGCCGAATAGGATGGTAAAGATACCTGTGTAGAAGGAAAAATCACCCATGAAGCCATTGTAGGCACCCTTGTCGCCTGCGAAATACAGATACAATTGGTTTTTCCATTGAGCTTCGATCAAATTGATGGTGATGCCGTAAGACATAATTAAGAGAGCGATGAAACCCAACTCCGGTGAGCTAAAAATGAGCTTTATACTTTCTACCAAGGAAGGCTTTTCTTTTTTCTTCTTAGGGACACCAGCTTCTGCAGGATCAAAGTAGCGCTTGTCAGTTAGTACAGATGTATGCATCCAGCGATAAAGAGCCATCGCAACTAAACCGAATATAACAACAGAACCCATCATTAAATACATGGACATGAGCCATGCTTCTTCCTTGGTAGCATAAAACTGTTGGATATCTTTTGAGCAATATTTCACAAGCTTGCCGGAAAGAATAAGGGCCACGTTGGCAACCACCGCAAATAATCCATAAAAGCGTTTTGATTCAGTCATCCGAACCACATAGTTGGCAAATTGCCAAAACATCAATGCAATCATGGCACTGCCCCAAATCTCGGACAGAACATAGAATAAAGTTAAAGACCAATAGCCGTATAAATCAATAAACCCAACCAAAGTAGGATAAGATGCTTTCATGGCTGCAATGGTTGCTGGGTCTGGATGTACGGCAGCAAGATTCGGATATATAACACAGCCAAAGAAGCCAAAAAATATCAAAAAGGGTATCACAACAGCGTAAAAAACGTTTTCTCGCTTCATAAAATTGGTTAGTTTTGCATATAAAATGACAAACAAAATAGCAGCAGGTGTTACACAATACAATTTTATAAAAGGAATAAGACCAGAGCCTTTAGCGGCATCTACGATAATTGTATCTTTTGTATCCCGCAAAAGAGTGTAATTGAATAAGATGCAGAACATAATAAAAGCAAGGGGTAAGAACTTTTTTAGTTCTTCATTATGAATGGGCCAAAGGGCAGCGCGCCATCCGGTAAATTCTGGTTGATTAGCCTTTTTATCGCTCATTTTAACTTTAATCCTTCTTTGTTAATACCAGTGTCGTATTGTTGACCAAACCTGTTTCTTCTAAAAAGAAAAAACACATTAAAATAATATAAAAAATAATTATTATTTTTATTAGAAAAACACAACTTCCACCTGCTTAATAATCGCTCATGCGATTTATTAATTAAGTGTTACTTCTTTATCTCTCATCTACCACAAAACAGGTGTGTTGCACAAGCTTATTTTAGGTAAATCATGTATTTAAGAAAAATTAGGCAGCTTCTTGGTCTGCCAAAGCAGAGATTGTTCTCGCAACAAGGCGTATTTCACTCCGCAGTTCTTGAACACCTCGGGCACGACCTTCAATAAGTTCTTCAAGCAATCTTAAGGCTGTAGCGTCTAAATTACGTAAATATTGTTTAATTCCCTCGTCAGCGCCTTGAAACGCAGGTGTTGCTGTAAGAGTTGTAAGATATTCTAATTGCTTTTGCAAATCCACATGTCCTTGTGCCATTTTCTTGAGCAAGACTTGTTGAGAAACTAATTGTTCAGTGAGAACTGATATTTTTTCACCCACATCATTCAAGGAGTGTAAAACGTTTGAACGATTATCTTCGTTGCGTTGCATGATGTTTTGCAGTTGCGCCATACATTCGGCTGTTTGTTCTAATAAACCGTGCAAGTAGGCTGTTCCACTGGGAGAAGATACCCCACTTCCGAGGTCGCTTGGGGATTTAACTAAGGCTGTTAAATGATTTTCAAGGTAATGATAGAGTGCGCCGGAAGCCTTTGTGACTTGCAGATCAAGAAAACCTAGAATTAAGGAGCCTGCCAATCCAAACATGGAGGTACTAAAAGCAGTTCCCATCCCCATCAAGGGGGCTTGCAAACCTTGCTTTAAAACATGAAATGAGTCTTTAACATTATTTGAATCAACCTCAAGGCCAGTTATAACGCCTGCAATGGCGCCGATTGTTTGTGATAACCCCCAGAAAGTACCAAGCAGGCCTAAAAATATTAAGAGACCAATCAGATATTTTGTAATGTCTCGTGTTTCATCCAAGCGGGTTTCTATACTCGAAAGGACAGAACGTAAGGTGAGAACAGAAAAGGATGTGTGTTGTTGACTTTCGCCTAAAGCAATGGAAAGTGGCAATAAAATCTTAGGGGAAGGGGTGTCAGGAAATCGTTCTTCGCCTCGCTCATATCCTTCAAACCATTTTTGTTCCTGTCTTAGGCTGTATAGGCGATAAAAAGAAAGTGCTATACCAAAGGTGAGGACGGATAATATTGTTGTGTTGAGAGGAAAGTTATTTTTATAAGCTGCTAAAAGAGGGTAGTATAAGACCACAACAACTCCCCCCATAAGAGCCAAAAAGGTCACCATACGAATGAAATAACGATGAATATAATTCACAGGATATGCCCCTTTTAATTGTTATCAACCCTCTTAAAACAAAGCATGCCTTCTGTAAGAAATGCTGCGCGCGAGGTACGAATTAGGATTCCACCAGAGTAAAATCTATTTAAGTTTTTATACCTTTTGTCCGCATCGTAAGTGGGAAGGTCATAATTATTCTTTTCGTAAGGAGAATATACGCTTTATCGCTTAAAGAAAAGCTCAAAATCACTTTTATCTTTTAAATTTCTTTCACAAAGGACGGACTTATTCAAGGGATTTATATTTTTTCAAAAATAAAATTATGTTAAACTTTTATATACACTTTTTGGCGTAATAATAAGGGCAAAGACCCTAATTTTCTTATCTAAAGGGAATATAAGCTTGGCGCTTAAAGAAAAACTCAAAAGAACCTTAAAATTTATTGCCTTCCTCTTATTAATCACGGGAGTGGGGGTAGCTTTCTTTATGTGGCACGAGCCGCTTCCCTCTTCGTCTGCCTTCTTAGGTTATGTGGAAGGAGAATATGTTCGCGTGGCTCCCTCTATGGGGGGTGTTTTGTTGGATCTTCCCATTCACCGCGGAATGAATGTTAGTGCTGGGTCTCCACTGTTTGTTCTTGAACAAGAAAATGAAATTGCTGCGCGTGATGAAGCCCAGCGTCGATACGAGCGTACAAAGTTTAATTTGAAAAACCTTATGGTAGGTAAGCGGCCAGAAGAAATTGATGTTATTAAAGAAATGCTTGCCCAAGCTGAAGCAGATCAGCAATTTAATATTCTCTCCTTGGAACGTCAGGAAAAACTTGTTACAACGAATTCCGCTTCTTTAGAATCCCTTGACCGCGCAAGAACCGCCTACAATCGAGGTAAAGCACGCATTGCTGAGTTAAAATCTCAGTTAGAAGTGGCTCAGCTTCCAGCACGAGAGATGGAAATTAAAGCAGCTGAAATGGAGGCAATGGCAGCTAAAGATGCCTTACGCCAAGCTCAATGGCGGCTTGACCAGAAGTCTGTAAAGTCTGAGGTAGGGGGCATGGTATGTGACACTCTGTATGTTGTGGGGGAATGGGTACAAGCAGGCTCTCCTGTAGCTGTCCTTCTCCCTCCAGAAAACATCAAGGTCCGCTTTTTTGTTCCTCAACCTTGGTTGAATTCCCTTAAGTTGGGGCAAAGAGTCATAATAAAAAGGGAAGGACATATCAGAGATGTGAGCGCTCTCATCACCTATATTTCTCCTGCAGCGGAATATACTCCTCCAATGATATATAGTCGTGAATGGCGCACAAAGCTTATGTATATGGTGGAAGCCAGGCCCGCTGAATATTCTGACACTTTGCATCCTGGCCAACCTGTTGATATTTCGGTTGGTTAAAAATGACCAGCGTATTTGCCATAGATGTTGAGAACTTAACAAAAATATATGCGCATAAAACAGTGGTCCGAAATTTTTCTATCCAGGTAGAATATGGGAAAATTTATGGCTTTTTAGGGCCTAATGGGAGTGGAAAGACAACTACAATACGTATGCTCTGTGGTCTGTTGAAGCCTGATGTTGGAAGTGGAACATGCCTTGGTTTCGATATTCTTAAGGAATCATACAATATTAAATCTAATTCAGGATATATGACTCAACGCTTTAGCTTGTATGGAGATTTGAGTATTTGGGAAAACTTAGATTTTGCGGCGCGCCTCTATGATGTGAAAAGACGCTCTAAAGTCGTCAAAGAAACTATTGAACGCCTAGGATTAGGGGAGCGCCAGAATCAATTAGTAGAACAGCTGTCAGGGGGCTGGAAGCAAAGACTAGCATTGGCGGCCTGTATTTTGCATAAACCAAAGCTTCTATTATTGGATGAGCCAACAGCTGGTGTAGATCCAAAAGCACGCCGAGAATTCTGGGATGAAATTCATCAGTTAGCTAATGAGGGTGTAACGGTTTTACTTAGTACGCATTATACAGATGAAGCGGAAAGGTGCCACAAAATTGCTTACATAGTTTATGGAGATCTCTTAGTTACTGGAACAGTTCAAGAAGTTCTGAATGCTTCTGGTCTGACAACATGGTTGGCAACAGGAGATAAGTGGAGTGAGCTGGCTAAAAAGCTTTCAGGGCAACCTGGTGTTGAGCAAATTACGCCCTTTGGCAACACACTTCATATCAGCGGAAGAAATGCAGATATTTTGGAGATAACCCTTATGCCCTATCAGAAAGACAAGAGTTTTACATGGGTAAAAGGTAAGCCGAATCTCGAAGATGTGTTTGTTCAAGTTATGGAGACTACACGTGGCAGTATCTAGGCTTTCCTTTTCCTCTCTGCGCACTTGGGCGATTTTACGCAAAGAATTTATTCAAATGTGGAGAGATCGAGGCACCTTTGCCATGATGGTTTTTCTCCCAATTATGCAACTCGTATTATTTGGTTTTGCTATTAATTCAGACCCAAAAAATTTACCGGCAGGGGTTTTAAGGGCAGATGATAGTCCTTTTAGCCGAACTATTCTTAAGTCTTTGGAGAATGCTGAGTATTTTAAATTTACGCATATCCTTTCCAGCGAAAAGGAGGCACAGCATCTTCTTGATATAGGTGAGATTCAATTTGTAATTAATGTACCTGAAAATTTTGGACGAAAACTCCAACGTGGCGAACGGCCAGCAATTTTAATACAGGCTGATGCAACGGATCCTTCTGCAATGTCTAATGCCTTAGCAGCCACAGCAGCACTTAATCCGAAGGTTATAGATCGAGATTTGATAGGCCCCTTACAGCCTCTTCAAGGGAAACTCGCCCCCTTTGAAATGCGGGTACATAAGCTTTATAACCCTGAAGCAATCACACAGTATAACATTGTGCCGGGTCTTATTGGAACAATTTTAACACTCACTATGGTTGTGCTTACTTCTGTGGCCGTTACGCGTGAGAAAGAACGGGGTACAATGGAAAATCTTTTAGCGACCCCCGTACGACCTATTGAAGTTATGTTGGGTAAGATTTTACCCTTTATAATTGTTGGGTATCTCCAAGTTCTCGTTGTTCTTGCAGCTGCGAAGTTCATATTCTTTGTTCCTATTGAAGGGAGCCTGACTTTACTCTCCCTTGCTATGATTTTTTTTATCACTGCTAATTTAGCCATTGGGTTTACTTTTTCCACCGTTGCTTCAAATCAACTTCAAGCCATGCAAATGACCACCTTTTTCTTTCTTCCTTCTATTTTGTTATCCGGCTTTATGTATCCATTTAGGGGTATGCCCAATTGGGCACAATCTATAGGCGAATTCTTACCTCTGACCCACTTTTTGCGGATTGTGCGTGGCATATTATTGAAAGGGAATGGGTTAACAGAGATTTGGCCGTCTCTTTGGCCTATTATAATCTTTATGTTTGGTGCAATGGGACTTGCCATGCTCCGGTATAGAGAGACCCTAGATTAAGGTATTTAACCAATAAATAATTAACGAAAAATAAAACATTTTGAGCCTATCATTTCTTAAGAACATCTGTTTGTGAAGGAAAGAAAAGATGGGGGAGTATAAGTTTTCTTGGAGATGTAGAAAGCTCTATGTAGACATATTAGCCAGCTTTTTCTTTATTACCTTTGGTACAACTCTTGCAACCACATGGTATACATACCAATCAAATTCAGAATCTTTAATTCGCTTATCTGAAGATCTTTTGACACATGTGAGTAAGTTTTCCGTTGATAAGGTCATATCTTATCTAAATCAAGCACAGCTTATCACGCACCTGGGCGCAGACATTGCAAAAGATAAATCTCCTGTAAGCAATAAAAATTTACCACTTATTGCCTTTATGGAAGGAATCTTACGCTCATATCCCTATCTTTCTTCCATTTACATTGGAACGGAAGATGGGAAATTCTTACAATTAAAAAGTCTTGATTCCACATCCGCGTATCGCACAGATCCTTCTCGAAAACTTCCGGGTGGGAGCGTCTCTTCTATTCGTTACATAACGCGAGAGGGTGGTACCGCTACAGAGATATGGCAATATCAAGATGCCGAGGGTAAAATTCTTGACCATGAATCCGTACCAAAAGTGATGTATAATCACTTAATTCGGGATTGGTATGTGAGTGTTTCTCAAAGCCGTAGCTCTCAATGGAGTGATGTTTACGTTTTTAGCTCCACGAAAAAGCCTGGTATTACGACAGGCTATCCTCTTATTGATGATCAAGGCGTTTTCTTTGGTGTCATAGCAGTTGATATCGAAATGGGCTCCATCTCTGAGTTCCTTAAGGAGTCTCGGGTATCAAAAGAATATTCAGCCTTCATTTTAACTGAAAAAGAAGAAGTTATTGCCAGCACAGATGAAAATCAAATGGTAAAGGTAGAAGGTGACAAAGTTCGCGCTGCAAATTTGAATGAATTAAGTGATAAGCGCGTTGTATTGGGATATCAAAAATTTAGAAATGAGGGAAAAACTAATTTCACCTTCCAAAAAGACAATATCGATTATATCTCAAGCTTTTCTTTCTTCCCAAAAACTTTCGAAAAGAAATGGTCAATCGGCATTATCGTTCCTCTTAATACCTTTATTGGAAGTATAAAAGATACTCAAAGGAATATTCTCCTCATAACCTTTTTGATCTTTGTTATTTCGGTAGCACTTATTGGATTTATTGCTCGGCGTATTGCGCGGCCAATAATTTCTTTATCAGAGGAAGCCACGCGCATTAAAAATTTTGAACTGGACAATAATCAAGAAGTTGAAACAGATATCTATGAATTACAACTACTCAACAATTCCATTTCTTCTATGAGAATGAGCATGCGGGCTTTCTCAAAGTTTATTCCAAAAGTATTGGTTGCTAAGCTGTTAAGAACCAATCAGACGGTAAAAATTGGTGGTAAACTACGTAGGGTTACTCTTCTCTTTTCAGACGTAGTTAACTTTACCTCAGTATCTGAAACCTACCCACCAGAAAAATTGGTCGTTCACTTGTCAGAATATTTTGAAGAAGTAACCCAAATTATCATGAAGGCGAATGGTACAATTGACAAATATATTGGAGATGCCGTTATGGCCTTCTGGGGGGCCCCCATTGTTGATAAGGACCAGGCGTTAAATGCTTGTCGGGCTGCTCTTTCTCTCCAACATCGTTTATCCCATCTTAATAGGCGTTGGGCCATAGAAGGCAAACCTGTACTAGAAACACGTATTGGAATACATACTGGCAACGTCATTGTTGGTAATATGGGGTCTTCTGATAGAATGAATTATACTGCTCTCGGTGATACAGTTAACTTGGCAGCTCGTTTAGAAGGAGCCAATAAAATGTATCATACACATGTGATTATTAGTGAAGAAGTCTATCTAGAAATTCAAGAACACTGCTTGGTACGCCCCATTGATCTGGTTGCAGTGAAAGGAAAAACCAAAGCAGTTAGAATTTATGAATTGGTAGGGCTTTTCCATGATGATCCGTCGCTCTTGCCAACTGAATTACAAGTGAACTATTGTAAACTCTTCACAAAGGCATTCCAGCTATATATAGAGCGACGTTGGGATGTAGCTATTAATCTTCTTGAGGATATTAAAGATCGATATGGAGATGACTATATGAGTTCTCTTTATCTTGAGAGATGTAATAACTTTAAAGAAAATCCTCCCCCTGAAGATTGGGACGGTGTAATTCATTTAACTGAAAAATAGTTACCTATTTAAGGGTGGCTTAGAAGCAATTGCGTAACATACCTCAAGTAAGCCATCAGATAATCTCGATGATTTTGGGTAATAGGTGCATTTTTCAACCACGAACCCAGCATTGATGAGCCCTTTCTGAAGAGAATCTGAATCAATCATTTGTATATTATTGGGAAGCCGGGATCTTTCTTCAGGTAAGATGTCCCATAAGTTCTCTATTGTTCCCGGCCAAGGAGAACCCTTTAGTTTTTGTTCTTCATAAAGGGGCCTAAGAGGCACCCACTTCTTTTTAAAGGGACTTGGTGAAACAATGTAGACATACCCCCCACTTTTAAGGGATGCGTAAATTTTAGAAAGAGCTGAGGATATTTCCTTATGCGTTAGAAAAATTAAAACACGGGATAATAAAATTCCATCAAAAGTTTCTAAGGGTAAAGTTATTTCATTCGGAAAATGTCCGCATTGTCTTTCAAGTCTTGCTTTATGGGGTAGAGGACAATCTTTTTCTAACTTTTCTAAATGACGCTGATCAAGATCTATAGCTAATACTTTCCCTTTTTTCTTAAGAGCCTCAAGAGAAGCATGACCGTAGGCTGCTCCAATATCTGCAAAGTATCCATTTGTTCTCGCAACGTGTTTTAAAAAGGCTGCTAAAGCTGGATTCGAGTTAAAAAACATATTACCG
Organism: Alphaproteobacteria bacterium; assembly: GCA_016869075.1. Taxonomy (GTDB): domain Bacteria; phylum Pseudomonadota; class Alphaproteobacteria; order Paracaedibacterales; family VGCI01; genus VGCI01. The sequence goes on from VGEY01000011.1 coordinate 26,013, forward strand.
AAACTATTGAGTGTTGGAATATTTCTCTCACGGCTTGCTTTTTTCATTATACTTATTTGCTCTCCACACTCAAAATTGTTCTTTATAATGTATAATAATATTAAATACTACTGTAAATAGATAAATAAAGTACTTTTTTCTCTATAAAAATAAAATATTTGGGAAAAGATATAAAGATAAATTCTAACTAAGACCCTGCATGGGTTATTAAATAATTTCTCATAGCTTGATTTTCGCGCTGATTATGCCAAAGTGTTTTACTGAAACTACTTCTAACATTCAGAATGCAATCTTCTAATTCATTATAAAGGGTAGAATCAGATAAGATCGTCATTTGAATATGTATGCCTTTTTCAGTTACAACATTAACATCCGCTATGCTGAAATTTTTATAAAGGTCTATCAACCTAGAAGCGTTCTCAGTTACAGTTAAAATCAAACCATCAGCCTTCCGTTGAATACAGAAATTTATCAATGATCTTAATATGTTTAGGTAAAACAGAGTCATAATAGTTCTTTGAAGATAGTCATCCCCTATAACCTTTTCATTGAGAATTTGGCTGTCTATCATTGGAAAATCACAAACTGCCATCGATAAAAGCCTTTCTTCTACCTCGGTATTTTCTTCATTTGAGAGAAAAACATCTTTAAGATCAAGTAGGAGTAAACAGCGCAACTGATGCTGGAAATCTTGTCCCCAAAAGGAGAAAAGGTTGTTTGAGATTTCTTGAAAATCGTCAATAAAGGTCAGTTTGTCGGGTTCTGGCTGCGGAAAGTTCTCATGAAGGGAATGCAGATGTTGATTTAAGACTGCTTTTGTTTTAGGTACCAGCTGCAACATTAAAGATCTCCAAGTTCTTCGTCAGGTGGTTAAATAAAATCTAGTTAACTAACAATATTCTTATCAACTTGCTTACCTATATTTTCAAAATACAAACAATTAGCTATCTTGTTAAATTTTTTTAATTTTTAGTTCGCCTATGACTTTTCTTCTCCATATTTATAAGGCGCCTTGATAAGGAAAGATAAAATTATAAATTATTTATACCAAAATAACAAATATTCTATATAAACTTATCTAATGTTACGTTTTTCGAAACAGCTCTTGTTATTGTCGTATTAAATACGAAACCATTTTCTTTGTAAACAAAAAATATGTCCCAGAAATCTGGCTTGCATGTGAGGAGTCTTTTCAGTATGTTAATGCGCGGTTACCTGATATAGGTATTTATGGCTGATATCTTCAAAAATAATTAAAAATAATTATAAGGATTCAGCGATTCTTGAACGAACATATTCAGTTGAATGGTTACGATTTACCTTTAATGAATGGTAAAAAAATTAATGTATTTTTGTATAAAGCAAAGCTGCGTCAGAGTGTCGCTCGCAGGGGGAGGGCTAAAAAGATGTCTTTATTTTGGACTGCATGAAGTTTGAAAGAACACGTGGATAATAATTTATGGAAATGGATTATTTAAAAATTTTTTATGAGCTTTCTTTGGCAGGAAGTGTCAGAAAGCTATCTGAAATTAAAGGAGTACCGGCTGGGAAAATATCTCGTCAACTTATTTCTTTGGAGCGTGAATTGGGACATACACTTCTTGAAAGAAAGCAGGGAATAGCAGGTATAAAACTAACTCCACAAGGTAAAATACTTTTTGAAGCTCTTCCAGGTATTTTAGGGGCGTTTGACAATGTTAAAACTATGATGTCTTCCGATCCTAATCTTAACCAGGGAGAAATAACAATTCACACAACATCTTCCTTGATTGAAGATTGGATTGTTCCAATGTTATCAAGTTTTTTTGAAACTCATCCCTCAGTACATTTAAACCTTATTAGCCACGACAATTTATTATCAGAAGAAGCTAAGGCAAGGCTTATTTCTATCAGCCCTCAAGGAGAAGAGATAGAGAATGTGATTCAGGTTCCCCTTTTGAATTTTCATGTAGGACTTTGGGCGTCTTCAACATACATTGAAAGATTTGGCTGCCCCAAGGTACAAACAGATTTAAAAAGACATCGATTGCTAGTGTTTGCAAAAGATTTTGATAAAATGACATATCCAAATATTAATTGGCATTTAAAAAATCTTGATATTAAACGTGAAGATCTCATATGTATTAATTCGAGCAGTGCCCTTATTAAGGCTGCGCGTCAAGGAGTTGGTATTATTTCTTTATCATCTGAAGCAATTCAGGCGAGTGGCTATACCTTAGTGAGAATTTTACCCGATTTGCAGGGACCAACAGTTACAATGTGTTTAACGTACCCTTCCTACTTTAAACAGAATAAAATAATAAAATGTGTAGAGGAGTTTTTTAAAGATAATTTTTCTCGGTTTCTTAAAACTAAGCAAAAAAAGTAAATGAAAACAGAATCGAAACAAACCTTTTCTATTGTTGCCGGTCACTTATTTGAACATTATGATATTTCTTTATACGGATTTTTTGCAGTTCTTTTAACGCCAATTTTTTCTCCACAAACATCCCTATATGCTGCGCAAATTGCGAGCTTTGGAGCCTTTGCTGCTGGATTCTTGATGCGTCCTTTAGGAGGTCTCATCTTTGGGTATATTGGAGATCGATATGGAAGGAAACGTGCATTACTTCTGTCCATTAGCCTGGCAGTATTGCCAACTCTTATGATAGGACTTCTTCCTTCTTATGAATACATCGGTCTTATGGCCCCCCTTCTTTTGGTTATTTTTCGCCTTGTACAAGGAATCAGTGTGGGAGGTGAATATTCAGGTGCACTCATTTATGTATTTGAGCATGCTCAACATAGAAAACCAGCTTTTAAAGCAGGTATACTTATTGGGTCTGGCTTTGCCGGAGCTGTTCTAGGAACATTTATTGGGACAGTATGTACGTTGTCTTTTATGCCGTCGTGGGGATGGAGGATTCCTTTTATCTTTGGCGGAATTATGGGCATGATTATTTATTGGCTTCGTAGAAGTATTTGTGAAACACCTTCATTCCAAAGTCTTTCAGAACTTAACAAATCTTCTAAACATCCTCTTCAGCAAGTGTTTTCATTAAATAGGAGAGGGTTTTTGTGTTCAGTTGTCTTTGGGGGAGCGAATCTTGTTCCTCTTTACCTTGCTACTGTATACATGAATGCTTGGTTTGTAGAGTTGGGTTTATCTAAAATGGAAGTTCTGCTCGATAATACAATCGTTTTGTTGTGCTCTGGCCTCCTGATGCCTATAACAGGAGGAATTGCAGATCGATTTGGTGTGCTTAAGATGATGAGAACTTCTCTTTTTACACTTGTTTTATGTTCTTTACCTCTTTATATCCATATTTCAACGCACCCAACACTGGAAAATTACATTATTCTTCAAGCTTTTCTTGTAATTTGTAACGCTTGTATTATTCCCTCTCTTACAAGCTTTTTGCCAACTCTATTTCCCTCGTCGTATCGGTATACAGGAATTTCAGTCAGCTATACGTTGGGGCAAGCCACTCTGGGTGGATTAACGCCGCTTTTGGCGACTCTTCTGACGTCTTTTATAGGTCAAAAATGGGCTCCTGCGTTGCTCTTGTGTCTTTCATCACTTATGTTTTTGATAGGATTAAAGCTGTGTAGAGGCTACGGCTCTTTCAAAGATAAGGCCATAATTACTGATAATTATTCTGATTCTTCTCACTCAAAGTCTGTCGTTAATTTTGATTTTCCTGCTTCATATTCTGAGCGGTTTTTCGATAAGAAGCGATACTGAAGGGAAATGTGCTGACATAGCCGATAGCAACAAGAGTTAATGTTAGCCAAGGTTTGCTGAACAAAGCTGCGGTTGATAAAGCAATGATAACCATAAAGGGAAGAACATATTTATTTGGTATATGCACCTTCTTTAGTGAAAAAGTGGGTATAGCGCTCACCATTAAGAAAGCAACAAAAAACAAAATTAATCCAGAAAAGAAGGGGCTTGATACAAATGAATTAGGCCATTCGAAAGACATTACAACAGGACTGATCGCAAGGGCAGCAGCAGCAGGGGCGGGTGTCCCAGTGAAATAAGCAGCAGACCATGCTGGCGCAGATCCTTCGATGCTTTTTGTATTGAAACGGGCGAGACGTAAGGCCATGCATACACTAAATAACAAGACAAATGCCCATCCAAATCCCTCCCATTGATGTAAGGAAAAGAAATATATTACCAGCGCTGGCGTTACACCAAAGCTAATGAAATCTGACAATGAATCTAATTCTGCCCCAAAACGGCTAGTGCTCCCCAAAAAGCGTGCAAGACGCCCATCTAAGGCATCCAGAACGCCTGCAATAAGAATGGCAACAACACACCATTCCCACCTTTCTAGCAAAGCAAAACGGACGGCGCTTAATCCTGTGCATAAAGCAAGAACAGTAGCAATATTGGGAAGCATTGCTGGTAAGGAATGTCCTTGAAGAGAAGGCTTTCTCAATCGTTTTGGAAGTCGCGGGAGCTTATTTCTTTTAGATTTTATGTAAGAATTTTGATCCAGAGGAATGACATCTTTGTTTTTCCAAGCCATTAATGACAAGTTCCTTCACGGAGGGTTTTTTGAGAGGCTTTTTTTGTGGCTAAATCAGCAATAACTGTTTCTCCACCAATCATTCGTTGCCCTTCAATAATAAGAGGATATATGTTTTGGGGCAAGTAAATATCCATGCGGCTTCCAAAACGGATTACTCCATATACTGAACCGGTTTCTACGGTGTCTCCTTGTCTGGCAGAAGATAAAATACGGCGTGCGATAAGCCCTGCAATTTGAACGACGGCAATTTTTGTGCCGTCCACCATTTGAATAACAAGAGAATTTCGCTCATTATGATCACTGGCTTTATCTGCTGCAGCATTGACGAATTGGCCTGAACGATAAATAGATTTAAGGATGGTGCCACCGATAGGAATACGATTTACATGAACATCGAAAATATTCAAAAAAATGCTAATACGAATGTGAGGAGTATTCCCCATATCAAATTCTGAGGGAGGAGGCATTGTTTTGATAGAGCATACCAGGCCATCCGCCGGACTGACTATTAATCCTTCTTGAGTTGGAGTTACCCGCTTAGGATTGCGGAAAAAGTAAGCACACCAGGCAGTTAAAATAAATCCTAACCAACCAAGGGGTTGGGCTATGTAAAAAAGAGCCAGTGAAAGAGCGGCGAAAGCTCCGATAAAACGCCATCCCTCAGGATGAATCCGTATGGGTAAGAACAAAGACATTATTCTTTTTATCTCCTTAGGTTTTTGTAACCTATTCACACTGCCTTGAAGTTCGAAAAAATTCAAGAGGAGAATAGTAACCTAAGGGCTTAGAAAATAGAAAAAAGCACACAAAATTGGATATAAGCCTTTTAACGTCGTAAGTCGCGCGTTAGTAAGCTTGTCCAAAATCCCTCAAGAGAAGTTAGCATTCCATCGAGTTGAGCTGCTTTTGGAGCATCTATTCCTTCATGCGCAAGAGCCTTTGCATGCATTGTAAACAACTCATCTAAGCGATCATGCAACTTCATGCCTTTTTCTGAGAGTTTAACATGACTAGAGCGGCGATCATGGGTGCTTGGTTCTTGGATTAGATAACCATTTTGAACCATTTTGCGTAAGTTATATGAAACATTCGATCCTAAGTAATACCCACGGTTTGTGAGTTCTCCTACAGTTACTTGCCCTCTTCCTACGTTATAGAGTACAAGACACTGCACGTTGTTAATGTCTCTAATTTTCATCCGATCAAGCTCAATCTTAACTACTTCTAGAAAAAGACGGTGAAGGCGCTCAATCATTACAACTGATTTAAAATAATTTTCCTTCATAATGCACCCCTTAAAAATTTTGGTTTCAATTTAAATTTATCGTTAATTGGTTAAAATTCATTTAAGCTTCATAAAAATATATTCTTTTTTTATGAAAAAACATGTAGACGTTACTACATTAATACAATTCACGAGCCTACCAATGAGCGGTCTAGGTAAATGATTCCCTAATACAAGCCCCATTTAAATTCTCAAATTTTTCAACATTAGGTAGGCGCCTACGCAATAACGAACCAAACTCACACTCTAATTTCTTAAAATTTTTATCAAAATTATTCTTCTGTGAGATATTTAAAAGTCTTTATATCACTTTCTTTATTATTATTCAATAGGATGAGATTGACGCGGGGAGATAACGCTAAAACTTATTAAATTTTAAGGAAATCTATATAGTTTGGAGATTTTCAAGGTAACAGTCTGGGTTCTAACGCAATCAACATACGTAAGACAGAATTGTCATGTAAAGTGAACGCACCCTTTTATTCTTATGCAAGGAATGACAACACTTGTAAATTAATAGAAAATCATGGATGATATTTTCAAAAAATCATTTAGCCAGAAAATCCATAATTTATGCTTATTGCAAAAAAAGTTGACTCTTTTGATCCCTTAAACGTTGCTGCACAAATTGCAGATGATTCCTCTTGGAGTTGGGAAAGGCTTCATCCTGATGAATTAGTCATTGATGTGCCTGGAAGTTGGGGTGAATATAGGTTTCACTTATGCTGGCAACCAGAATCTAGTATATTTTATTTGGCTTGTTTCTTAGATTTAAAATTTCCAGATCCTTTGCCGACAGGTATTTACGAACTATTAGGACTTATAAATCGTCGATTATGGATGGGACATTTTGATTTAATTGAAGATCAATGGATTGTTTTTCGTTATGCCCTGCCTTTGGTTGAAAGAAGAATCAAAAATATTGTGCCTCAAATCGAAGAATTGATTGATACAATCATAGGTGAATGTGAAACTTTCTATCCTGTTTTTGGCGCTCTCCTCTCACACGGTATACAGCCTCAAGATGCTTTACAAATTGGTTTAGTCGATACCATTGGCGAAGCTTAAATTGTGAATATTAATCTCATAAGAATATTCCCATTTCATGTGATACACTAACCTTAAGAAGGGAGAGTAAAATGAAAAAGGCAAAAGTTCTTTTGGTTGGGTGTGGAGTCATGGGAAGTGCTTTAAAGCAGGGGTGGGAACATGCAAAAGCTCCCTTTGACGTCATGGTGATTGAGCCTTCAAATCCTACGTATTTACCAGATATAAAAGCTCTGCCAAAAAATTATGTTCCAGATGTGGTTGTTTTTGCCGTTAAACCACAAAATTTGAAAGAAGTTGTGCCACATTATAAACATTTTATTGAACATAATTGTTTGTTTCTCTCGATTGCTGCAGGGGTTGCTCTTGATACATATCATGCAATTTTAGGAAAAAAGGCACATATTATCCGTGCTATGCCAAACCTTCCTGTTGTCGTAGGTCAAGGAATGGCTGTGCTTGTAACTAAAAGCCAATTAAGCACCCAACACCATGCTCTAGGACAAAGGATTTTTGAAGCCTCTGGGCAAGCTCTTTGGGTAGAAAAAGAAAGTCTGATGGATGTGGTAACAGCCGTGTCAGGAAGCGGCCCAGCATATTTTTTTAGAATGATTGAGTGCTTAGCAGCTGCGGGTGTTGCAGGTGGACTCACACCTGAAATAGCGATGATACTAGCAAGACAAACGGCTGTTGGAGCGGGAGCCATGCTTCAAAATTTACCTGACTCTGTTACGAATCTTCGATTACGCGTAACAAGTCCTGGAGGGACAACAGCCGCTGCATTAAGTACTTTCGATCAAGCAGACGCATTAGCAAAATTAACCCGTACAGCCGTAAAGGCAGCAATTCAAAGAGGACAGGAATTATCTCAATGAATGAACAGGCACTTTGGAAACTGGCAAAAGAAGGGGGGATGGCAGCATTAACTGTTGATAAATTAGCAGAAGAAACAGGACAAAATGTATTATCTTTAAGCCATCTTTACCCTGAACCTGCTTTTATGGTTTTGGTATTAATAGAAGATATTCACGCACAAGCAATGAAAGTATCTCCTGTCTCGACCCAATCTTTCGAAGATCGTTTGATAGAAAGAATAATGGCACATTTGGATACGAGTTTAGAACATCGTGAGATTATACGTCATTTATGGGCAGATATAATGACCATGCCATTAGTGCTTTTAACTTTGCGTCCTTATCTTATGAAAATGGTTGACCATATACTCTGTGACTGTGGTCTTGATAAAAACGATCCTTGGGCTCCATTTCGATTACGAGCTTATTTTACTCTTTTTCTTTATGTTCTGTATGTTTGGATTTATGATGATTCACATCAGCAAGAACAAACGCTTGTAACTTTAGACAAGGGTTTAAAACAATTGCAGGCATTTCCATGGTAAAGGCATTAAAAGTAGATGTCGTCATTATTGGTGGAGGACTCGTTGGGGGGACCCTAGGTATTGCTCTTGCACAGGAAGGGATTTCTGTTGCTGTTATTGATCGAGAATCTCCGGATGAGCTTTTGAAACCAGATTTGGATGGGCGAACCACAGCTGTAACCTATGGATCAAAGCTCTTTTTTGAGCATCTTAATGTTTGGGAAAAGTTTGAACATTCTGCAGAACCAATTTTGACTATACGTGTATTTGAGCGCGATTCTCCTTGGGCAATTTATTATAATCATACAGATGTTGGTAATGTCCCAATGGGTTATATTGTTGAGAATAAGGTGTTACGTCAGGGGATCTTTCAACGTGCCTCAGAGTTAAAGGAACACCTTCATTGGATGGCGCCCCTAGAAGTTATAAAGAAAGAACGTAACCTTAATAAAAATCTCCTATATCTAGCCGATGAAAAAATTATAGAAGCTTCTTTGCTCATTGGTGCTGAGGGCCGTTTTTCTCCGTCGCGGACGGACGCAGGAATTAAGACCTATGGGTGGAAATATCAGCAAATGGCTCTTATCGCGCATGTCTGTCATGAAAAACCGCATGAAGGATCAGCTTGGGAAATCTTTCAACCTCAGGGCCCGTTTGCCATATTGCCATTGCGTAAATGTCCTTCAAAAGGGGAAAATCGCTCAGGCATCGTTTGGACGGGATCTGCTGAGGAAATAAAACGATTAGAACAGTTGGATGATGCGGCAATAACTCACGAATTAGAGGAAATATTTCCCTATTTTGGAAAAATGAGCCTTTCGGGTAAACGGTGGACATATCCTTTATCTGCAATGATTGCAAAAACAATCATAGACCATCGTTTTGCTATTGTGGGAGACGCAGCACATACCATTCATCCTGTTGCAGGCCAAGGGGTAAATTTAGGCTGGCGTGATGTGGAAGTTCTTGCAGAGGTGCTTAAAGGCGCTAAGTCTTTAGGCCTTGATATAGGTACTCAAAGTGTTTTACAGGACTATCAGAGACGTCGGCGCCTTGATACGGCATCCGTTCTTGCACTTTGCGATGGTATGGTTCGTTTGTTCTCCAATGAGTCTAAAATTCTCTCCTTTTTGCGTAATACTGGTCTTGGCATTGTTAATCAACTTCCCCCCTTGAAAAGGCAACTGATGCGCCGTGCTATGGGTATTTAATAATCATAAGTCCTTTGTACCTTGCTCTCTTCAAAGAGACTTTCTATAGTTTCACTTATGAAGCTTCAACTCGATAAATTTCCTCTTATGGGGGATGAAATTACCCAGCATCTCTTTCAAGTTTTTGAAAGTCATACTATTCTTGCGCGGTTCGTTGGAGGATGTGTGCGTGATGCTGTCTTGGGTGTGGGGGCTCATGATATTGATATAGCGGTGCCCCTAGATCCTGATAAAGTAAGCGCTCTTTTATCGCAGGCTCAGATCAAAGTTATTCCTACAGGATATGAGTTTGGAACAGTCACGGCTGTATTTCAAGAACGTGCTTTTCAAATTACATCTCTGAGGCACGATTGGAAAACAGATGGCCGACGTGCCCAGGTTATTTACGGTAAGTCTTGGGAAGAAGATGCAATACGGAGGGATTTTACGATTAATGCTCTCTATGCAGATAGAGATGGGAGTATTCATGATTTTTGTGGAGGCCTTGAGGATCTTAAATTGGGAATTGTCCGATTTGTGGGTGACCCCTATCAACGTATCCAAGAAGATTACTTGCGAATTTTACGCTATTTTCGTTTTTTGGCTTGGTATGGTTCTGGTCCTGTGAATTCAGAAGCAGTCCAGGCATGTAAGGCTTTGGGTCAGGGGCTTAAAGGGTTATCCCGTGAACGGATCGGTCATGAGTTTTTGAAATTGCTTGCAGCTCCAAATCCTTTACCAAGCCTTCTATTGATGGTTGAAACGGGTGTAGCATCTTTTATTATGCCGCAACCTTTAAATATCCAAGCGCTTGAAAATCTTCTCAAATTGGAGGAAAAACCTACAGTTCTTTGTAAACTTGCTGCCCTATCTTTGCCATCAATTGAAGTTAAAGAGCTTGGTAAAAATTTGCGTTTATCCCGTGAACAAAGCCTCTATCTCCATGAGTGCCAGGATCGCTTAAGTAACTATCCAAGTGATGAAAGAACACTCAATCGAAATTTATATAAAGATGGTCTTACCTTGTTTATAGATTTGACTCTCTTAAGCCTGGCTCTCAATCCTATATCCTCTATGTACGAAAGTGTGAAGACATCTAAAAAAGCTACTGAAGAGTGGAACTTTCCATCCTTTCCATTACAAGGAAAAGATCTCATAGAGGAAGGACTAAAACCCGGCCCCCCCGTTGGAGAGCTCCTAAAACAGTGCGAAGAATGGTGGATTGATCAAGGATTCCAGCCAGACAGAGAAGCATGCCTTCACTGGATAAAAAAGAAAATTGCTGATGTTTGATAATTTATTGAGAGCGTCCGTTCGGTAACCACGGGAGGAAGCTTAAGTTATAAATGTTGCCATTGGGACTTTAAATAAGAATAACCGGTAATTAAGGTCAACAAAGCAGCAAGCCACAAAAGAACTTCTCCCACATTACAGACAAAATCCCCCAGGGGCGTCGTATTTCCTATTAAAAGAAGGGAAATGGCCATCATTTGTGCCATGGTTTTCCATTTCGCCAATGCCGTAACAGGCATCGGGATTTGGTTATTACTTAAATACTCACGTAGACCCGAGACAAGAATTTCTCGACATAAAATCACAATTGCTGGGAAGAAAGAGAGAGGTTGGATACGACCAAATCCGACCAACATTAACAGGGTTGACGCAACCAGGAGTTTGTCTGCGACTGGATCCAGAAATTGTCCAAACTTCGATGTTTGAGACCAAAGTCTAGCCACATAACCATCAAGGAAATCTGTCAGGCATCCACAGATGAAAGCCAATGTTGCAATCCATCGTCCAAGGGAGTTCTCTGTGTAAAAGGCCGCAACAATAATAGGAATGAGAGCGATACGACTCAAGGTTAATAAGTTCGGAACGCTCGGCAGTGAGTTAGGATCTTCAAATGTTTTGGAAGATCCAGATGTATGTATTTTTTTTAGTGATCTTTGGGTCATATTATTCTCGATATAATTTCTTTATTATCTTTCATGAAAGTACGCATAGATTTTTTTTGCAACAGATTTATTTATTCCAGTTACTAATTGTAGATCTTGAAGACTTGCGGTTGCAACTCCACGGGCTGAGCCGAAGTGATGTAGAAGAGCTTTTTTTCGGGTAGGTCCGATGCCAGGAATTTCATCAAGTTGGGACCGTATGAGAACCCTGCTTCTTTTTGCTCGGTGGGTTCCAATAGCAAAGCGATGAGCCTCATCCCTTAATCGTTGAAGAAAATGCATCAAGGGGTCATTTTCAGGCAGTGTAAATGTGTCGCGCCCCTCTTGGAAAAATTTTTCTCGGCCTGCATTACGGTCTCGTCCTTTAGCAATACCTACGACGGTTATTCCCTCAACATCAAGTTCTTGAATAACTTTTATGGCAATATTAAGTTGACCCGCCCCTCCGTCAATCAAAATCAAATCAGGCAATGCCCAATCCTTTTTATCCGCCCGAGCAAAGCGGCGGTGGAGTACTTCGCGCATCATTGCATAGTCATCCCCCCCATGAAGAAGGGATTCTGCTCGAATGGAAAATTTACGATATGATTTTTTTTCAAACCCTTGGGGTGTTGCGACCACCATAACGCCATAAGGATGTTTGCCCTGTAAGTGACTGTTGTCATAAATTTCAATACGCTCAGGACGTTTTTTCATTAGAAAGGTTTTGGCAGCTTGATCGAGAAGGATTTCAAATGTAGCAATTTCAGAGAATTTACGACTTAATGCACCACGAGCATTGGTAAGCGCATGATCTATGAGTTCGTGTTTTGCTCCATTTTTGGGAATTTCCCAGGATGTACGACCACCAAATTGCGTTTGAAGGGCCTCACGAATAAGAGAAAGTTGTGTTGGTTTATGGCTTAGTAATACTGTAGGTGCAGGAGCACGATCTTGATAAAACTGTGTTACAAAGGCCTCCATTTGATCTTCAAGAGAGGCATCATTTGTATGTGTTAGAAAAAAAGAGGAGGTTCCTAAATTGCGACCTTGTCTGAAGAAAAAGATTTGTACACATGTTTGTCCTCCTTCACTGGCGATCGCAATAACATCAGCGTCTCTGATTTTGTTTACATTTATGCGTTGGTGGGCTTGAATGCGTGTTAAAAGGCGTAAGCGGTCTCGATATTGTGCAGCGTCTTCATAAGCAAGTTCTCTGCTTGCTTCGTTCATTTTAGAGGCTAAATATTCCTGGATAGATGTGCTTTTCCCATTTAAAAAATCTGTTGCTTGCTTGACAAGGCTTGCATAATCTTTTTTAGAAATTTTATGCGTACAAGGAGCACTGCACCTTTTGATGTGATACTGAAGACATGGGCGCGTCCTCTTTTCAAAAAAACTATCACTGCAGTTACGTATAAGGAATACTTTTTGAAGTAAAATCATTGTTTCTTCAACAGCTGCAACTGAAGCAAATGGGCCAAAGTAATTTCCCTTCACAGTGTGTGGGCCGCGATATTTTTCTAAGCGTGGATAGGGGTGGTCTTGCGTGATGAGGATATAGGGAAAGGATTTATCATCCTTTAATAAAATATTGTAATGTGGTTGAAGCTTTTTAATTAAATTACTTTCTAGGAGGAGTGCTTCAATTTCAGTATGTGTTGTTACAATCTCTAAGGAAACTGTTTCTGCAACCATACGCTGAAGACGATGAGGGAGCTTTGGTGCAAAGGTATACGAAATGACGCGTTTCTTAAGGTCTTTTGCTTTGCCTACATAGACAACCTTGCCTTGATTATTAACCATACGATAAACGCCAGGAGCACTCGGTAAAGTTTTCACAACTTGACGAATAACTTCTATTCCATTTGCGAGTGAAGAAGGAAAATGTGAATGTTCTGTCATGCTCAAAAACCTCACCACAAAAAAGGCAATTTCTTACCGTTGTTTTTGATTCATTATTTCTTTAACAAAAGAAACGACCCGACCCATTTCATCTAGTTTTTTAGGAGACCATTTAGGAAAAGGCCATTGGAAAGGTTTTGCAAATCCTTGGTTGTACAGATCATGGTGAAAGTCGCGAAACTTGGAAGGGGAATGATTAATCTCCCAAATATAAACAGGCTTTCCGGTGAAGCAGGCCTCAGAGGCCATAGAAACAGAGTCTTGAGAGACAATAATTTGATCAGCTAATCCAAGGTAGGCTGGGTAAGGGTTATCTCCTGTACCATCCCACATCTCGTATGATGCTCCCTCCAGAAACTGTTTAAGAACCTTAATGAGAGCAGGGCTGGTTCTACGGGAAGGAGTAATAAAGAAATGTCCACCAATTTTAAGAAGGGCATCAGCTAATGCTTTCATATCGGATTCTTGATAATGATAGCGGCGATTATCACCGCCCAATAAAACGGTAGTAATGGGTGACTGGTATTGGGAAGGGTAAATCTCAGCAGATTCCTTAATATGAGCATCTGTTAAACGATGAAGGGCCCCCAAAACCGATATAACATTTTTTCCTTTTAAACGGTCGTGATGAGGGACAATAACGCAATCAAAATGCTTGGGATTGACATAAGGATTTTGCAAAATAATGGTGAAACACTTTTTATGACGTCGTTGAATTTCCATAGCAGGAGCAATTGAGACGCGTCCTGCCGCAATGAGTAAATCCGGCCAGGGAGGCGTGAGAGGGTCATGCCCTGGTATTTGTGAATGCAAACTTCTTAACCAAAGTTGAGGAGGCAGGATTTTCCAAGGTAAACGAGGCCTCATGGTTTTAAATTGGGGGTTCACACCAAGAGCTTGGGCGATTCCCAAGCATTGACTGTAGGTACCAATTTTTCCATGATCTGCTAAAATCCAAGCATTTTGTGTGCTTATCATCTTTACCCTTTTACTGCTTTGCCGTTTTCCTAAAAGTCCAAGCCTGAAGTCATTTAACACCACTTAACTTATGCGTTACAGGAAAAAATTGTTCAAGAACTAAGTTAGAAAATATCTTTAAAAATAAAGGGATTTTCAAAGTTATTTCAAAGGAGATTGGTAAAAGGTCATACCTTGTTAAGTTGGATCTTATCAAAATGAAACCATTCCTTTATAATATTCTTATTGTTTATCAATCAAAAAAACAGAGTAGGATCCTGCGATGAATCTACAGTTTTTAAGAAAAATAGTTGAGAACAATTCCCTCATTTTAGCATTCATCTTCTTCTCAGCCCCCTTAGAAGCTACTGAACGAAAGTTAAAGCCAGAAATTATTGAATATGAAGTCAGCGGAGCAGGGCACCTCGCAGAAAGAATTGATGAAGAATGCAAACCATTCGCGCCAGAGCACGTGTACATGATTTTTGACTTTCATGGCGTATTAAGTCGTTTTTCGGAGCCTTGTCGATTCTCAAAATTGCCCCGAGGGTCGATGCCAGATTATGTGAGCTATCGATCACGTTGTGGAAATAATGTAGCAATTGCGTCAGGTTCGGAAGAGATTTTTGATGAATTAAGATCCTTTAATTTGGCAGATGTTTTAGAGTTAGGGGGTACAGTAGAGAAGGGCGAGTATGAGGTAGGACAAAATAAGTGCGCCTATTACAAGTGTGGAAAGGTGGCATCCTTTAGGTACCTCACTCCCACATTCAAGGGGTTTTCTCAACTTTATGCTCAAAAAGCCTATAGCCCACTGGCCGTATATGGCAATAAGTTCATCATTTCTTTGTTGATTTATATAGAAGATAATCCTGATCATGTTATGGCTTTTAAGGACGACGTTATTCAAGCTCCTTATTATCAATATGAAGGATTGCAAAAAATAATAATATTTAGGCTCCCAAAAATTAATGGTGAAGTTCTGCCCCAAGATCACATAAGTGAGCGATTTTTACCGCTCGATCACCGGACACAATTGCCCAGTTCAGATGAACATTCAGAATTTATAAAACAGGCAAAGGCTGAAAGAGAGAAGCCTGTTGTGTTAATGAGTTTGCCAGATGATCTCTTAGAGCGTTTTAAAAGACCTTTAGTGCCACCTTCTCCACCCCCCTTAAGAATTCAAGCTGGAGCCCCCCTTCCTTCTGCACCAGAGATGGGCTCATCTCCTGCTGTAGTTACGGGATTGCTTGAAACATATACAAAGGGACAGGAGGAAAGCTTATTTTCCTATGATGTAGAGAGAAGAGGAACACAATAGAAACTTCTCAGTGAAGGGGATGCTCTAGAGGTGTATATACACCTCCTAAGTTCTCCCTTACATCAGGCAGGCCATTCCCTTATAATGGCATTGTCATGAATGACATAACTCATCAAAAAAATGGTCAGAAAAATGATAATTAAGTGCGGAAATATAAGAAGAATCTATATGCCAGCTATGCTTGCTTTAATGGCTGCCTTCTTATTTCACCCTCTTATTGCGACTGAAGAAATGCCAAAACTTGAAATTATTAAATTGAATGTTAAAGGGGTTGGGGAAGCGGCAGGAAAAATTGAGGAGTTGTCTCGACCTTATGAGAGTCGGGCTGTAGGTATGATTTTTGATCAACATGGTGTGCTAAGTCGTTATTCTGAACCAACCGAGGGACCAGATTTACCGCGCGGCGATATGCCAGATTATGTACGCTATCGCATAGAGTGTGACAACGCCGTAACGATTGCGTGTGCTTGGAATGACGCAGATATGATTTTTAGGCAGTTGAGGCATTTTGAGTTGTCTGAGGCATTGGGATTAACTGGTCATGTGGAGAGAGGAAAACTCCAAATTGGGGCGTATGAGTGTGAATATTATAAATCAGGTAAAGTTGCGTCCTTCAAACGCCTCAGACCCCAAAAAGAACCTCCCTTATTTTATTTTCAAAAGGCTTATAGTCCTCTTGCAGTGTACGGTTTAGAGTGCTCATTTGAAATCTTATTTTTAATTGAAGATTCTGAATCTAATATTAACTTATTTCAAAAGGATATTCTTCAAGCGCCATACTATTCAAAACTTAAAAAACTCGTCCTCATTAAACTTCCCCAAATTAAGGGTGAAGATTTACCCCAAGATCGAATTGCTCCCGCCTTTTTGCCGGCCAAATTCCGCACACGTCCTTATTCTCGTGAAGAAAATACTTCCCCTAATCCCTTACTGCAGAGTGGTTTTGTCTTAAGAACAGCTTCTCAAGAAAGCTTAGACGCATTAGAAGAAGCGGCCCTTCTTAAAAAGAAAGGTGTGAGAGAGACGAACCCCCTTCGTCATAGTGGTCGTCATTCTTTTAAAGATCAGGAAGATGATGCGGATGAAGGAATTTCTTCGGCCGGTTCATATTTTTCCTTCTCAGAACCAAGTGAGGAGGGAACGTTTCCAGTGTCCTCAAGGAGAGCACCGCCCCCTTTAACTCCCCATAATGAGGGAGGAAGTCTAAATCTTTCTTATGGTTCTGAGCATTCCATATTCCTTAAAAAAAGTAGTGAGAGTTGTAGAGAAGAGGCAGGGTCCTCCGAAGTCACATCAAAAGACAATAGATTAGCCAAATCTCATTAAATTATTTCCCATCTTCACTGCGAACGCAGTGAAGCAGTCCATGTACTATTAATATATGGATTGCCGCGGCCTTTGGCCTCGCTATGACAAAGAGAGAGGGGCCTCGCAAGGACGACCGGCACACCTTTCCCTCTCTCTTTTTCTTTTCTTTCTTCTCTTCATTTCTTTTTTCTTTCGCTTTCTGTATCCCCATTGGTGTCCGCACCGGAAGGCTCCAAACTCGACTTGTTAGTCGGTAGGAGAGAGCGCTTCCTTAAGGTTATTAAGGATGCGAGTTAACAGCTATCCATGTGGATAGATAGGCGTGATCTTGCTATAAAACTTGGGCTCTCAAGGTGAGCTTCAAATTTGAAGCAATGCACGCAGAGCCGATGCGGACGCAAATGGGGATACATTTGTTGAAGGACTTGTGGATCAGTGATGTCGACGTTTATGATCCTTCATTCTTCAGGAGAAGCGAGTGATACAATAAAAAATTATAAAGACATTTTTATCTTCCTTATTAAAAAAACTGAGGACATTAAACAACCTCATTAGGTGAGCTCTTTGACCACCATCATGTCATCACGAGCGACCGCAGGGAGTGTGGTGATCCATGTATTTAATTAACCGAAGGTATCTAGGAATACATGGATTGCTTCGTTGCATACGCTCCTGGCAATGACAAAAAGAGAGGGCCTCGCAACAAGGAGTCTGTTCTAAGTGTCCAAATGTTTATCAATGTGTTTTTAAAAACGCGCTAGCAGGAAGAGTATTAAGAGATGCCCATTTCAAAAGTCAAATTATTAAATTGCCCATATTGCCCACGGGTGGAAAAAAGAATTTAATACGTGGATTGTCGCGCTCCCTATGGTCGCTCGCAATAACGAAAGAATGTAATTCAAATACCCCTTACTCATGGCTTCGCCATGACCTCTCCTACAAGGGGAGAGGTATAAGGAAGATCACAAGGGGAGAGGTATAAGATCCTCAATCAGCCTTTTAGCCACAAGGTTATAGAGTTTTGAGTCCTACTGTGGTAACCCTTAAGAACATTCAAGGATCGCTTTAAGGTTGTGCATGCCAAAATTAACACTCATTGATGGATCAGGCTTTATTTTTAGAGCTTATCATGCCTTACCTCCCTTGCGTCGGCCAGACGGAGTACCTGTCGGGGCTGTCTATGGGTTTTGTTCCATTTTATTCAAGACATTGATGGAAAATAATACGGATGCGTTAGCTGTCATATTTGATGCCGGACGTCAAACTTTTCGGCAAACAATCTATCCTGACTATAAGGCCCATCGTCCTGAGGCGCCGGAAGATCTTATTCCTCAATTTCAGATTATACGAGAGGCTTGTGCTGCTTTCAATGTACCCGCCATTGATGCGGAAGGCTTTGAGGCTGACGATCTTATTGCCACCTATGCACACCATGCTCGTGATGCAGGATATGAAGTCCA
>VGEY01000012.1 GCA_016869075.1 Alphaproteobacteria bacterium
GCTAGCAGGAAGAGTATTAAGAGATGCCCATTTCAAAAGTCAAATTTTTAAAGTGCCCATAATAAAATAAAGTTAATACATGGATTGCTTCGTCGCTTCGCTCCTCGCAATGACAAAGAGAGAGGGGGCTCTGACAGTGAGAATGTGCAACTTAAAGCGTCTCTTTATTTCTACTAAAGAAAATAAAGTATACTAGTTTGTCGAAGCGTAAGAGATGATATAGATTATTAGCTTGTATATATTTATGTACTTCATCTTCGTTAAGCCCTACAAGATAACAGGTCTCAAGCATGTTGAGCACGCGGTCACGCTTATTGCCGGAATAATTGCTGCTGTCGGATCCATGCGGTGTTTCAAAAGTTATAGCAAACTGATGATCCCCCATACGCCACATCAAACTGAATTCACTACCCCTCACAGGGGTGATCTGACCGCCAAGAAAGGCAGCAGCCTTCTTGAGTTCTGAATCGATGAGATGTGTCTTTATGGGATATTGGGCTCTTAAAGCAGAAAGGCGTTGAAGGGCCTCTGTGCGTTCTTTTTGTTTATGATCAACTCTTCCAAGAAGGGATGGGGAGGCGGGCAGAAGAGAATGCTGCCTTTGCGCTCGTGTTAGATCAGCAACGCCACGGGTTTTGATTCTTTCATGAGGGGCGACAGAAGTTTCTGTTGCTGTAGGTGTTGTCTGAGAAGTTTGAGTTGAAGAAAAAGCCGTACTTGTAGAAATCATTGTACCTGTCTGTGGCGCAGTAGGGTGAAGAGTTTGGGTCCTTGATCTTCTCGGGCGTATATCTGGAAGTGCGCTGTCCTCAGTATGAGGAATGCTTATTTTCTGAATAACAACGCGCCTCCAAGGGTAACTGAGGAAGTTTTTGAGAATAAGAAATTTACCCGTATAAACCCTTAAATTTCCCCATTCGAGGAGCATTCTATAAAGAACGCGATCACCGAGGCGAAAATTTTTTTGTGTAATATAAAAATCGTAAAGTTCGGGGCTTATATGCTCTAAGGCTCGTAATGTTTTTGGATCAAACCCCAATCCTCTTGCGAGTTGAGCAGATAGTCCTATCAAGGCATACCCATTTGCCATTTCAAAGAGAGGAACGTAGCCTCTTTGTGGAAAATCAGGGTGACCAAAGTAAGAGAGTTCTCGCACGTTATAGGCAAGTGTTGCAACAAAGTATGTCAAGAAAGTTGGTGTCATAATCGGCCAGCACAAAAAATCCCAGCTGTTGTGACAAGTCGTTCCTTTGGGAAGGGAAAAACTGAAAGGATTGGTTCCTCTTTCAAGCATTCCCATAAGTCCCTGGTAGTACCCACTGATAAAATATGCTGTTAGAGCAGAATAGAGTACAAATCGTCCTGCCCGTGTTACGCGCGCCATTTCATGATTTCTCTGTTCAATAATTTGATTATAAGCTTCTTGGCGTTGGGGGCTTGGCCTTAATGAAGGCCCAAAAGCTTGACGAGCAACGGAAGGGGATCGCACGTGATCATAGAGAAGGTAAATTATATCAAACAGCGCATTTATCATAAGCCCTGTCCCCACCCATTGGCCCACAGTTAAAACCCGGGACTGTATACCACTTTCAGGGGTTATATTATCAGCGGTGAGAAATATAAGAATGCCTGCACCTGCCTTCGTAAAAGCGCGTTGCCACGTTGGGTGTTCATCGGGGGTGAAGATGCTGCTTACGGCATCTCTTACAAAGGAAGATGCGGCTTGGAAATCTGAGTATCGCGGCGTTACATGCTCCGTGCGTTCTCTTTCGCCTTGTATTCCCTGAACTCCACTTATTACAAATGTAATAAAAAAGAGGATTGTACTAATGCTTTTGTTCATGTGCTTTGCTTTCATTATGATTATTTCTGGTTATACTAGAAAAGAGTGCTTCGTCAATAAATATTTGGTTTCCTTCATTTAAATTTAGAGTGAATTTTATTCAAAAGAGAATGTTAGACAACGGGGACGTTTTGCTGCTATGATTAACGTACATATATCAAAACAAGCCCATAAAAAGAGGAGGTTAAACAATGGCACAAGGGAGAACATGGCCAAGAGGAAGGTATAACGCGCGGGAGCGCGGAGACAAAACCATAGCCAAGCGCTTTCTTTTTCCTTTCTATGCGCATCGCATATCTGCCGGGTTTCCTTCTCCTGCAGATGATTTTTTGGAGACAGCCTTAGATTTGAATCAGTATTTAATTCGCCATCCTGCGGCAACTTTTTTTGTCAAAGTCGCGGGAGATTCTATGATTCAAGCAGGCATTCATAATAATGATATTCTGGTGGTGGACCGTTCCCTGGAAGCCAAGAGTGGGGCAATTGTCATTGCAGTTGTTAATGGTGAGCTGACTGTGAAGCGCCTTCGTATGGAGGGTCAAAAAGTGATTCTCAAACCGGAGAATCCTGACTATCCTTCCCTGACTATTACGGAGGAAATGGCCTTCAGCATCTGGGGTGTGGTGACGTCTGTTATTCACGAATTTAAGGGGGGATTATGATCGGACTATTGGATGCTAATAATTTTTATGCATCCTGCGAGCGCGTGTTTCGCCCTGATTTAATGCATCAGCCCATTGCCATTCTTTCTAATAACGATGGGTGCATCATTGCGCGTTCCCACGAAGTGAAAGCCTTGGGAATTCCTATGGGTGCTCCTTATTTTCAAGTTAAGAAGATTCTTGATCAACACCGTGCGGTCGTTTTTTCTTCCAATTTTTCTTTATACGGAGATATGTCTTGCCGCATGATGACTCTTTTAGACGCGCTCGTCCCCAGAATGGAGATTTATTCCATTGATGAATCTTTCGTCGACTTTTCCGGTATTAAGGACATATCAAAACTCGTCCACCATATTAAAAACCACATATGGTACTCTCTTGGGATTCCTATTTCCATTGGAGTTGGGGAGACAAAAACGCTTGCAAAGGTTGCCAATCAAGTGGCCAAGAGAAAGGGCAAGGGGCCTTCCGTTCATATTTTAAAAGGAGAAAGTGCCATCGATGAAGCCCTTCAAAATCTCACCGTGAGAGATATTTGGGGAATAGGGCGTCGCATGTCGGAACGTCTTCTGGGATTTGGCATTTATACGGGATTGCAACTTAAGCAGGTTGATCCACGCTGGATGCGGCGGCAGTTTACAGTCATGGGAGAAAGACTCGTTCAAGAGTTGAATGGGATATCTTGTTTAAGCCTTGAAGATGTTCGTGACCCTAAAAAGTCTATTCAAGTCTCACGCAGTTTTAGATCTCCCATTCGAGAGCTTGAAGACTTAAGGTCGGTGGTTGCTTCTTATGCAATGCGCTTGGGAGAAAAGTTACGAAGCGACGGATTGAGAACCAAGAATATCATGGTGCATATCCGCACCAATATCTTTCAAAAAAATAGTCCTCAGTATAGAAATCACACAGTGGTCACTCTTCCGAATCCGGTGGAAGATGATATTAATCTTGTCAAAGCATGTACACGGGCATTGGAAGATATTTTTAAGGAAGGTTTTGGGTATCATAAAGCAGGGGTGATGGCCTTTGATCTTTTATCACAAGAGGACAATGTTCAATTTGATTTATTCTCTTCTCTTCCAACAGAGGATCAAGGGCGTAAAGAGCTTTTTCAGGCATTGGACTCTCTTAATAAGCGGTACGGGAGTGGGACTGTGTCCTTAGCGGCTTGCGGAAACAAACCAAGATGGAGAGATGGAAAAAAGAATGTATCTCCCGCCTATACAACACGGTGGAAAGATCTTCCGAAGGTTTTTGCGAAGTAATCAGGCAATCAAGAATTATGCAGCCGATTCAGTATACCACTTGTGGGTTTCTGTTCTGGAAAGGGCGGCTACTCCATGGGCTTCAATAAAAGCCACGATGGCCCAGCGTGATAAGGGGCTGCCAATAACAGTTTCGTCAATTTGAATAACATCATGCCACCCTGGTTTCAGCTCATCCGTATCCATGATGGTTTTATGATTGCTTGAAAGCATAAAGATGGCATGGCCGTCTTTATGGGTGATGAGTTGTAAATCGTCAGGGCAGCTTCCAATTCTCAAACCCGGACAACTTTCTGAAATGGCGAGTGTAAAAGATCCAGCATCAAAATGTGGTTTTGCCAGGTTTTTTCCTGATTCTCGCCATTCATATTTTAAAAATCTTAGTTGGATGTGGACAAGGTCCGTGTCAAAAACTTTTGATGTGAGATGAGGGAATTTCAATTCAAGGGATTTTAAAATTTGGTAAACTGTTTTATAGGCCAAGTCCCAAATCGGTTGTGCTTTTGTGACAAAGTCATTCACAACCGGATTCTCTTTGAGAAAGGGTCCATACTTTTTAAAAATTGCGGGATGAAAGTGAAAGAAGTCTTTATTGTCATTATAAATATGATCATCTGAATTACGGCGTTTAAATCCCACATCCCCGCGCCGGTGGAGGGGCGCAATTGTAAAGTCAATATGATTTTTAATAGAGTCCGGCTCCTCTAAAAATTTAAAAAATGCAGTGATAGCATCTTCTAAAATTGTGCGATCCATGGGGAAGGGAAGCTGAATGTAATATTGTTTTTTTAAAGTTTCAAAAATATCTTCCATGACTTCTTAGTTTTGATCAGAAAGAGTGTTATTAGGTAGATAAAGACTTAAAGAAGTTAAAAAAGCAAGCCCGGCTTGAAGCAGGAGATTCCACACCGTGGCAGAAATTCCAAATAAGGCCCAAGAGATTTGATCACACCGCGGACGAGGGGTTTGAAGAAGTTGCTTACGAAAGTCTTCTAAGGTCATAGCATTTTGAATGCTTGAGCAGCTTTTAGGAGCTGCCCACCAATGTTGTTCCATGCCAGCATGATAAAAGGTGAGACCAATGCCGATTGATAATACAAGAAGTTGGGCTAAAACCCCTTTGTGGTCAGAGAAGAAACGGGTTTTTAAACTTAAGAGACCAACAACAATGAGTCCTGCATAAATGCACCGTTCATAAAGACAAAACTCACAGGGTAAAATTTTAAACCCATATTCTGCTCCATAGGCAAAACCAAGAGACAGAACAGAGATGAGAATGAGAAAATAATGAATATGTTTGGTCGACAATTTGGCGCAGAGATTGTTCATATATGCACACTTCATAATTGCTTACCTCATCACTTCTCACATTGTAAGTTTCTTTTGCCATGTAACGTGACATGTCCTTTAGACGCACGCCACAGTCTTATTTAAACATTACTCTTAGTAGGGGGTATAATCAAGGGAGCATAAGAGAACCACCACAGTGAAGGGAGCTGTATTTTTTCTTAATAAGGATCAATAAACAATGTTTAAAGCGATACGAACTTCTTTAGGACTGATGCTTACCTAAAGCAGTATAGAAACATTAAAAGCAGGGTGGTCTAAAGGCTACCCTGCTAACATTTTAAGAGCGACAAACCCTAAAACTAATGTGATAAGCACTGCCCCCAAAATCCAGGGAAGAAATCGTTCAATGAACGTGCGGGCCCATTCTCCAAAATACCAAAGGAGACCGGCAAGCAGAAAAAAGCGGAAAGAACGTGCAATAATGGATGCAACGATGAAAGGGGCTAATTTCAAGCCAACTACGCCACTTGCGATGGTCACCAGTTTAAAAGGAATGGGTGTTAACCCTTTAAGGGCAATGATCCAAAATCCCCATGTCTGGAAATCATTTTGAAATCGGCCAAAGGCGTCTTGTAAGTGATACGTTTGAATAATCCATTCTCCAAGAGTTTCATATAAAAAGTACCCAATGGCATATCCGACAAGACCCCCCACAACAGAAGAAAGTGTGCACATAAAAGCAAGCCACCATGCTTTTGCTTTATCAGCTAAAATCATGGGAATGAGCATGAGATCAGGGGGGAGGGGGAAAAAAGAGCTCTCAGCAAAAGAAACAAGGTTGACAATCCAAACAGCTTTAGGCGTATTGGCAGATTGAATCGTCCAATCATAAAGCCTGCGCACGAGCGAAGGGGAGGCGGCAAGAGCTGTATTTGTCATGATTTTACTCTCTGGCTAGGTGTATCAAGAGACTGATTTACTTTCTCTTCAATGAGAGCAATGGTCTCCTTGACGCCATACAAAGCGATGAAGGACCATATGCGCGGTCCTTCTGGTTGTCCCAGCAAAACTTGATAGAGCATAGAAAACCAATCGCGTAAATTTTCATAAGAGTGGCGTTTACCGATCTCATAAACGAGCGTTTTAAGCTCCTCAGTGTCACCATTTGGCCCAAGTGTCCTTAATGTTTCTTTTAATTCAATTAAGGCCGCTTTTTCTTTGTCATCGGGAGAGCGATAAACTTTAGAGGGGAGAATAAAATCATGATAATAGTGAATTGCATGGTCGATGAGACGTGCTAAAAAGGGCGTAGATTCGGGAGATGCTGTTGGTTGATAACGCGTCACAAATCCCCACAAAATAGAGGCCTCTTCAGCATTACACACGGAGGCCAAATTTAGAAGCAGTGTGAATGTAAGGGAGCTTTCTAATGTAGGAGGATGTCCTGCATGAACATGCCAAACAGGATTCTCAAGCTGTTGGTCAGTTGGTTGTTCTGTGTACTTGGTTACCCATGTCAAATAATCGTCCACATGGCGCGGGATCACATCAAAATAAAGACGTTTAGCTTTACGAGGAGACTGATACATATAGTAGGATAAGCTCTCCCAAGGGGCATATTTCAACCATTCCTCGATGGTCAGACCATTTCCTTTTGATTTAGATATCTTTTGACCATGCTCATCTAAAAACAGCTCATAGGTTAGATTCTCAGGAGGGCGTCCTCCTAAAATATGCGTGATTTGACTCGACAGGCGTACAGAATCAATGAGGTCTTTGCCAGACATTTCATAATCAACATCAAAGGCGCGCCACCGCATTCCCCAGTCTGCTTTCCATTGAAGCTTACAATGCCCTCCTGTTATGGGAACTTCAACAGTCTGGCCAGTTTTTGGGTCAAGATACGTAACGGTGAAGGCCTCCATATCTCGGCTAATGATGGGAACTTGTAAGACGTGCCCCGTTTGGGGACAAATAGGGAGAAATGGACTGTAAGTTGCCCGTCTCTCTTCACCAAGGGTGGGTAAAATGACAGCGATTACTTCATCATAATGTTGAAGAACAAGCTTTAATGTTTCATCAAATCGTCCACTCTTATACCACTCAGTGGAACTTTGAAATTCATAATCAAACCCGAATGAATCTAAAAACTGACACAACATGGCATTATTATGATGCCCAAAGCTTTCAAAGCGACCAAATGGGTCAGGAATTTGGGTAAGTGGCTTGCCTATATGCTGTGCAAGCATCGCTTGATTGGGGACATTATCGGGGACCTTACGAAGTCCATCCATATCATCTGAAAAAGCAAAGAGGCGTGTCGGAATATCACTTAGGACTTGAAAAGCGTGACGGACCATGCAGCTGCGTGCGACTTCTCCAAATGTTCCAATATGCGGCAAGCCAGAGGGTCCATAGCCAGTTTCCAGGAGTACGTATCCTTTTGAAGGTGTCTGGTTATGGATGCGGTGAAGAATACGCCGGGCTTCTTCAAAAGGCCAAGCTTTTGCGTGCATGCCGGCTTCGCGCCATTGCTGCCAATTTTCCTGCAAAATTTTTATAGTCACAAAATTTCCTTCTCTCTAGATAAGGATGTATACCATAGATTGAGTAACATGGGAAAGCTCGCAATGCTTATAATACACAGTTCTCCTACAAATATTTACAAAATATATCTTAAATGAGTTGCAAAAAGCGTCGAAGACTGTTAATTCAAATACCTGATTCCTATCATAATGTAAATTAAATCTGTTTTCATGAAAGGGGAAAAAGTATGTCGTTTGAAGTCGTCTCGTCCGGTCAATTACGCCAATATATTGAAAAAGTGGAGCGTCTAGAAGAAGAAAAGAGGGAACTCTTAGAATCCATTAGGGAAATTTTTGGGGAAGCTAAGGCCAATGGTTTTGATGTGAAAACCATGAAGCAAGTTTTAAAGCTGCGCAAAATGAAACAAGAAGATTTAATGGAGCAGGAAGAGTTGCTAGATCTTTATCTTCATGCTTTGGGCATGGTTCCATCGGGTCGTGCGGGTTCCAAGATGGAACAGGCTGCTTAAGTGAAAAAAGTTTCAAGGCTCATAAAGTAGAGAGATATAAATCTTATGTCCTCTCAAGATAAGCAGCAGCTCTTTACAAGGCGTGCCTTGATCTTAGGGGGGGCGCAAGGAATTCTTTTGTCAAGTTTATTAGGGCGTTTAGGCTATCTTCAAATTTATTCAAGAGACCACTACCAAACTCTTTCAGATAAAAATCGTTTATATTCTCGTCTTATTGCTCCGTCTCGAGGTCAAATTATTGATGCGCGGGGAAAAATTCTTGCAACATATCATAATACGTATCGGGCAACTGTTGTCCGCGATCAAATTGAGGATTTGCATCAATTACTATCTTCTATACAGTCCCTTTTAGGGCTTGATGACAATGACATCGAACGCATCAGCAAGGAATTAAAAAGAAAACCAAGATTTGTCCCAGTGACGATAAAAGAAGGGCTGTCCTGGGATGAGGTCACGCGCCTGGAGCTCCATTTGCCTGACCTTATTGGAATGGATGTTGAGCAAGGGCAAAACCGCTACTATCCCTATGGATTGGAGACGTGTCACTGCATAGGGTATGTAGCAGCAGTTTCCGAAAATGAATTAGATGGCGATCCTCTGCTCGAGCTTCCAGGAATGCGCATTGGAAAATCAGGTGTAGAAAAAACATATGAAATGAAACTGCGTGGGATGCCTGGTGTTAAGCAAGTTGAACTTAATGCAGTACGCCGTATTGTGCGTGAGCTTTCCACCACCCCGAGTGTTAAGGGGGAAGATATTCCTATAACGATCGATATGGAATTGCAGCAATCTGTTGCGCAACGCTTATCCCTTGAAAAGGGCGCGGCAGCTATAATTTTAGATGCCAATACTGGGAAGACCCTCAGTTATGTTTCAATACCAGGGTTTGATGCAAATTTATTTTCGGAAGGTATTTCGAAAGTGCAGTGGGACACACTTCTCAATGATCCTTTGCGTCCTCTTAATGATAAAGTTTTAACAGGACAATATGGGCCAGGATCCACCTTTAAAATGATGGTTGCTCTTGCAGCTTTAGAAGCTGGGGTTATTACGGCCTCAACATCATTTTGTTGTACAGGCTATATAACTTTGGGAGACCATGCCTTTCATTGCCACAGCTGGAAGCACGGTGGACATGGAACCCTTAATCTTGAAGCAGCAATTGCCCGATCATGTGATGTCTATTTTTTCCAGGTGGGCAAGCTTTTAGGTATTGATGGGATGGCAAATATGGCAAAACGCTTTGGAATGGGAGAATGTACGGGCATTGATTTACCTGGAGAGAAGCCTGGACTAATTCCCTCTCGCAAATGGAAAACGCGCGTGTTTGGTAAATCTTGGATGTTAGGAGAAACCTATAACGCAAGCATTGGTCAAGGCTATGTTTTAGCAACACCTCTTCAGTTGGCTGTCATGACCGCGCGACTAGTTACAGGAAAAACAATTCATCCCAATTTGGTTGCCGATAATAATTTAGAAGCGCCAGAGGATATGGGTTTGAATGTGGAACATTTGCAGCTTGTTCGTTCGGGCATGGAAAGAGCTGTTAACGAACCAGGTGGGTCAGCTTACGCCAGTCGCATTACTGAAGAAGGATTCGAAATGGCAGGAAAGACAGGGTCAACCCAAGTTCAACGTATTACCAAGCGAGATCGGGAGCAAGGATTGGCAAGCAGTGCCAATCGTCCGTGGCATACGCGTGAGCATGCTCTTTTTGTTGGGTATGCGCCTTTGAAAAATCCCCGCTTTGTGACATCTGTTCTCGTAGAACACGGGGGGAGTGGCGCAAAGGCAGCAGCACCTGTGGCAAAAGATATTCTTTTAATGGCGCAAAAAATAATAAGCATGTAAATTAATCATTTTAAAATGTATATTCAAAATCAATCTTTTCTTCTGTTAATGCTAATTCATTGTTAACTTTTTCTTGTTTAAAATTATTATATGTTTCAATAAAAAATAATGATGTGTTAAAGCATAATATGCAGGCTAGAATTTTAATTTATATTGATATTCTTGGTTTTTCTAATTACATTAAAAGTTTGGCTGCTGATGAAGTAGATATTGTAAGGAGTATCTACATTGAAATTATAAAAAAATATACTCAACAAGAAAAAACTAAAGATATCACAGAAGAAGAAAACGCCAAGTTGCCTCAAATATTGTTAGATACTGTTTCAAAAAATCGAAAGATTATTTCATATAATTTTCAATCTACTATGTTTTCTGATTCTATTTTAGTGAGCTATCCACTATTAATAGAAGAGAAATACTTTGAAGATGATCCTCCCCAATTTAGAGATGGTCTGAGAAAAACAAATATCGTTCCTTTTATTCAAAAAGCCCAAGAAATTCAACGTATAATTTTAGAAAATTTGGGGCTTTTGACTCGAGGAGTTATACATATTGGTCCTTTATGTCATGAAGACAATTACTTTGTTGGTAAAGCTTTTATAGAGGCAGTTGAGTTAGAAAATAAACTCGAAAATCCTACAGTTTATCTTACAGAAAAAGTTATAGAAGAATATAAAGAATTCCTTATACCCATACTTAAAAAGGGGAAAAATCAACAAACATTTAGAAAAGATGAAGGTAGAATACACCTATATCCTGCTTTAAGCACCGAGAGTAAATGCATGATTAATAAGTATATTCAAGCAGGTATAAATAACACAGATAAAAAAATCGTGCTGAAATGGCTATGGCTGCAGAATATTTTAGATGAACTAGATAGATGTAAAAAAAATAAACCTTAATTTGTCACCATAATTTTAGAACAAATTAAATGCTTTTTCTTATCTCTTTTCAGATGGTAAAAGAAGAAATTAAATTGCTTCCTTAAATCAAAACAACTTTATTTTTACCTGATCGTTTTCCTTGGTAAAGGGCTTGATCTGCTTTGCTAATCAAATCTTCTAACGTGGGATGGCTATTCTCTGATATGCAAGAAAGACCAATGGTGACAGTAATTTTTAAAGGATAGTGAGCGCCTATAAAAACAACAGCCGATTCAAGAGTGAGGCGAATTCTTTCAGCAATTTCGGTCACGTGCATTAAATTGGATTCATTAATAAGGAGTAAGAATTCTTCTCCTCCCCATCGACAGACACCATCTGTTTCTCTGCAACTTGCTATGAGTGTTTTTGCAATGGTCATTAAAGTATGATCGCCTGAATCATGACCATAGGTATCATTGATATTTTTAAAATTATCAATATCAAGAATTGCAACTGTGAAAGGCGCACCAATTTTTTGGTATTCATCCATGCGAGATTTGAGAATATTATACATTCCTTGGCGATTCCAAAGTCCTGTTAAGGAATCAATCATTGATGCCATACGAGCTTGGTCAAGATCTGAGGCTAATTTGCCTTTATCTGTTGAAATTGTATAATTTTGAATTTCTGTTTCAATCAGGCCTGCAATATCTTTCAGTAAGAAAAGTTGATCAGGTGAAAAATAGCGAGGCTTATGATCAACAAGAGAAATGATCCCTACTTTTTGATGATTAATCCAAATAGGAAAAGCTGCATAAAAGCGAATATGGGGTGTGCCTAAAACATATGGGCTCTTACAAAATTGCTCATTTAGTAAAGTATCAGGGATAAAAAAAATATCATCTTGTAATATGGCGTGCTCGCAAAAAGAAATTTCATAGGGAGCCTCAATAACTTCTGCCCCAATGAAAGATTTATTGAGTTGGCATTGTTCATCTATCAGACTTACAGAAACGTGTGGAACCTCAAACAAATTCATTGCTAAGCGTTTTATGCGTTCAAATTTATCATATAAAAAATTTTCCAAAATATTAAATGTGCGGAGGCCATGGGGATGATCTGAGATATTTAAGGGAAGACTCGGTGCAAGCATTTTTTTTCCTATAAAATATTCCAGAAGAATAAGTGCATTAACTCTATCCTAATAAAGGTGTCGGTTCCTTATGGTCTAAAACTAAAGGAGCTGATGAAGATTGCCAAGAAATTTTATCAAATCCTTCACATGTTGGACAAATGGGGTGCCATGTTGGAGTTGTTGTTCTGCAACTTTCACAAATCCATGTTGGGTCAGTTGGTGCTGATGCAGCACGTTCAAGCCATACAGAGGCTTGATTATTTTGGTGTGGATTTTCAGCCTCTTCTATTTCCGCCATAAGATGACATACACGCTGTGAGTAAGAAGTTGCTTTAAGCAAATTCAAATAATGACGCGATTGCCCCCAAAGTTTTGCCTCTCGTGCAGCCTTAGCGAGAATATAAAGAGATTCAGGATGATTAGGCGCACCACTCACAAGCTTTTCAACTTCACGATAATAATCAAGAGGATTGCTTCCTGAATTAATGATAGAAAGTTGATTTGCAAAGTCTATGTGTGGACAATGAGCATAACCACTCATCAATATTTTTTGTGCTTTAGAAGTTTTCCCGTTTTTGTGGTAATGGTCGGCTAAGCGAACAGCAATGGTTGAAATTTCAGGTGCCTCATAATGAGCGCTTGCTGCTTTCTGAATAAAGAGAGTTTCATCGCCAGCTATTTCTGCACTTTTGGCTTTCATCCAATGGATGAGAGCTTGGCGACGACGACCTTCAGGTTTTGAGAGAAGCTGACGATGTTGCATTTGTTCAACAATTGCGCTTGCATTATCAAGAGAGCCTAAGCGCAGATCAAGTTCCAATAATTGTTGTAACACCCAGGGAGAGCGTGGGCGTATATTTAAAGCCTCTTGAAGATGTTGGCGCATGAGTTCCCAATTGTTGGTATAACGTGCATGTAAAATTAAACCTCTTAATCCCAAAAAAGCAGTTGCACTATGTTTTGTCATTTGAAGGAAATGAGTGTTTGCTTCCTCAAGTTTTCCTGACATATACGCTGCTTGAGCCGATAAAAGAAGATTGAGAGGTTGTTGTGCGTTATATGTAATTGCACGTTTTGAAAGACGATGCGCTTCAGAGAATTCGCCGGCAGCAATGGCATTAATGCCTTCTAGCAATGCCATTTCACCTTTCCGTTGACGTCGATTTTTTCTATGTTCTGCCCACAAGATAGGTAACCGCCAGAAGAATCTCCATATGCCAGCAACAACAAGGATGAACGCAACACCAAGCAATAGGAAAGCAAGCAAGAGACCCATACTCATATCTATGCGATAACCAAACCAAGTAAGTTGAGCCTCACCAGGGTATTGGGCTAAGAGTACAGCTAGAACAACTAAAAGTGTAAGCTTAATAATAAAAACAAATCCACGCAAGAAATGTACCATCATAATGCATCTCCGGATTGAGTGGTTTGTGAAGAGGTAAGGGCGCTGAGTTGTTGAACATATGTTCGGTCAAGATGTGCTAAAAGATCTTCGATGGCCTGACGATCTTCTGTATAAACTGGAAGGGAGAGGGTTGTTGCATCAATTTTTTCAACTTTTATAAGGGAACGAACAGTTGCTTTAATGCGTCCCCACCAAGAACTTTGATGACTTTCTACTGCAGCAGTTTCGGCAGTTTCTTTAAGAGATTGCAATCCTGATTCTTTATATTTTTCAAGAATTGATAAATCCTCTGTTTCTTTTGTAGCAGCTTGAAATGCAGCTAATTCTTCAACGAAAGGATGATTGGATAGAACTTTTGCTTTTAAATGCCAAAACAAAAGTGCGCTCTTTAATATTTCTTGTGTTTCAGAGATCGCACGTAAATCCTTTACCAGAGATTTAGAGAGTTCGACCTGTTTTGAGGATTCCTCTGAGGCTTGGGGAGTTTGGAGAGATTCTATTTGTTGAAGGATATGTGCAACCTGCTGTTCCAAGGTTGCAAGTTGTTCACCATTATCGGTTGGTTGTTGTTGTACTTTCTCCGATGCTTCTATAGAAGAAAGACGTTCGTTTAACACGCGTGTTTGTTCTTTTAAGGCAACGATCTCTTGAGCATTTGGAAAAATTATGTGTCCTGGAGAAAAACAAATGAGAAGTGAGCAAATTAAAACGGATCCCCCAAAGATAGAGAGCCAGAAGGGATTGAAAAGTCCTAGGATGCGTGACTTCCAGGACTTAGAAGGTGCGCTGTCATTTTCTGACGATGGAGGTACAGATTCATCTGACATTAAAGACTCCTAAACAACCTAAAAATCATTGTTAGTCTGCCATCATCAGCGTCAATAGTAAATCGTCTGTTGATGTTTTTTTTGCAGTTTGAATTTTTTTCCAAGGTAATCCTTGTATTTCTGTTTTTATCTCCTTGCTTAAGCATACCGCAATTAGAGATGAACAGAAATGATCAATCTTCAATGAGTGACATAAATTGTAAAAAATACGAGCAGTGCGGGGAGAAAAAAATAAAACAGCATCTAAGAATTTGTTTTCTATGGCATGACGTGTTTCGTTTGAGAAAGAAGAAGACGCTTCGCTTTTATAAAGAATAATGCGTTCTGCTGAGATATTATTTTTCAGCAAAATGGAAACAATATCGACGCGGATAACATCTCCAGATATATGGAGGATGGATTTTTCATCGAATGGTTTGATTGTTTCAATTAATCTTTCAACTAAGTTTTGTGCAGTACCAGAGGCTTCATGAATATTTTTAAACCCTAAGCTTTTCGCAGCCTTGGCTGATTCAGAACCTACACACCATAGAGGAATGTCTCTCTCTGTCGTAAGATGTGAAAAGCTATAGAGCGCGTGTTGCGAAGTTGCAACAATTGCCTGGTATGTTTGTAAAGGGGGGAGCTGCACTTTCAGTGGAATAATTTTTAAGAGGGGGTCAATGAGGACTTGATGTCCTAGATTTTTCAGCTTGGTTGCTAAAGGAATGGCGTTTTCCACTGGTCTTGTAATTAAGATGTGCATGCAAAATCCCAAAAATGGGGCCCGGCTATTTCATTAAGCTGTGTTGCGGTTGATAATCCCAACAATGATGCATCTTCTCCCACCTGCGTGGTTCTATAAAGAGGTTTACCCTGAGGAGATGCAATGAAGGCTTCTAGACATATTTTTCCATCTTCTTGTAAAGTTGCATACCCACCAATGGGTGTTTTGCAATTTCCATTCAGTCCTTTAAGGAAGGCACGCTCGGCAATACTACAAAGTTCCGAAGGGACATGGTTTAGGAGAGAAATATAGTTTTGTGTGCGTTGATCCTCTTGTCGGCATTCTAGAACGAGAGTTCCTTGTCCGACAGCAGGGATCATTTCGTTGGGTGAAAATGTGTATGTTGCTTCATCTTGGCGCCCAAGGCGCTGTAATCCTGCCAAAGCCAGAATGATTGCATCCATTTTTCCCTCTTGAAGCTTTTGAAGACGTGAATCCACATTACCTCTTAAAGGCACACAGATTAAGTCTGGACGAAGGGAGAGAACGATAGCTGTGCGCCGTGGCGAGGAAGTGCCAATTATGCTCCCAGAGGGAAGTGTTTCTAAAGAATAATTTTTAAGATTGATGAGTGTGTCACGCGCTTCTTCTCTTTTAAGAGTGGCTCCAATTATCAAGCCAGTAGGTAAAGTCGTCTCCATATCTTTTAAGGAGTGAACAGCCAGATCAATTTCATGGGATAAAAGAGCCTGCTCAATTTCTTTCACAAATAAGCCCTTTCCTCCTACTTCAGAAAGGGGTCGATCTGTAATGCGGTCACCCGTTGTGGTAATGGGGATTAAATGAGCATTTTGTATTACAGGATCTTGTGGAAAAGTTTTTTTCAGCTGATTTAAGGCCAAATGAGCTTGAGCTAGAGCTAAAGCGCTGCCGCGTGTTCCTATACGAAGAGGAAGAGAATTTGACGATTTCACTAAACGAACCCTCTATATTTTGCTCGATATATACTGGATTTAATATATTCCTGCAAGAGACAGGCTCATATCACTTTATTGCTATTCTCAATTTTCTAATATATCCTTTAGAAAAGGAATCATTTTCCGTTAATGTAAAGATATGTGTTTTTAGGGATAAATGGGACACTCTATGAGACAAGTAAAGGTACTTTTAAAATTTATAGAGGTTACTTTGCTGCTCATTTTCTGCATGAATCTCGGGTACCTTGAAGCAGCTACAAAGCCAAAGCCCAAACCTCAACGGGAAAGAGCGGTGGAGAATGCTATAGTAGGGGAAGCAGATGATATTGACAATGAACCCACCGTGGATGAAGCAGATGAAGCTGTCGGGTTAGGTGTTGAAGATGAAGCCCCTTTGATGAAGGGTCCTACAAGTGAAATAAAGGACAGGATGAGTCCTTTCAGTGACTTGAAAAAACCTCAAAAAAGTAAGAAGAGTGTTATCCCTGATAAAAAAAGAGCTCAATTAATGGAAGGCTTCAAACAGGCAGAAGAGTTCCATAAAAAGTGGCATCATTTATCTAAAAAAGCCATAAATACTTCGCATGATAAGTTAACTAAGTTTTGTAAAACTGCTTGTACTCCCAAGAATTGTAAGGATGCAGAAATAGCAGATAACTGCCATTTGATTTGTCCTGATGCAACGAAAAAGAATTGTCCTGATCCCCTTGAGGGGAGAGTTCCTATGCATGAAGAGGAAGAAGGTCCGGTAAATAGAGATGTTCATTCTGCTATGAAGCTTGCAGACGAATCGCATGTTCAAGATCCCATTTCTCCAGTCAAATCTTATCCTCAAAAAATTGATATGGACGAAGAAGGGTAATTTTTTTAAAGCTCTCTTTGAAGAAGGCAAATCTCATAATTAAGAGTGGCATGAATTCTTTTAATAAAAAAATGATCTCCCTTTATGGAAGTGATGGACGGACTTGGCTTGATCATTTACCTCACCTAATACACGAATTAGCAGAGCAGTGGGAGTTAGGGGAGCTTAGTGCTTGGGATAATCCATCATATAATGCTGTGTATTTTTCAACAATCAAACCGTTGGTTTTAAAAGTTGGTTTTGACAGACAAGGTATTGAACGTGAAGCGCGAGCTCTCAAGGCATTTCAGGGTCATGGTTGCGTTTCCCTTCATAAGGTGGACGTTGAGAAGGGAGCGCTCTTGATTGGGCGTGTCCTCCCTGGCATTTCTCTTAAATCCTATTTTCCGCATGATGATTTGAAGGCTGTTGAGAAGGCGGTCGATGTTATGAGTTCTCTTCATAAGGCATCCTCCTCTTCTGGAGATGCTTCCTTCCCCACTCTGCATGAATGGTTGAGTGGTTTAGATTCTTCACCTAATATCCCTCACACTCCTCTGCAAAAAGCTCGATCTTTGGCAGCCCGCCTTCTCAAAACATCACAGAAAGCCGTTCTTCTTCACGGAGATCTCCACCATGAGAATATTCTTTCGTTTGAGGAAGGCTGGGTTGCCATCGACCCCAAAGGCGTATGGGGAGAACCAGCTTTTGAAGTAGGGGCTTTCGTGCGAAATCCTGTTCCAGATCTATTAAATCTATCCAATGTTCATCATATAATTAATCAACGTATTGACCAATTTTCATCTCTCTTAAACATAGAAAAAAGTCGCCTTCGTGAATGGAGTTTTGTGGAAAGTATTCTGTCAGCATGCTGGGCTTTAGAAGACAACGAAGACCCAAGTTATTTTCTCAAAATGGCAGAGATTTTGGACATTTAACTCACTTATAATCAGGGGTGTCAGCTAAGTAATTAATTTGTTCATGCATTAAAAGGAGGGGGATAATTTCTTTCTTAATTTCTTTCCTGTCTTCTGTTGCCACCAGTTTCCAGAGACGTTCCACTAAAGGGGCATCGCTTTGCTCAAGTTTAGCTTTTATGCGTGCATCCATATTTTTTACTAACCATTGAATAACTACTTCTGGTTTTGAATGAATAAATTCATAAGTACATGTGATGAATGTTTCTGGATCAGCCCAGCCTTTACTTGGTCCATCTCCTTTAAAGAATGCGAGTGCGGTGTGTTTAGGTTTCATGCAAGTGTTCACATCGTGGGTAGGGTCTAGGGGGGCATCTTTAAGAGGTAAGAAAAAAAGATCGCGAAAAAGTTTAGCGTAAAATTTTTCTTCTTCGTAAGTTCCCTTGTGATCAGCGCGGTGAGCTAGAGATAATGCAGCAATTGTGCGCGCTTGAGAAAGACCTATACACACACACTGAATAAATTCATCAACGGATGGAGGTTGATGTTTAAATAGATCATGTTCAATTTGCATTAATACAATTCCTAAAGGGCCTGAATTAAGAAGAGCTGTCAGCAGAGTTCCAGCTGTTGGTCCCATTGTGGCAAGGTGACTGCGAAGACGCTGGAGTTGCGCAACGATTTGAAATTGAACATGAAGAGTTTTTATATCTCTCAAGCTTTTAAAAAAATGATCAATCTTATCATGTGACTTAGGTAATTCAGTCTTAAACCATTCTTCTATATGATGTACTATATAGAGATCCACATCTTGTTTTCCTTCCAAGGGAAAATAAAGGCTTCTTGCAATAGGATCTCTTTGCAGAGAATGGAAATTTACAAAAAGATTTATGCCCCTTGTGTGCGCCTCTTTTTGTTCATCTCTCAAGAGAGCAAGGGTGTGACTCCATACATCTCGTAAACGATGAGGGGCAGGTGTGGCTTGAAATGACACATTCTGTGCAGCATTAAAGTTTGCGAGAGGTTGCCTTTCCCCATTGCGCGCAAGATAGGTTGCAAGTGCGGTGAGCGCATAAAAATGATCGGCATTGGAACGTGTAACTTCAAGGAGGGATGTGGAGGGAATACCAGGTTCTATAGGAGCGCTCTCTATAGTGAGCGGTAGGACTAAGCCAGATAAGATAGGTTTCATATTAAAGAGCAAGCCGGAGTATTCTGCGACACGTTGAAGTTCTCTTTGAGCTGGTTCAAATTTTCTTAAAGCGCTCGCAATTAAAGATTGAAGAACTGAGAGATCGTTATGATGCCCTTTTTGTGATTTTCGAATATCCGAGCGCCACCCACTTTCTTTGAAAAAGCACCACCTTAAATAAGGCTCAAGACCAGGCGGGCCTAAGTCTTTTTCTTGAGTGACGAGCCTATATGCATGAGGCTGATCTTGCAGAAGACCCCACCCATGGAAAAGGGAGAGCGCAAGCAGAATGCGTGCATAGGCTGGCTCTAGTCCTGTGTTTGCTCTCTTTAAATATGCAATTACGGAATGGGTGCTCAGAAATGTTTTTAAATCCTCATTTGAAAAATTTTGATAATTGTCTAGAAGGAGAATGACAGCTGGTTTTATACTTGCTTCGGTTCCCAGTCCTATCTCAGACATATAGTTTTTAAAGGCTTGAGACGGAGCTATGGTGGATTGAGGCGTTGTACGTAACTCCCTCAAGGCGGCAGCAAAGGAGGCGTCACCTTCTTCTGTGGAATAGCATGTTTTTACAATTATAAAAGCAAAGAGAATTAGTTTAAAAATAGGTGTCATCTCATTTTATCTTCTATGAATATCAATAATTTTAACTCTCCCCATATCCTACAAAATATAAATACGTGCATTTCTACGTTTGTTTTGTGTCATCGATACTAGAAAGATAAAAGGCTGACCTTAAAGATTTAGCAACTCTAACCTTTTTCAAAAGATTCATCTGTTCTAGGACATGCGAAGGTTGTTTTTGTATGCCTACTAGAATAACAGTAATTTCAACTTGGTTGCACCTGATGATGAATTCTTCTAAGGCTCGTGCTCCTGTTGCGTCAATAAAGGGAACATTGTGCAATCGCAGAATGAAAACTTTTGTCTGCGGATGGACTTGAGCAAGAGTATCTTTCAAAAGTGTTGTTGCTCCAAAAAAGAAAGGTCCATTAATTTGGAAAACTTCAACATTTTCTGGGACTTCTCCATACGGAGTTTCTATCATTCCATCAATCTCCTCCTCATCTCCCTGTAATAGCGGCACACCGTATTTAAGTTCAGTTACGTCGCTCATGCGCTTCATAAATAAAAGCGCTGCCAGAACAATGCCAACTTGAATCCCAACAATAAGATCCGCAAAGATTGTTAAAAAAAAGGTTGAGAGTAAAATTGCTCTGTCACTTTTAGGGGCGTGCATCAGGTATAAAAAATGCCTTGATTCACTCATATTCCAGGCAATAATAATGAGAATAGCTGAGAGGCTCGCAAGAGGGATCCATCGTGCAAAGGGGGATAAAACTACTAAAAACACTCCCACAAAAAGAGCATTGAATATTCCTGAAAGAGGAGACAGAGCCCCAGATTTTATATTTGTTGCAGTGCGTGCGATAGCTCCTGTTGCTGGAATGCCTCCACCAAGAATAGAGGCAATATTACCAATACCTTGCGCAACCAACTCACAATTTGATTTATGCCGTCGCCCTGTCATTCCATCAGCTACAACAGCTGAGAGTAAGGATTCCATTCCTGCTAAAAGAGCTATAGTAAAAGCAGAGGGGATAAGAGTAACAACTGTTTCCCAAGCTAATAATTTAGGAAGAGAAAAAGAGGGCAAGTGATTCGGAAGAGTTCCGAATTGAGATCCGACGGTTGCGACGTTTAAGTTAAAGACATACACAAGGCTTCCTGAAACTCCAATGGCAATTAGAAAGCCTGGCCACCGAGGAAAGAATTTGCGTAAAGCGATAATCAGAATTAATGTCATTGATCCTATAATAAATGTAGGCCAATGAATAGTATTTAGAGAATTAAAATATACTTCCCATTTTCCAAGAAAATCTAAAGGGATAGAAGCGATGGGAAGACCCAAAAAATCCTTTATTTGCAGTGAAAAAATAACAACAGAAATACCTGTGGTAAAGCCAGTAATTAAAGGATATGGCATATATTTTATCATAGATCCAAATTGGGCAAATCCCATAATCACAAGCATGATGCCTGCCATTATAGTTGCAAGCGCAAGCCCCTCATATCCATGTTGTTGAACGATATTATAAATGATAACGACAAAGGCACCCGTTGGACCACCAATTTGGTGGCGGCTTCCTCCTAAAAATGAAATTATAAAACCTGCTATAATGGCTGTGTAGATGCCTCTTTCAGGAGCAACTCCAGATGCAATAGCAAGGGCCATGGCCATTGGAAAGGAAATGATAGCAACGGTAAGGCCGGCAGGAATATCTTTTTGTAAGTTTTTAAATGAATACCCTTCACGTAAGCAGACAAACAATTTAGGTATAAACAGCTGCCAATATTGTGATAAAGATGCATTCATAAGTGGTCACTATTAAGTTATATAAAAAAATTAAAAATATAAAACTTATTCATTAATCATATGACATTTTCACAGGATAAATAAATATTATTTTTTATCACTTACCATTCTGAGGTAATATATAAAAGTAGTAAAGAGTAGCCAATTTTAAGATTTAAAGGATCAACAAAATAGATGGAAAAGCAGCTTTTTCATTTAGGCGTTAAAATGATTATTCAAAATTCCCAAGGGAAAGTGCTCATATTGAAGCCTAAGGGACATGATAAATGGGATTTACCAGGGGGCAAAATTCAACATGGGGAGAGCGTGCTCGAGGCACTGCAAGGAAAGATTGAAGAGGAAACAGGACTTTCAAAGCTTACAAACATCCTTCCCCAAAAAATGATCTTGCCTCAAGGAACTTTTGCAACGCACCTTAAGGTTAAAGTACCTCTTGAAGGAACTCCAGATGATGGTTTAATCACTTGGCTACACACGTGTAGTTTGTTGGAAGATCAACCTGTCGTGTTAGGTCCAGATTATCAGGAATTTCAGTGGGTATCTTGGCGACAGGCTAGGAACCTTTTGGACATAGATTGCGCTGGAGTTTCTCTGAATTTGGTAGAAGAGGAGGCGCACGCGATTCCTGCTTAATAAACGCGGCGTTTCTTGTTGACTCTTAAATCCAATCTTTATACTTAAAATATACAAATGGTAGCAAAGCTGATAACAGCATGAGCACAAGTGCAAGAGGGTATCCCAAATCCCAGCTCAACTCTGGCATTGCTTTAAAATTCATTCCATAAATGCTGGCGACAAGCGTCGGGGGAAAAAATATGATAGCAGCAACGGATACAACTTTAATAATGGTATTTTGATCAATATTAATCATGCCAAGACAGGCGTCTAAAAGAAAATTTACCTTATTTGATAGAAAGGTTGCCTGGTCATTTAAAGGGGGAATGTCATTCATAACAATTTTCAAGTTAGTAGAGTCTTCGGAACGTAATTTAAATTTTTTTGCTTCTGAGATGAAATTTATAATACGATAGATGCTCATGAGACTTTCATGTGTTTTAGAAATTAAGTCACCATTGTTTCCAATTTGATGAATAATTTTCTTGAAATTAACTTTTGAAGTGTGCTTTTCAAGAGTGTTTCCTGAATGAAAAACCACGCGCGTGGTCTCGTCAATGGAGTGTCCTACTTCTTCAATATAATCCGCGATCTGGCCAATAGCGGCTTCGAGTAATCCTATGAAAATATCAGTAAAATCTAAATCAACATGACCATTTTTTTTGTGGAAGTTTAAATATCGCGCAAAAAAGGAAAACTCTGTATAGCGCAGTGTTATGAGAAAATTTTTGGACAAAATAAAAGTAATGGCCTGGGTTTTTTGCTCATTATTTATAAAGCTTCCAGTTACATAAAGAGAGTCGTTTGCTTGATAAAGACGGTTGGACAATTCTATTTCGCTCATTTCATAAAGATTAGGAATCGCAATCTTTAAATGCTTTTTGAGAAATTTTTCTTCCTCCAAAGTTGGATCAAATATATCAACCCATATGGGAGAGGCTTTGGAGTGCCTCATTTCCTCAAAGGTAACAGATTGTAAGTAATCTTTATTATTAATATAAAAGGTTAACAATGTTATTCCCTTTCGTTAACTAATTCTTCTTATAGTTTAAGGGAGTCAGATTATATTCTCCACCCCTCATTTTTTGAAGGTCTCCGGCGAATTCTAAGATAAAGATTATTATTGTATTAACGACTTATTATCATTAATGCTGTCATACTTCTTATAAAGAAGCATGTTATGAATTCGAATTGAAAAAAATGAGACTCTCTCTTAAAAAATTGTATTCCGCCTGTTCAAATAAGATAAAGAGCAGCTTTATTTTGGAGTCTGTCATTGGCTCTATTGTTGGTATTATATCAATTTCATTGTTTTTTGCTCTTTTATCTCACATATGTCCTAAATGGTACAGAGAGCTTACGAAATGGGCAAACAGGCCACTTTTGCCTGTGGCAACACTCTGTAAGTTTGAGTGTTCTTCCCATTCCCCAATCATTCTTAATCAAAAGTCTTTCTCTGTGTGTAAAGTGACATTAATGTTTGATGTCCCGTTAAAATCTAACGAGACATTGTTGATCTATGACCCTAAGGAAAAGATAATTATTAATGATTTAAATGATTTTGGAATAAGATTTACCAATAAATTTTATAACTTCTTTGGCCCAACAGGAAATTCTAAAATAAGCTTTATTGCCATTGGTGATTCAAAATCTTTTGGAGATAAAGTGGTTAGTTTTGAAGATTGTCCCTTCAAAGTCTCAATTTTTGGAGAATAAAATGTGGAAAGTGGTCTTAAGTATTTTCGTGTTTATTTCTCAAATAACCTTTGCGGAAGAGGGCAATTCCAAGCAAGGCAAAACATTCTTAGAAATCTTCAAGGCAGATATGCTCAGTCAAAAGGATGCACTTTTAGAGTCCCAAAAAGAAGCATGCGATAGCAAGGACATTAAATGTAAGGAACGGTTGGGAGCGTTGATGTTTAATCCAGATACCAAGCCAGATGCCGTTAAAGAATATCAAATTTTGTGTTATAGATGCTGTCTTGGTGAAGTCCATAAAGAAGAATGTTCGGATTTTGGAAATTGGAAGCGCAAAAAGAAGTGCGGGTGCCAATAGGGTATTGGCACGTAAGTTTTTTTTATTTGCTACGAAAGGTCATGCGTTATCAAGGATATTAGTAGTACCCCCCAATAAAGCTTCATGACTGCATATTCTTAGCTACCTGTGTTAAATCCACCTCATGATCCCCTGCTGTTATTAATGTCAGGATGGCATCATCAGGATTCGGCCCCTCCATTACAAGGCGATTATTTGATGACCCAAGCGGTCTGGTTGCATTAACAAAAACTTCTTGGCCAGGATTTTGACCCTGCAATAC
This sequence comes from Alphaproteobacteria bacterium, assembly GCA_016869075.1. Classification (GTDB taxonomy): domain Bacteria; phylum Pseudomonadota; class Alphaproteobacteria; order Paracaedibacterales; family VGCI01; genus VGCI01. The sequence continues at coordinate 24,146 of VGEY01000012.1, forward strand.
CTCGTACAAAGTATTAAAAGTTTCGACTGTTTGTTTTATAGGACCTGCTCCACCCACCAGGTGAGCTAAAGCTGTGTCTTCTAAATAGTGTATTTTCATTTCATCCTCCTTAAAACAGAGAAGACTTATCTTAGGATTCTCCAGCTACAATATAGTTTTTTTATGAAGAGTTTTAATGCACTAAAGGGAAAAAGTTATAGTATTCTTTAACCGCCTCACTTAACCAAAATTCCAATTCCAGCGGCTAAAAAAATCCAGAGTGGTTCGGGGACTTTTTTTAAGGCAAAAAGACCGCAAAATGTTACCACAAAGATTCCTATGGTTGGAAAATCTACGATAGCTTTTTTTCCTAACAGAAGGGTCGTGCCTGTGATGGTGCCGGCAACTGAAATGGTGAGGCCCTGCACAAAAGCATGGATTGCTTTATGGTGCGCAATGCGATGAAAGTGAGGTGCTAACAAGATAACGCACAAATAACAGGGGAGAAACACACCCGCGGTTGCGGCAAGAGCTCCTTTGAAGCCGGCAATAAGATATCCAATAAAAGCAACAGACAAAACCATGGGACCGGGGGTGATCATTCCAACGCCAATAGCATCGAGAAATTGTTGTTCTGTGAGCCAATGATAATTTTGAACAACGCCTTCATGAATAAAAGGAATGATTGCATAACCACTCCCAAAAACAACTGTTCCTGCCCAGGCAAAATAAAGAAATACTTTTCCTAAAAGATGATTTTGACTCAAGCTTTCAATGTTCAGCCAGGTAGGAAGAATGATGCTGGACAAAAAAAGAGAGCGTGGAAAAGATTTGATACTTAAGACAAATACACCGCTTAGAAGCAGAGCCCAATACATGGGAAGGGAAGTTGCTAGGGAGAGGATAATATTGAGAATAAATACCCCCCATAACCAATATTCCTTAGCAACAATCATTTTTGATAATTTGTAAGCATGGCGAATGACAATGGAAATTACACAAGCAGAAACACCATAAAAGGCAGCATGTACCCATGCAACATCTCCATAGTGGGTATAAGCTATCGCTAGGGTAAGAATCATAGAAAAGGCGGGAAGAGTGAAGGCAAAAAAAGCAAGGGTTGCTCCTAGAATTCGCCCATAAAACCAGCCAATATATATAGCGAGCTGAGTTGCAATTGGGCCTGGGCATAAGCTGGATAAGGCAAGCCCATTCAAAAAATCTTCTCTTTTCATCCACGCATACTTTTCAGTTAGATCAGTGCGCATATAACCAACAAGGGCAAGTGGGCCTCCAAACCCAATACTGCCCAATTTCAAGAAATACTTGATTAATTTTTCAAATGTAAAAGAGGGGTGTGAAGAGGATGTATGTAATGCCAAAAAGAGACTCCCGAAATAATTTATCTTCCTTTAGCCTAGCGTGTCAGAAAGAAAATTTTCAAGCTTCATCACCTACCTCACCAAATCCATAAAAAGGGATAGAAAAATAAGAAGCATGAGGAGTTGAACAAGAAAAACACGATTGAGAAGACCCCATTGACTCTTGAGTCTTTGGGGTTTCTTTATAGGTATAGAAGCATCCAATTTTATAAGGTCATGATAAAAGTTTTCAAAGTCATTCTGAAATGCAGCACGTGTTCTCGCATCGGAAAACGTGATGGGATCAGGATAATATAAATGAGGATTGCCCAAAAATTTACCAGCCTCAGAAAGTGCATCTTGCAGAATGGCTTTTGCTAAAACCATATTTCCAGCGTGTCTAAAATAAGAAGCTTGTTGAGCTAAAATACGGGCATTAATGTCAGGAGGGCGCTTGCCCCCTATCAAATTATTGATCAGGGCTTGGACTGACACAAGAAAAGCAATCGGAAATATTCCCCACCACCCAAGCATCCAAGTAACCAAGCTTGCTTTAACAGAAACCAGGCAAGCACATTTCGAGCAGAGAATTTCTTCTATAGGTGTTTTTTGAATGACCATTAAAAAACTTCTAACCTCAAAGAAAATCACATAACGCGGCTGAGCTGAAATAGCCCAACATCTGGCACATCGAACAGGCTCATGACTGGAGGGAGGATTAGCTCGGTAGGGTCGTTGAGGATGAGGTTTATGTTCTCGATAATCTGTATATGAAGAAGATAGTCCATCATATTCGGCTCGAGACTTCGGATTTTTAAGAACATTAAAAGCTTCTTGAAGAAGTTGAAATTGTCGTGTTGTATCCTTCTTGGGGTTTTTGTCTGGATGGAGCTCTTTTGCTTTGAGACGATAAGCTCTCCTAATCTCTGCATCCGAGGCATTTGGAGAGACACCTAATATAGAATAATAACCTTTACTATCGTTTTTCTTCATGGGTTTTCTCTTATTTAAAACCGATAGTTTGAAAAAGAAAAAAACTATGCTTTGTTATTCATTAAAATAACGAATTATTTATAGATCTTCAAGTTTCTTATTATAATAAAGGATATGGTTTTGAGAATCTAGGGTATAGAGAATAAAAATATCACGAGCCCTTGACAATTTGAAAAAAAGAGCCACATATCTAGAAGGCGTATAAGTGAAAAGGAAACTTGTTATGTTTGGTCCTATTATCACAGGGTAGCGTTGCACACTGCTTTTATAAGCACGTGTGCCTAATTATTTTCTAATACGGTACATTCCCAAAAATTAAATAACATGTCTTTTGCCTCATTTTTTAGGAAAGGCGCAAGGCCAAACTTGGAAATTTTGTTATGATATACGTTCAAAATCTTATAAAGCGTTTAGGCGGAAAAACAGTCTTAGATAATATAAGCTATCATTTTCCTCAAGGAGAACATATTGCTTTGGTGGGGGATAATGGGGCAGGAAAATCAACGCTCCTTAATATCCTCTGTAATTTAGATGAAGCAGACGAGGGAACCCTCATAAAGCCAAAGGGCTTGGTTTTGGGGTATTTACCTCAAGAGCCTAACCCAAATCCCGCAGAAACAATATTAAAAGAATGCCTTGATGGAGCCCAACGCATCAAAGCTGTTGAACATGTGCGGGACCAATATTTAAAAGAAATGGCGGAGTCCTATAGCGACGAACTTTATGAAGCTTATGAAAAAGCTGAGAATGAATTTCAAGCAATAGGGGGTTATGAGCTTGAGTCTGAGGCTAAAAAATATCTTGTAGGGTTAGGTTTTTCTACGGAACAGTTTGAGGATTCACCTCTTGAGCTCTCAGGTGGATGGCGCATGCGCTTGGAGCTGGCAAGAATTTTGGTAAACAAACCAAACTTTCTCATCCTCGATGAGCCAACAAACCACTTGGACCTCCCAAGTTTAATATGGTTGGAGACTTATTTAAAAACGTTTGATGGAACAGTTTTGTTTGTCTCCCACGATCGGGCTTTGTTGAATCGTTTGGCGGCTATTACATTACATTTACAGCAAGGGTCTTTGACGGCTTACACAGGAAATTATGATCAGTTTGTAGCACAACGGGACTTAATCAATACGCAAACGGAAGCTCAAGCCAAAGGACTGCAGAATAAGCAAGCAGAACTTCAAAAATTCGTTGATCGTTTTGGCGCTAAAGCTTCGAAGGCAGCGCAAGCCCAAAGTCGTCAGAAAATGATTGATAAGTTGAAAGAAGAGGAGAAATCTCTGAAACTTCCTCAAGCACAGCGCGTAATTTCAGCTGATCTCAAAATTGCAAGTCCAAGTGGAAAGCAGGTCTTAAAATTAAATAAAGCAGCTGTAGGTTATTCCTCACCTGTTGCCAAAAACCTCAGTTTGTCACTTCAAAGAGGTCAGCGCGTCGCTATCATCGGTGCCAATGGTATTGGAAAATCAACTTTAGTAAAAACTCTTGCAAATTGTTTGCCCTTACTCCAAGGCGAATTGGAGTTAGGTCATAATGTCATGTTGGGCTATCACGCCCAAAATCATTTGGATAGTTTGGATGCCCAAGAAACAGCTTTGGAAAATGTTTTGCGGTCAAATACAGAACTATCTGAACAAACTGTACGCAGTTTGCTAGGTCAATTTCTCATCCAAAAAGATGAAGTTTTTAAGAAAGTAAGTGTCTTATCTGGAGGAGAAAAGAATCGTGTAAGTTTGTGTTGTTTGCTCGCGCAACAGGCTAATTTTCTTATTTTGGATGAACCGACCAACCATTTGGACATGTCGAGTGCTGATATTTTAGCCAATACCTTGGCAGACTTTAAAGGAACGATTTTATTTGTAAGTCACGATCGCGCTTTTATTGATACTGTTGCAACGCATATTTTTGTGGTGGCAAATGCCAACCAAAGTGCATTATTTGAAGGCAAATTGAAAGATTATGAAGAAGTTGCAGAGCGCAGTGGTTTCCCAAATATTTTAAAGGCATAGAGAAGGAGGGGGAACGATCAACTTTTCTGATCTATTTCATTTTGGATATATCGATAAAAGATTCTTTTTCCTCCTTCTGCTAAAAGAAGATAAGCGGCACACAGTAAGCTTAAAACACTTACAAGGGAGAGGGGCAGGGGGACGAATCCGAAAGAAGCTCCAAGGGGTGAAAAAGGAAGGACTATTCCAAAACATACAAGACCGATACTTGTAAGAGCAAGGATAGGATGAGGTCGACTTTTTAGGGGTGATAACCTTGTTCTAATAACAAAAATAACAAGGATTTGAGTTGCCAAAGATTCAACAAACCATCCAGTTTGAAATACCTTCTGAGATGCTTGAAATACATAAAGTAAAATGCCAAACGTTAGGAAGTCAAACAGGGAACTAATCGGTCCCAGCATAAACATGAAATTTTTTATATGAGACATTTTCCATCTATGTGGTTCTTTAAGAAAAGATTTATCAACAGTATCGAGTGGGATAGCAATTTCTGATAAGTCGTACAGCAAGTTATTGAGCAGAATTTGTGTGGGTAACATGGGCAAGAATGGCAAGAAAATTGCTGCACCTGCCATGCTAATCATGTTGCCAAAATTGGAACTTGTCATCATCATGATGTATTTCATGATGTTTCCATACGTCGTTCTTCCCTCTATGACACCGTCATAAATAACATTTAAATCTTGTTCTAAGAGAACAATATCGGCAGCATCTTTTGCTACATCAACGGCTGAATCAACAGAAATGCTTACATTTGCATTCTTCAAAGAGGGGGCATCATTGATCCCATCTCCCATATATCCAACAATATTTCCTTGGCTTTTTAAAAGTTTAATAATGCGCATCTTTTGTGATGGAGTTACTCTGCAAAAAATGTTTACATTTTTTATTTTTGTAAGAAGAGTGATGGGATCCATGGTTTCAAGATCGTGACCCATCAAGAGTCCAGTGATAGGGATATTAAGTTGCTGACATAGGTGCTGAGTTACTAATTCGTTATCGCCTGTGATAATTTTAAGGTTGATCCCGCATTCATGAAGTTTTCTTAAGGCGGTAGCAGTGCTTTTTTTGGGGGGGTCAAAAAAAGTAGCAAAGCCGGCAAATGTAAGACCACTTTCATCATGGATCACTGCTTGAGAATGATTTCTAGGAACCTCCCGCCAGGCAATGCCGAGGACACGATAACCTTGCTGACTCAAGTGCCTAATTTGATTGAGGATGTCATTTCGGCTTTGTTTTGTAAGGGTTTTTGGATGAGGTGTTTCAGGGTAGTCTTCAAAATGGGTTGAAATTTCTAAAATATCTTCAGGTGCTCCTTTGACGAGAAGAAGGCGTTTTTTATCATTATCGGCTAAGACTGAAACGCGCCTTCTTTCAAAATCGAATGGGATTTCATCTATTTTTTCCCAATTTTCAAGGTTTATAGCATCATGTTCCAAAATTGCATCGTCAAGTGGACTTTTAAGGCCGGTTTCAAAGTAACTATTTAAATAAGCAAGCTCAAAGACATGGGTACTTTCTTTTCCCTGAAGATCAAGATGCTGGGCAAGCTGGATTTTTGCTTCAGTGAGCGTTCCTGTTTTATCCATACAAAGAACGTCCATGCTTCCAAAGTCATGAATAGCTGACAGACGTTTTACAATTACTTTCTTATGAGACATTCGAACTGCCCCCCGCGCCAATGTAATTGAAACAACCATGGGTAAAAATTCAGGGGCGAGGCCTACCCCTAGCGCCAAAGCAAATAGGCCTGTTTCAAACCAGGGACGATAAAAAAAGATATTTGAGAGAAAAACGAAGACAATTAGAAAAAATATAAGGCGCATAAGCAAGAGGCCAAATTGACGGGTGCCTTGTTCAAACGCTGTTGCTTGGGGTGGCTCTGTTAGGCTTGAAGCAATTTCACCCAAAGCAGCATGTTTGCCTGTGAAGCATACAATATATAATCCTTGTCCTGTTAGGATAGATGTTCCCATAAAAACCGCGTTAAGGGCACCTGTCACGGTTTTATCTAAAGAAGGCAAATCATTGGCATTTTTTTCAACAGGATAGCTCTCACCAGTCAGAAGAGATTGATTCACAAATAAATCCTTTGCATGGAGAAGGCGCCCGTCAGCCGGAACAAGGTCTCCTCTGGTAAGAAATACAATGTCTCCAGGAACAAGATTTTCAATGGGGATCTTTTTCTTTTGATGATCTCTGAGAACGTATGCATACAAAGAAACAGATTTCTTTAATTTTTCAGCTGCCTTATTCGCTCTAAATTCTTGGGCTGCATCAAGGGAAATGCTGATCACTACCATTGAGAAAATTAAAACAGCGCTTTGAAAATCCTGAATGAAAGCTGAAATTAAAGCAGCCACAAGAAGTAAGATAATTAATGGGTTAAGAAATTTTGATAAAATGAGGGGGATGAATGACTTTTTGGAGTAGACTTCAAAAATATTATTCCCAAATTCTTTTTGCCGCTTCAAAGCTTGTGAATTTAATAAACCCTCGGGGGTGGCCTCAAGTTCTGAGAGGAGATCCTTAAGAGATAGACACCAAAAATGTTCTATATTCAGTTGTTTTTGAGGCATTGAGTGTTCATATTCCCTTGCTAATCTTTGGTGGCGCACCCCATATAATTTACGTCTAAATCAGAAGATATATGCCATTTATTTTTAAATAGATTATATGATAAACCCCGCAAATTCATAAATGAAAACCCCAAGGGACGTAAGTAACTGGCGAGTTCTGCGGGACTTAAGAATTTATTCCAATCATGCGTCCCCACGGGCAGTAGCCGCATAATATATTCAGCACCGATAATGGCAAATGCATAGGATTTCCATGTTCTATTAAGCGTTGTTAAAATAAGAGCACCTTGTGGCTTTATGAGTTCTGTACATGTTGATAAAAAGCCGGGAACATCTGCTACATGCTCAACTATTTCAAGGGCCAAGACAACATCATAGGTTTTTTTCTGAGTAACAAGCTCCTCAGCAGAGATGCACTGATAGTCAATGGGAAGTTCCATAAGAGCAGCATGAGCCGCAGCAACTTCAATGGCTTCTTTGCTGGCATCAATGCCTGTTATTTGAGCACCCAGGCGTGTTAAGGGCTCAGCAACCAGCCCACCCCCACATCCAATATCAAGGATTGATAAACCCTTCAGAGGGAAAGATTCCTTGCTGTTTCTTTGGAAATGAGCCGCTAAACAGTCGCGAATATACTGAATGCGGGCGGGGTTGAGCTGATGTAAAGGTTTAAAGGGGCCATTTTCATCCCACCATTGGGAAGATATTTTGCTAAACCGTTGAATCTCTGAAACATCTATGGAAGAATGGGGGGGTGTAGTTGGAGTCATCTCTTGCGTGCCAATCCTTAAAGCGTTAAGACTATTTCAAAACTCTATGAACTTAACCTACAAGAAAGCACAAAAAATAGCGCGGGTAAAATGGCACGTATAGTTCAGAAATTTGGTGGAACCTCTGTTGCGGGCATTGCGCGCTTGGAGAAGGTATCCTTAAAAATAAAGCGCGAAATTGATGCCGGACATCAAGTGGCGGTTGTGGTTTCTGCAATGGCAGGTGTTACGAATCGGTTGGTACGTTATACCCAAGCCTTGGCGGGAAATATACAAACAGCGGAATATGATGTCATAGTGGCTGCTGGGGAGCAAATAAGTTGTGGCCTTCTTGCTTTGGCATTAAGTCAAATTGGTGTGCCTGCGCGCTCACTTCTTGCTTGGCAAATTCCCATTTTAACAGATTTAACGCATGGCTCTGCACGGATCGTCCATATTGATTCAAATTGCCTGGAAGAATGTTGGTCTCAAGGTGTTACGCCTATTATTGCTGGTTTCCAGGGACTCACCCCTCAAGGACGACTTACGACCTTAGGGCGCGGGGGTTCAGATACAACCGCTGTGGCTCTTGCTGCTGCCGTAAAGGCTGATCGATGTGATATATTTACCGACGTAACAGGTGTTTATACAGCAGACCCCAGAATTGTGCCAAAAGCGCAAAAATTAAAGGAAATTAGCTATGATGAAATGTTTGAACTTGCCGCGCAAGGTGCAAAAGTTTTACAAACCCGCTCTGTTGAAACAGCAATAGAACATCAAGTGCATGTCCGTGTTCTTTCAAGTTTTTATGACGAGCCTGGAACAGACCTCATTCCCCAAGCCAAATTAAAAGATTCATTCCATGTGAGTGGGATTACACACCGGGGAGATGAAGCACGCTTAACTCTCAAAAACATAAGCAATAATGTCCCTATTGTTGCAGATATTTTTGAAAGTCTTGCACGACAAAATATTCATCTTGATATGATTGTTCACAACGTTTCATTGGAAGATCACTCAGATTTGACATTCACAATTATGAAAGGAGAAGTCCCCCGGGTTATAGCTGCCTTGCAGGAAATGAAGCAAATATCTTATGAAGACTTGATCATTGACCCAAATGTTGCCAAAATTACGGTCGTTGGCGTTGGGTTACAACGGGGGATAGGTCTTGCTACTTTAATGTTCAAAACCCTAGCCGAGATGAATGTACCTTTGCAGGTCATTTCTTGCTCTGCCATTAAAGTCAGTGTATTAGTAGATGAATCTATGGCTGAAGAAGCCGTACGTGCTCTTCACAAGGTCTATGGTTTAGATAAGGAGTTTTAGGGTGAAATTACAGTATTTATGGCAAAGAGGATGTTCATTTTTAGGAACAGACTATGCCATTTTAGGTGGTGCTATGACTTGGGTGTCTGACCATAATCTGGTCTCAGCCATATCTAATGCAGGAGGATTCGGCGTTATTGCTTCAGGCTCAATGTCACCTGCTCAACTCAGTGACGAAATTCAAAAAACGGTCAAATTAACCTCGCGTCCTTTTGGGGTTAACCTTATTACTATGCACCCTGAACTTGAGGCACTTATTGATGTCTGTGCTCGA
>VGEY01000013.1 GCA_016869075.1 Alphaproteobacteria bacterium
TAGCACGCGAGCGAAAGGATTTTGCTGAATCAGATCGCATCCGAGACACACTCTATCAGCAAGGGATAATATTAGAAGATGGACCTGGCGGGACCACTTGGCGTAAAAAATAGCTCACCAGTTATTATTCTTGTGCGACCTCAGTTACCAGAAAATGGAGGTTCTGTTGCTAGAGTGATGGCGAATTTTGGATTAGAAACACTCAGGTTAGTTACTCCACTTTTTACACCCCTTGATCCAAAAGCAACTGCAATGGCTGCTGGAGCAGATAGGGTGTTAGAAGAAGCAACAATTCATGAATCTCTGGACGATGCTCTTGCAGATTTGATGTATATTTATGGGACAAGTGCTGTCGAACGCCATATGGTTAAGCGCTATGAGCCTGTTCGAAAATCAATGACCGATATTGCTGTGTGTGAACATGTAGGAATAGTGTTTGGACCGGAACGCACAGGACTCACCAATGAAGAATTATCAAAATGTCGCGCAGTCCTCCATGTTCCTGTTAATCCCGAATTCAATTCTCTTAATCTTGCTCAAGCCGTAGCCATTATAGGGTACGAATGGTATCAAACCCAAATATCAATGGTTGGGAAACTTCGTTTAGGAGAAACTGTTCCTGCATCAAATAAACAAATCAGTGAATTTTTAAAATCCTTGGAATATATTCTTGATGAAAAAAAATTTTGGAGAGTTTCTCATAAAAAACCCATTATGTGGAGAAATCTCCAAAATATCTTCACGCGAATGGATCTTACAGAGCAAGAGGTGAAGACTCTCAGAGGAATGATAAAATCACTTACAAGTTTATAAGAAAAGTAATTTCCTGTTAAACTATTATGCTCGGTAGGGATGGACTTAAGCGAGCTCCTAAACGAATGGGATGAATAGATTTGGCAAGTCCAGTTGTATCATCTGTTTCAACAAAAACTCCACAAAGGGTGCCTGGCCCCTGCGCAGGTTGTAACCGATCTGTAGGCATTTTCCGGGTAAATTTTAAAAGGGGCGTGTTCTTTTCCATGCCAACCACAGAATTATAATCACCACACATACCTGCATCTGTTTGGTATGCCGTTCCACCTGGTAGTATTTGTGTGTCTGCTGTAGGAATATGTGTGTGGGTTCCAACAACTAAACTTACTCTTCCATCACAAAAATGTGCCATGGCCATTTTTTCTGAGGTTGCTTCTCCATGGAAATCAAGAATGATCGCGCCTATAGACTCCTTTCCGAGGGGATACTTTTTCAAAACCTCATCCACCATAAAGAAAGGATCATCTAATGTTTCCATAAATAAACGTGCCATTGCATTGATCACTAAAACATCTTTTCCTTTACGCGTTTGAACTATGGTATACCCGCGTCCAGGGGAAGAAAGGGGATAGTTAAGAGGCCGCAATAAACGTTTATCTTGATCAATATAAGAGATGATTTCCTTTTGATCCCAAATGTGATTGCCTGTAGTAATAACATCTACCCCAATGCTATACAAATCTTGGCAAATTCCCTTTGTTAACCCAAATCCATGAGCTGCGTTCTCAGCATTAATTACAACAAAATCAATTTCTAAATCTTGACAAACTTGGGGGACTTTTTCTTGCACAATATCGCGCCCTGAGCGGCCAACAATATCACCACAAAAAAGTATTCTCATTTCTTAATCTCAATGACGCGCGTTGGAGTAATAATATAATCCATAGGTTGATCATAATGATGGCATGGGATTACTTCAACTTCCTGGCAGTCAAAGGCTATCCCAATTGCAATAACAGAATGCATGGTACGTAGGCTTTCAAGGGTTCTATCATAATATCCTTCCCCATGCCCAAGCCGATGTCCCTGTTGATCAAATCCTAGAATGGGTACAAATAAGACAGTCGGAATAACAAGAGGAGCCGTTTCGTCCGGTGTTAGAATGTTATAAATTCCAGAAACTAATAAATTTCCTGGATGCCATTCTCTAAACAGCAACGGCTTTTTTGGGGCTTGTACAATGGGGAGTGCACATATGTAGCCTTGTTCATAAAGAAACGTTAAAAGTGGGCGGACATCCGCCTCGGATTTGATAGGCCAATAGCACCCAATAATTGATTCAGGCGGGATAATTTTGGCAGAAATAATATTATTGAGGAGGGCTTGACCACTGGCTTTTAAATCCTGGGTCTTTTTATATTGATCTCGTATTTGGAGCAAGTTAGCTCGCAATTGATTTTTTGAGATATCAGCCATGTGGGTATACATATACTATTTTCTTAAATAATGGAAGAGAAAACAATTAAAAATGATTTTTTATTTATATTCTAAATATGGCTGTCTTGTTAGTAAAACAATATTATCATCTTTTAATTAATATAAATATAATTAACTCCATTTTCTCTTTTTAGATAATATAATTTTATACCAAAAATCTAATTAATAGATGTCTAAAAATTGGCTGTATCTACTTGATTGTTAATGATTTTAATTTAAGGCTCTATAGATTTTGTATAACTAATTCATGTATATGATGCATTTTTTATAAAATTGATATTTATTTACTCATTTATAATTTTTTTGATTTCTTGATAATATATAAAATTAAATTTTATATATTCTAGATATTTAACACACAACCTTTAAGCCAAAATAAATATCCTTTGGCTTTCTCATAACTATTTTCATGCTGAGTAGAACCTTTTATTAATGCATCCGATCGCGCGCATCAATATCCATATGATAGTACGTATGATCGTAAGATGGCTCAATAGTATACTTGGGAGTGTATATAACAGCGTCATATGTTGGCGCATCATAAGAAATTTCTCTGTGGTAATGGGTTTGACGGGGAGAATCGCACCCGGCCAATCCAACCAAACCAATAATAGCCATTAATAATGTTTTCTTATTATAGTGTTTCATGTTATAACCTCCTATTTATAAAATACCATTCTATAAATATAAGGTCAAGATAAACAGAAGTAAAAATTATATTAATATTAATATTGTATTAATTCTCTATTTTTAACCATTTAATAAAACGAACAGCCAAGCCACCTTGGATTAAAAAGGAGGCAAGGACTATAAAGAAAACGATGTTAAAAATAGTATTAGCCTTAGGTATTCCCATAACCATTGGAAAAGTCGCGAGAACAATCGGGACCGCACCTCGTAACCCAAGCCATGAAATGAGAATTTTTTCTTTCACAGAATAATGTGAAAAAATGAGGGAGGCAAAGACACTTATGGGACGTGCGACAAAGATGAGGAAGAATGGTAAGGTTAGGTCATGATCAAAGACTTCGTGCAATTGAGTTGGAAAAACAAGTAAGCCAAGGACCAAGAACATACTAATTTCGCAGAGCCAAGTAAGAGCCTCATGAAATCTTTTGATGTTATATTTATGATGAAATTCATGTTGATACAGAACAATACCCAGAAGATAAGTTGCCAAGAAACCACTTCCTCCAATGGCACTTGCTGCACCATAAGCGAGAAGAACAAGGGATATAGTAAATACGGGGTAAAGTTCTCTATATTCTAATTTCATTTTACGGAACAGAAACACAGCCATTTTACCTACTAAAAGAGCGACCGAAATACCTCCTGTGATTTGACAGATGAAAATCACAGATAATCCTAAACCTGTAAATTTTGGATTTTGCATCATTTGAAGGATAATGAAAACTAGAAGAATTGCCATGGGATCATTGCTTCCAGACTCAAACTCAACCAGAAGCCTGACTTCTCTCTTTAATTGAAAGTACCGAGACCGAAAAAATGAAAAAATTGCAGCAGCATCAGTGGCGGATACAATTGCTCCCAGCAACAATCCCTCAAGAAACGTAAAATCAAGAATAAAATAAGAAAACAAAGCAACCAATGTTGTGGAGATGATGACTCCAATGGTTGAGAGGGCAAACCCAGGCCAAAAGATTGGCTTAATCAGGTTCCAATGCGTATCCAGTCCACCGGAAAAAAGAGAGAAAGATAAAGCAATTATTCCTATGTGTTGTGCAACTTCTACGTTATCAAAGTAAATTCCACCGATACCATCTGACCCAGCCAACATGCCTGTACATAAAAAAAGAAGCGGCGCTGGAATTTTTAAACGCCTTGAAAGATCGCTTGCAAAAATAGCAAGCAATATAAGCAGGGAAATAATAAGAACCCACATATCAAGGCCATAGGCTGCTGTCATTCAAAACCTGATCTTCCTTAATGTATTTAAAATTCTAGCCAACTTTAAATGGAATCACGGTGTACATTCAAGTAATTATTAAGTGTGTAAGCTATTTGAAGCTTAAAATAATTTATTAACATCTTAAGACATGCATTTGTAATTTCTAAATTTATTTGGAAAATTCACTTTAATTATGCATTTTTATTAAGATTTTTAAGCTAGTCAGAAGCGCGTGTACGATATACTTCATTTGGTCGTAAGAGAATTTGATGAAGGTCGTTTGCTTTTGGTATCCAAATCATTTCTACAAAATCAGGTGTGACCTTAAGAACTCGAAACGAATCATACCTATGGCCAGCTTGAAGAGGCTGACCATTTACCCAAACTGTCCATGAATCTTGATTATGATAAATAATTCCTCCAAGGTGAAGAGTATTTAAATTTGTTGTTTTTAAAAAATTTTGTGCTTCTTTATAGGCCTCCTTAAGAGCCACCTCATCTGTAGGACTTAGCATCAAGCATATATCAGAGCCATATGCTACAAAACAAACAAAACTTGTAATTATAATTTTTAATAATGTATCCATGATGCTTGGATCCTTCCTTGAAATAACGTGTGTTCCTCTCCCCTAGAAATCCCTTTTAATATTTCCTCATTTATGGAATGTTCACGATGAATGGTGACTTCTTTTAATTGAAAAATTCCAGGACCATTGGCCAACAGATTTTCTAAGAACGTAAAAATCTCTGTGTCCAATAAGCATGAAAATTCAAAAGAAGCTTCTTGAGTGAAAAGGCTACGGTTACCTTGCTCTTCTAAAATTGAAGGCGGTCCAAAGTTTGCCCTATAAGGAAGGGAGTTACAAATTGTCCCAGATAAAAAGGATTCCTCGAAATTACATGCCTGAAAAGATGCAAATGAATCTTTATGAGCATTTATGAATTTCTCAGCTTCTTGAGAGCGTGCAGCAAGGCTACTTAATGATAAAAAGTCGTGCTCAAGGTTTTTAATATGGTAGAGGCGATTTGAAGTGTAGCTTGCGAGGACGCTTAAACAAATTAGGGAAAGGATACAAATTCCTAAACTCCATTTCGTTTTATAAAATAAATAATCAATCATTGAGCTATTTATCATTTAAAATTCATTCTGGGTTAGTCTTAAGACGCCTTTTGAAATATCTTCCTCATCTTTCTTCCATTCTAGGTGATAGTGATGCAATCGAGACCGAATAGTCATGAGAAAAGGATCTATATGGGTAGCTGGACTCAATTCTAAATGGAGAATTAGAGACTTAGGATTAGAGGTCCAATGAAGGGATGTAGCGATGGCATTGTTTTTAAAAAAAGGCATAAGTTGCCGTAAGAGTATGAGAGGGTTTGCTCGATCAGCAGATAGACGACAGTAAGTTTCAAAAGCAATCAGTTTTGACTCATCAATAGAAGTTTGTTTGGATAGAGAGTCGACTTTTTGCATGAAAAAAGATTCTGAAGAACTTTTAACTGTAAGCTGCCAACCAAAGTATGCACTTCCTAGAAGATTAAAAAAAGCAATCCCATAACCTATGGTACGGATTTTTCGAGCCCATATATAAAGAAGATGATGCGTTCTAAGCTGGGGGATTTGAAGGGTGAGTGTATTTTCTTGAATACTCTCGTGGGGTGTACGCTTCTCAAAATGAACAAACGGCGGTAAGGAGTCTTGATAGGCCGAAGAGCTTAGGAGCGTAATGGGAGAGCCCTCTTTGTAACCAAACCGCTTTATATATCGTAATATAGAAGGTAGCTCTTGAGAAAGAGATTGATAACAGAGGCGGCTAATACACAAAGTTCCATCAAAACAAATAAATAAAGAATGCTGATGTAAGATAAGGGCCCATCCAGTGGAAGAGGGTTTATAAGAATTTACAATGAGATCAGTCCATAAAATAGATTTCTTTAAAATAAACGATCCTTGAGCAATAATTTGAACAATTTCAGTCATGAATTTGGAAGGTAAAAAGCCCGCAATAAGTAGGCGATTCGAAGATAATGGCTTTTCCCCTATCCAATGATCTTGTGAATATTCACCAGACTTCAAGTAAGGAGCAGCCTTTCGAAAAGGACAAACAAAATATTTTACCTCATAAATTTTGAATATAAGAGTAAGCTCTGACCTTGGAGGAAGATTTTTGAGAAAGAAAGCTGGATCTGAAATTTTTTGAGTGCCACTTAAAACTTGGTCTTCTTCAAGTGTTAAGGTAATCATGAGAGAGTCCCTATAGTTTCATAAAAGGGGACAATGACAGATACTATAACCCACAGCATTAATGATCCAGTGATTATAATAAGGCTCGGTTCAAGCCACGAGACCAATGCTTCTATTTGTCGAAATGTTTGATTTTGATAATGGCCGGCTGCTTGAGGTATTAATTGGCGCAAATGTCCCGTTTGTTCGCTTAATTTTAAGAAGCGGATCATTAGAGGAGAGACTAAAGTTTCTTCACCAGAGAAGATTTCAGAGAGGCCTGCTCCTGCCTTAATTTCACCCGACAGTGTAGTCAGATGATCTCGCAAATAAGGATTTCGCACGACTTGGATAGCTTGAGCAAAAGAGGGTATTAGGTCAATCCCAGCTCCAATCATCACTCCAAATACATGCCAAAATTGATTTAAAGCCAGCCTTTTGTAGAGCGGAATTCTTAAGGCTGCCCAACTTAAATAATATCTAAGAGAAGGATTGAGGTAACCTATTCCAAGACTTATTCCCATCAATAAAAGAAGGAGAGGAAAGTAAGCAAGCACGGGTGCTATTTGAAGGAGTAAGCGCGTAGACAGTGGAAGCTCATTTAACCCGAGTGAGGTGAGCAGTGTTGTCATGCCAGGAATAACAAAGTCAATTATAACAAGGATTAAAATGGTCATAAGTCCAGAAAGAATAAGGGGGGCCCGAATGGCCTTATATATCTGATGTTGCATGATTTCGTGGTGGCGCAAATGGCTTTCAAGGTGCCGAAATTGGGGTGCATAGCTTCCAGTTTGCTCAGCGGTGTTTATGAGTTTTTGAAACACACGATCAAATATGTCTGGATGTCTAGCTAAAGATTCAGACAAAGGAATTCCAACATTCACGTCGTGATGGATCGAATAGAGAAGCCCACGAAATTTTTGATGAGATGTTGAGGAAGCTAAATCCTGAAGAGCTATATCAATTGGAACACCAGCATCATCAAGTTGAGCCATATGATGGCAAAAATCGATTAGCTGTGACTGAGGTATGCTTGTGAAAATTCTTTTAGAAAATTTATTCGTGATGCGTGGTAAGAAACGCTCTTCATTGCTTACCTGGCAATCAGTTAAAAGTAATCCTTCACCTTTTAAAGAGGTATATATATCATTAATCGAAAGCGCGAATCTATATCCGCTCTGATGTGTTCCATGAGA
Organism: Alphaproteobacteria bacterium; assembly: GCA_016869075.1. GTDB lineage: Bacteria > Pseudomonadota > Alphaproteobacteria > Paracaedibacterales > VGCI01 > VGCI01. Next base: position 7,580 of record VGEY01000013.1, read on the forward strand.
TGTAACAGCTTTATAGGCATACAAAGGCATTAGTGATTAATCCCTATAACACGATTAAGTTCTTGCAAACTCGTGTCACCCGTTAAAACTTTTTCAATTCCCCTTTCCCATAAAGTTGAGCCCCCTCTTTCTTTCCAGGTTTGACGTAAAATAGCTTGTGTTTTTCCTTCAGCTATAAGTGTTGAGAAGTTTTCATCGAAAAGGACCAGCTCAGCAATGGCTTCCCGGCCACGATATCCTGTTTGATAACACTGTTCACAAGCTCCTTTTTGATAGGCGTGCGATATCTTTTTTGACAAACAAAATTCTTGGATGTTTTCTTTAGAAATAAGAGTGAGGTGTCGACATGATTTACACAGCTTACGAACGAGACGCTGTGCAATGCTTGCAACCAGATTTCCACTTAAAAGAGAAGGAGAGACGCCTAAATCTACAAATCGTTGTGGGACAGAAAAGCTATCGCGTGCATGAATTGTTGCCAGAACCAAGTGTCCAGTCATGGCAGCTCTTATGGCCATTTGAGCAGTCTCACTGTCGCGTATTTCGGACACAAAGATGACATCAGGATCTTGCCGCAGAATAGATCTAATTCCTTCACCGAATCGAATGGGTCCATCTTCTCGAATTTCTGTTTGTCGTATATTGGGAAGGTAATATTCAACTGGTTCTTCCAGGGTCATAATGTTGCGCGAAAGAGCATCCATGTGGCTAAGCAGGGCATAAAGAGTCGTTGTCTTTCCAGATCCTGTGGGTCCACTTAAGATGATCAGTCCTTGAGGAATGTTGACCAACCGTTTGATGATTTCAATGTCGTTCTTTTCGAATCCCAGTTCCTCAAGAGACCGTAAAGAGTATGCCTTATCAAGAATGCGCACTACCAAATTTTCGCCATGTATCGTCGGATGACACGACAAGCGGAAATCGATTTCTCGTCCCCCCATGGTTAAGCTGAAACGTCCATTTTGTGGACGCCGTGATTCAGCGATGTCTACATTTGCCATAATTTTCAAGCGTACTAAAATGCTCGACCACCTATCTTTATGAAATGTATGCGTACGGCATAAGATACCGTCTTGCCGATAGTGAATATCCACGCTCTGACCTGTTGGTGATAAATGGATATCTGAAGCTTTCAACCGCACAGCCTCAAGAATAAGATCATTCACAAGTCGAATGGTTTGCCCTTCTTCAGTATTTAGAGTTGGTTGTGGATAATACACCTCTAAAGCATGTTCTATCTCAGCCAATGTGGTGTGGTAGGGAATGAGGGAAACATGAGTTCCTAAGTGTGTACGAACCATATCAAGCGCGAGGATATTTTCAGGATCAGCCAGAGCAATGTGGGCCCCCTTCTCATCTTCATGGAAAAGAATAAGCTTGCAATCTTGAGCAATTTTGAGGGGAATTTTTTGAACAATCGATAAAGAGAGTATTTGGTTAGAAAGAGAGATGAATGGAAGACCAGATAAAGCTGATAAGGCCTTTAAAAGCTGGAGTGGAGTGATAAAACCTAATTCCAGCACGATCTCGCCTAAGCGTTTTAAGCCGCGGCTTTGTTCTTTTAAAGCAACAATCAATTGATCAGATGTTATCCATTTTTGATTAATAAGCCATTCACCTAGTTTAGAATGCTTGATGTGAGAATCTGAGGAAGCTTGAAAAGTTGGAGATCGAAAAGCTTGGAAATGAGAAAAAATTTTTTGAATGTTTGTGGGGTAATTTTCTTCTCTTTTTTGTAAAACATTACCCATATCTAACTCACTTAAATCTTATAATAATTCTTACTTTGGAAAAATTGATCTAATTAAAAACTTAAATAAACAATGGAATATGATAAATGGGTAAGTTTGTCACGGGCTTGTTTTAAGAGTTGATTAATTCATCTAACTCAAGCCACCGACTTTCTGCTTGATTCAGCTCTTCCTTTGCGCTGGTTAATTCTTGAGTTACTCTCATAAATTCTTGCGGGTGATTTTGATAAAATTGAGGATCCTCTAAACGTGCCTCAGCTGCACTAATCTGCTGCATTAGTTGATTCATACGTTCTGGTAATAAATCATATTCTCGTTTCTCTTTGTAGCTGAGTCTGCGGTGGGAAGATTTTTGCTCTGATTCTGGTTTTTTTGCTCCCTCTTTAAATGTTCTATCTGTGGGTTTTTGTTGGGGATATTGACGTATATAATCCTGATATCCACCAACGCATTCTCTCACCACTCCATCTCCTTCTAAACCAATGATAGAGGTTGTTAGTTTGTCCAGGAAATCGCGGTCGTGACTCACGATAATAAGCGTGCCAGTATAATCGCTGAGCATCTCAATTAATAAATCTAATGTATCCATATCGAGATCATTGGTGGGCTCATCCAATATGAGTAAATTCCCTGGTTGTGTGAGGGCCTTAGCTAGAGCTAGGCGATTTTTTTCTCCTCCAGATAAAACAGAAACAGGAGAGCGAACTTGCTTTTCTTCAAATAAGAAATCTTTTAGATAGGCCATCACGTGTTTGGTTTGTCCTTGAAGCGTGACTTGGTCTCCCCCCGTTTCACATAAATTATCCCAAAGTGTTTCATTGAGTTTGAGGTTCGTGCGTGTTTGATCATAGTAGATCAAATTAACGCTGGCTCCTAAAGTTACTTTGCCCTGATCAGGGGGCAAAATTCCTGCGAGCATTTTTATAAGAGTTGTCTTTCCAGTTCCATTTGGACCCATAATCCCAATGCGATCTCCCCGCAATATACGAGTCGAAAAGTTATTTATAAGAGGCTTAGGTCCCATTATTTTAGAGATGGAAAGAGCTTCAATTACAAGCTTGCTGCCCTCTGAGGTTTCGGGCTTATTCAATTTAATTTTACCTGCCTGCATTGATAGGAGGGCTCGCTTTTCCTCTCTTAATTTATGGAGCTTCCGTAGCCGCCCTTGGTTTCTTCGGCGGCGTGCTGTTACGCCTCGATGTAGCCATTCTACCTCTTGCTTGAGCTTGGTATTAGTTTTGCTTAAACGTTTTTCTTCCTCTTGCAATATTTGGTCAGTCCAATTCTCAAAATCTACGAAACCCTTATTATGATGATGCAAAATACCCCTTTCTAACCACAGACATGAATTTGAAACTTTTTCTAAAAAGGTACGATCATGACTAATGGTGAGCATTGCGCCATTGTGATATCTTAAAAATTCCTCTAACCATTCTATAGTGGGGAGATCTAAATGGTTTGTAGGTTCATCTAGCAATAATATATCAGGCTCTCCAACGAGGGCTCGTGCCAAAGCAACACGCCGTGACTCCCCACCTGAAAATCCCTCCATTATTCTATTCTCATTCATTTTTAAGCGATCAAGTATTGCTTCTGCTTCAAAGGAGGCACATCCTGATTCCATAACAAATTCTTTTGCTGTCTGGGTAGGGTTTAACCATACATCTTGAGGTAAATATGAAATGCGTATGCCAGGTTGAACAAATCGTTCGCCTTGATCAAAATCAACTTGACCAGCGATAATTTTTAAAAAAGTTGATTTGCCAGATCCATTACGACCTACCAAGCATGTCTTATCGCCTTGAGAAATGATATTAAACAGCTTTTCATAAAGGGGTTTTCCCCCAAAAGAGATGGAGATGTTACGTAAAGAAATTAAAGGAGGAAGGCTCATGGGTCAGCTGTTTAAGGAAGGTGCCGCTTCCGTTTTTTTACCGTACTTTATTGTACTTGTAAACATGACAGCACATAAAAGAGTACAGCAAAGAAGCATTATCGTGCACGGTACAAATGTATCATTACTTACTAAACTCACAATAAAAATTGTAAGAGAAGAAATTGCCGTTTCTAATGTATTAAGCAATGCTGAAGCACCGCCACGTAATGAGGGTTTAACGGAGACAGCTTTTGTTGCAGCGTTTGCGAAGACGGGCGCTAATCCTATTGAATAAAGAGCGAAAGAAAAATAAAGAGCAGTTAATGAATAAGGCCAATAAATAGAGGCTATTAAAGCAAAAGTTGCTCCTAATATCATGGGTATTAATCCCCACGTGAGTAATTTCTCCGGCCCATAAATAACAACATAACGCCGATTAAGAAGAGTACCTAATATGTAAGCAACAGGACCTATGGCAGCATAGTACCCATAATCCACACTTTGAATTCCGATAACATTAATCATATAGAAGGGTGCTTCTACAATCCAAGCCCATAGACCACCGTATGTTATGGCAGAAATAAGAACAAAAAACACAGTTTCGCGACGCTTGAGTAGTTTTCCATATGTTTGAAAAAGAAGATGTGCTGGAAAAGTGGATCTGAGTTTGATCCGATCTTCTGCATTCAAGCTCTCCTTTAAAGATAGGGCTATGCTTAACCAAATAAAAGTGGCAATAAAAGCAATAATAAAAAAGCAGCTTTTCCAGCCCCACATATCGGCAATTTTTCCCCCTAAGATAGGGGCAATCATAGGTGAGAGTGTAATCACAAGACCCATGGTTGAGTAGATACGAGAGAAATATTTTTCATCATAAATATCTTTAAGAATGGCTGTCGTAACAACAATCGTCATTCCTGCCCCAATTCCTTGTGTAACGCGGGCAATAATTAATTCTCCCATGCTAGGTGCCAACCAACAGCAAATACTTCCTATTGCAAAAATGGCCATACTTCCCAAAATAACAGGACGTCGTCCAATACTATCTGATAGGGGGCCTGCAATGAGTCCTAATAAGGAAAAGCCTAAAAGATATCCACTTAATGTTGATTGTGCAGCAGCATCAGAAACATTAAAATAATGGCTCATTTCAGGTAAGCTTGGCAGATAAAGATCCGTAGCCATCTCAAATGCCAAAACAGCAAACATGATTAATATAGGTGTTAAACGATGTGTAAGTAATCTTCTCATTGGTTCTTTAGGAGTACTAAATAATTTGTCCTACCATTAGAAATTTAAGGGATTCTTGGGATAAAATCTAGACCGCTCTGGGTTTTAATGATCGCTTTCTTCATTATCAGGGGGTGTCTCTTCCTCTTTTAAAGGGTCTTCTGTCGGGATTCGGTACTCTTCATTTAACCACCGAAGAAGATCAATATTTTTGCACACCTTAGAACAAAAAGGAGCAAAGTCTGTATGAGTTGGTTTTTGACATATCGGACACATAAAATACCTATAAAGTTTGTTTTATCATTTTAAAAGCTGAAAACTCAAGCATTTGCAAGAGATGTCTTAAAAGTCGCCACATCTTGTGGGATGGCTAAATGTTCTTCAAGCCATGCTTTTATAGGGGATAGGTGTGGATTTAATAAACATTTTTCAAGCAATTTCCAAACACGGGGAAGATGTGAAAGATATTTCGGTTTTTTATCCCGAACAGCTAGGCGAGTGAAGATACCTATAATTTTTACATGTCGTCCTGCGCTTAGTACACATCCTGCGCTTTTTAAGGAAGATTCGTTTTCTGTGGGGAAAGCAGATAAATAACGCTGCCAACAGTGATCAGCAAGAGCTGCATCAATATCTAGGCGCGCATCCTCAACCAAGGAAACAAGGTCATAAACAACTGGTCCCCACACGGCTTCTTGAAAGTCAAGAAGGCCACAGGCTTGGATATCTGCTCGTCCTTTTAAGCGCATTAAGTTGTCCACGTGATAATCTCTTAAAACTAGAGATTTGCGTGTCGATAATGTTGGGATGAAGGCATCAGACCATAGATCTAAATAAGTTTGCTTATCTCTTGTCGACAGCGTTTTTCCTAATGAAGTGGGAAAGTACCAGTCTACAAATATTTCAACTTCTTTGAGTAAGGTTTCTCCATTATATTCCTTAATAAAATCAGGAGGGGTTGCGCGCTGATGAAGAGCAATGAGTGTATCAACAGCCAAGTTATATAAGGGGTATGGGTCTTCTCCAGCTTGAAGAAGATATGTGTAGGTCTCTCTCCCAAAATCCTCTATAGATAAAAACCCATTTTCTAAGTCTTGACTAAAGATGGCGGGTGCAGAGAAACCCAAATTTCTTAAATAAGCTGCTATACGGACAAACTGTGCAGGATTTTCAGGGGGAGGAGCATCCATCAAGAGCCCTCCATTATATCGGAAGTAACGTCTCTTAGAAGCGTCGGAGGGAAGTGGCTCTAAAAATACATCATGGGAGCCCATAAAAATTTGACGTTGCGCTTCTCTCTCAGAATCATAACAAAGTTGTTTGGAGAGCGGCTCGTTGAGTGTCATGGGGTCCTACCAGGGTTACTGTAATTTCACGGGTTGTTTCATTTATTATCTTAAATACCATATCGATGCGGTGGTGTGGTAAAAAATCTCCTAACCGTTCAGGCCATTCTATTAAGCAGATACTTGAATGAAAAGCTTCTTCAAGCCCTATTTCAATAAATTCTTCTGCTGCTTTGAGGCGGTATAAATCGCAGTGCCAGATTTCCCCTTTTGTGGAGTCGTAAATTTGAACGAGCGTAAAAGTTGGACTGGGAACATCAACATTCTCATTTGTGAGGGCTTGTATAAGTGTGCGTGCAAATGTCGTTTTCCCTGTACCAAGGTCACCCCATAGAGCAATGATGTTCCCTTTGTCCAGATTTTTAGCTAACAAATGAGCCAACTTTGGAAGGTGTTGCTCAGTTAAAGTAAAAGTGTAGTGAGTCATGACATGTATTAGACTTCAAATAAGATTCCTTTCGCAAGCCTCTTAAGTTCTTAAAGATAAGAGTGTTTATGCCTACTTCTTTATTGTTCCAACAGCATTCGATCATCATCCATGGCTGTGCCAAATTGCTTGAGGAGATCAGGAACGGTTAACTTTGTGCGTGCTTTTCCTGAAACATCAAAAATAACTTTTCCTTCATGCAACATAATGGTTCTTGTTCCACTATGAAGTGCTTGTTGCAAGCTATGGGTTACCATAAGGGTTGTAAGACCTTTCTCAGTGATAATATCCTCTGTTAGCTTTATGACAAAGGCCGCAGTTTTTGGATCAAGGGCAGAGCTATGTTCATCCAGCAATAAAATTTTTAAGGGACTTAATGTTGCCATGAGGAGGCTCATTGCTTGCCTTTGGCCGCCTGATAGTAAAGATACCGATGTATCTAATCTATTTTCTAATCCCAATTTTAATGTTTTTAATTTTTTTGCATAAAAATCTCGATCTGCTCTTGAAAGTCCTTTTCTTAATCCGCGCGTTTGTCCGCGTCGATGTGCAAGTGCCATATTTTCTGCAACAGTCAAATCCCCACATGTGCCCGCTAAGGGATCTTGAAAGACTCGTGCTACTAAGTCTGCACGCCCATGAGCAGGCAGACGTGTTACATCCTTGTCGTCAATATAAATGGCGCCCTGCGTTGACATAACTTCGCCTGCAATGGTGTTCAAAAGAGTAGATTTGCCTGCGCCATTGCTTCCGATAACGGTGATGAACTCTCCTTCAGTAATTTTCAAATTTACACCACGCAGTGCAAGTTTTTCCATGACAGTTCCTGGCGCAAAAGTAACCTGTAGATTTGATAATGTAATCATGCTTTTTTATCCTTACGTACTTTGCGCTTCAAATTAGGCAGCAGCATTGCTGTTGCAACTAATACAGCGGTAACCAAATTTAGGTCAGATGCTTGAAGAAAGCCAATATTGAGGGCCATCGCTCGCAAAAGAAAATAAATAATTCCTCCAAACATACAAGCAACAAGCGCTTGAAAAACCGTGCGTGTTGGAAAAAGAGCTTCTCCAACAATAACAGCTGCTAGCCCATAAATAATTGTTCCTAAACCCATAGTGACATCGGCAAAATTATGAGTCTGCGCAAATAATGCTCCCCCCAAAGCTACAAGAGCATTAGAGGCGCTAAGTCCTGTCGTAATCATCGTACGATCATTTATTCCTTGAGCTCTTCCCATCTTTGGATTACTTCCCGTTGCTCGAATAGATAATCCCAAACGGGTACATAAGAACCAATAAATAACCAACACAACGGCAACGGAAATTAACCCTAAGGAAAGATAGGCTGGTAAATGTCCCATCCAGCTGCTGAAAATGGTCTGCTCTCTTTGCAAGGCAATATTTGGGCGGCCCATGATACGTAAATTAATGGAATAGAGAGCCATCATGGTTAAAATTCCAGCCAATAAATTTAACATACGTAAATGAGTGGACAGCCAGGCAGTAATGAGCCCAGCACAACCGCCAGCAAGAACGGCAGCAAACGTTGCAGTATAAGGATTGACACCTATTGTAATAAGTGTTGCTGCGACGGCCGCTCCTAGAGGAAAGCTTCCGTCAACTGTTAAGTCTGGGAATTGAAGAGTGCGAAAAGAGAGATATACTCCGATAACGACAAAGCTATAAACTAATCCAAGTTCAACAGCACCAATAAATTGTAACCAGTTTAAAGGGGCGCTCATGGTGCCTCTCCTATAATTTGTGCTGTGTTTTTTAAATCTTCAGGAATAGGGACGCCCATATCCTCCGCTGATTTTAAATTAATCATAGTGATAAGAGGATGTTTTGTTTCGATAACTAAATCACCTGCATTTTGTCCTTTTAGAATTTTAACAACCAATTCACCAGCTTTTTTACCCAATTTAAAACGGTCGTAAGCATAGGCTGCTAATGCACCACGCTCTATAGAACCTGCATCTCCAGCAAAAACTGGTACCTTAAATTTTTTACCTAATAAAACCACACTCTCCATAGCAGAAACTACGGTATTATCATTAGGAATATAAAGGGCTTCAACTTTCTCCCCTATTAGATTGTTGACCACCAGACTAACCTCGCTCGATTTTTCAACTGTTGCTAATTTGAGGGTTAAATTTCTCTTTGCAGCTTCTTGTTGGAGATCCTGGACAGCTTTAACAGAATTTATTTCTCCAGCATTATAAACTATTCCGATTGTTTTAAGTGATGGAAGTGCTTTTTGAACAAGGTCTAATTGAAGATTTGCAGATAAGTTATCAGATATTCCTGTTATAGATTCAGGGCGTGCTGTGAGAGTTGTTACAAGTTTCGAGCCCAGTGGATCAGAGACAGCCGTAAATACCAAAGGAATTTTTTGGTCCTTGAGTGCGTTCTGAAGCGATAAGGCCGAAGGTGTTGATATGGCAACAGCTACTGCGGGATTTCGGCTTACAAAATCGACAGCAATCTGTTGTGCGAGTGGTAAACTTCCTTGAGCGTTCTTGTAGAGGAGAATCATTGTTTCACCATCTTTATAACCTGCCTCATTGAGAGCAGCGATGAGTCCTTCACGTTCTTTATCTAAAGAGATGTGTTGAATAAATTGAGAAATAACAACGAAAGGCAAAGGTGCCTTTGAGGTCTCATCAGCTTTAAGTGGATAAATAGAGAGAGAGAAAAATAAGAAGGAAAAAATATAAAAAAAGGTAGAGATGTTTCTAAGAAGAGTAAGAGGTGCTTTTAAGTGGGGATTTCGCATTGTAAACTTCGCTTTCTTTTTCGTAATAATTTAAGTTGTTCGTCCTTCTTTTCCTTTAAATTCCAACAATAATAATGCGTTCTAAATCGAAAATGTAACATTTGGCTTCTCCATAGTTAAATTGTAACGCTAAAAAAGATAAATATTTTGTTAATATACTATCCTAAGTTTTAAGCTGCAAGGCAAAGATTAAGACGATTCCATATATCTTCTAAAGCATCTGTTAACTCTTGAATCATTTGAGGGGTATGGTTTGGAGTCACAGTTAATCTGAGCCTTTCTTGCCCTCTTGGAACGGTAGGATAGTTTATGGGTTGTACATAAATTCCATATTCCTGTCTTAAAATATCAGTAACTCTTTGGCATTCAGCGGCATTTCCCACAATCACTGGCACAATGTGGCTCGAAGCCGATTGGTAGGGAATGCTGGACTTTTCTAACAGCTTCTTCAAGAGAGTAACACGCTGCCATAATTGGGTGCGCAAATTATTATCGTTTCGTAAAATGCTGATTGATTTATGAATGGCTGCCACAACAGCAGGGGGCAAAGAGGTTGTAAAAATAAAACCTGACGCAGTGCTGCGCACATAATCCACAAGAGAATTAGATCCTGTAATATAGCCGCCGATAATTCCATAGGCTTTGGCAAAATTGGCCTGAATAACATCAATGCGATTTTGTAAGCCGAGTTGTGCGGCAACCCCTGCTCCTTGAGGACCGTAAAGACCGACTGCATGGACTTCATCAAGATAGGTTATGGCATTATATTCATCAGCCAAATCACAAATATTTTCTATGGGGGCAATATCACCATCCATAGAATAAACTGAAATGAAAGCGATAATCTTTGGTCTTTTCGGATCAAGAGAACTTAAGTTTGCTCGTAAATCATCAAGATTGTTGTGACGAAATACACGACGCTCGCAGCGTGCTGCACGAATGCCTTGAATAATCGAGGCGTGATTCTTTTCATCACTGAGCACAACACAATTGGGCAAAGCTTGGCCTAAGGCAGATATTGTTGCTTCATTGGCAATATATCCCGAAGTGAAAATGAGACCTTTTTCTTTTCCATGAAGATTGGCCACTTCATTTTCTAAAAGAACATGAGAGTGGGCTGTGCCAGAGATGTTGCGTGTTCCACCTGATCCTGCACCATATCGCTCTGCCGCATCAGTCATTGCTTTTATAACATCTGGGTGATGACTCATTCCTAGATAATCATTGCTGCACCATACGATGACCCTTTTAATGCCTTCTGGACTATGCCAGAGAGCGTAGGGTGCTTCCCCAACAAGGCGCTCAAGGTCAGCAAATATACGGTAACGACCTTCTGCCTTCAATGACTGAAGGTGCTGTAAAAAAATATGATCGTATGTCATTTGTCCAAAAATTTTATGCTACTTGATCTCGCTTAATGATATGATCGTATCAAAAAAGAATTATGAGTGCTACGTTTGTCTTAACAAGGATATATCATGACAGCTTTAGGACATATTTTGCAAGATATTCCTGTCTTTTCTGTATCTGAGGTTTCACAAAGTCTTAAGCTTATGGTTGAAAAAGCTTATGGGCGTATCCGTGTCAGAGGTGAAATTTCTGGTCTCAAGCGACACAGCTCTGGCCATACCTATTTTGCTCTAAAAGATACAGAAGCCGTTATGGATGCTGTCATGTGGAGAGGGAGTTTTAGTGGTGGAGGAGTCGCCCTTGAAGAGGGTCTTGAAATTATTGCGACAGGGCGCTTAACAACATATCCTGGCCGCTCCAAATATCAAATGGTTGTTGAACAATTTGAGCCAACTGGCCAGGGTGCACTTCTTAAGTTATTAGAAGAACGAAAAGGTCGCCTTGCTGCTGAAGGTTTATTTGAGGCAAGTCGTAAAAAACCTCTTCCTCTTTATCCTCAAAAAATTGGTATAGTGACTTCCCCTACCGGGGCCGTTCTTCAAGATATATTGCACAGACTGGAAGATAGATATCCTTGTCATGTTTTAGTTTGGCCTGTTTTGGTACAAGGACAAGGGGCTGCTGAGCAGATTGCTGCAGCCATTGAGGGCTTTAACAGGCTCCCTGATCCCCCTGACGTGATCATCGTGGCGCGGGGTGGAGGAAGCTTAGAGGACCTCTGGGCCTTTAACGAAGAAATAGTTGTCCGTGCAGCTGCTCAGAGCGATATTCCTCTTATTTCTGCCGTAGGACATGAAACTGATACAACACTTATTGACTATGCAGCAGATCGCAGAGCCCCTACACCAACAGCAGCTGCAGAAATAGCAGTTCCTGTGTTAATGAATTTATGGCAATTCTTACAAGATCGTCATCAAAGATTAACAGCTGTTATGGCTCAAGATCTTATACATCGCCAAACAACTCTCATAGCAGTTTCTCGAGGATTACCGGATTTAACCTACCTTATTGAAAATAAAATCCAAAGATTGGATGAATGGTCTGAACGCCTTGCTCCGCTGGTACGTGCTCATATTCAAACTTTAGGACACCGCCTTCTTCAGGTCACTCAATATCTTCGACATCCTCAAGAGACAATCACAATAGCAGAGCAGAAATGCTTCTCTTTAATAGAGCAATTTCGCCATGGAGCACGCCGTATTTTTGAAGCAACCTTTCAACGCTTTGAATTGATTACCCATCGTCTTGACCATGCTTCTTATCAGAGCATCCTTAATCGCGGTTTTTGTTGGACGACTGATGCAAAGGGTACGTTTATGACACGTGCTTCACAAATAAAAAAGGGGGCTGCTTTGAAACTCCATTATATTGATGGCTTGGTTTCAGTCGTGGAATCTTCTGTTCCTGCTGCAAGAGGAAATAAATCTCTCTCAGACGAACGTCAAAGAAAACTGCTTTAGCTTAAGTAGTATTTTAAAATACTAATTTCATCTTTAATCTTATTTTGCGGATTTGCTCTTGCCTCACATAAAAAATCGCAATATTTTACGATTTGTTATTCCCCATTTTAAATAAATGAGCTATTGAGATCGTAAATAAATAAAGAAGTATTGCATGTTGACAATCACCAAAAGACATTCTTTTGTCTCAATCTTTTTAGTCTTTGTATTTTACCAATTCATACAGGCTGCAGAGTATATAGAACATAAGTTACAACCCACATTTCATACCAAGTATGCAACTGACCAAGAATACGACTATCTTTTAGATGCTTTAGAGAGAGGAGAAATAGGTGTAACGATTCCTGCTCCCTCGAGAAATATGAGTGGAATAGAGGTTGTCGATGCTGTTGCTCTTTTTGGAACCAGCCTTTGTGAACCTCTCACATCTGCTGCCACTCAGGCTGCACAGTATGTTCAAAGAGTCTTTGCCCAAGATGGGACAGGCATGTTAATGGACAGATTAGAAACTGGCCAAGGTGTGGAGGACTTTAACTATGGATTGAAAGATAAGGCCAAAGATGTAGCAGAGGAACTGGGGGGCGACCTTAAAGGTGCTTTTAAAGGGGCTGCTGCTTATCCTTTGGATGCACTGAGTATTGGATTAGCATCAGTGACTGGCTGGACGGGCATAGCTAAAGTGGCGCCTCAAACTGTAACTCTCCTTACGTGGGCAGTTGAGTATGTTCGAAATAGCAAGATGGCTCAATCAATAGATGGCCAAGATGTAACTCGAAAAGCCCTTAAAGTACTTTTATTGGGTGCTGCGGTTTACGTTATTGCCTCAGTTCCAGTTGCAATGGCACAAAATGAGCTTTTTAAAGGAACGTTTTTAGACAATGGCTCTTGTGTTATCACTTCTCAAGCTCACTTCAAATCTACAGACCCAAATCTGAAAGGGGAATTCGTCGCCCTGGTGGCTCAATGTGCTTATGATCGAGAAGCTCATGGCTTGAAAAGCAATGAGCTTGTTATGCCTCTCGGTGGTACGTGTGGATATTTACACAATAACAATGGGACGATTGTGGGTACTGAGAGTCCTGTATTTTATCCTTCTCAAAGAGTTTCAATAGTTGGAAAAGAAGCATGTCCAGAGCTCAAGGGTACTCATATTGGTAGCTGTCAAACCACTGCTGAGGCTTACCAAAGTACTGATTCGCGCATTCCTGAAGGTTCAATTTGTTACTACAAGATATATTGCAAAAGAATGGGTGACGTGGATTTTACTAAACGGAGTGCATTTCATATACCTAAAGCTGTGGTTCAATGTTTCGGGGAAAGGTTGGAGAATTGCGACGGTAAGTTGGTTTTTCGAAAAAGTGGAGAATCAGTTCATCAGTGTGAGGATCCAAAAGTTGCCAAAGTTCATGGTAAGGACGAGCTTTAGTTAATTAAAATTGCCTGCAGCACTTTTTCTCTTTAGGTCGCAGTAGATTAAGAGCTGTATTCCTTTCTATCCTGTGATATTGCTTGGTATATGAGTCGACAAAGCAAAAAACTGGTTTTCTTAATAACTGAGCTTGGGTATTTTTGTTCCCACCGCATAAATCTAGCTCTTGCTGCAAAGAAGGCAGGCTATGATGTATCACTGATTACAAATTGTGATCAGAGACCGAGCTTAAAGCATTATGAAGCCCATCTTCGAAAATTAAAAATTTATCATGTACCGTTTCATCGCTCACGCCTCAATCCTTTGCGAGAGATCAAAACACTTTGGCAAATTTTCCAAATCTATCGGAAGGTAAAACCGGACATTGTTCATCAAGTTGCCTTAAAGCCTGTCCTTTATGGAACATTATGTGCACGCCTGCTAAGAATTCCTCGTATTATAAATGCATTAGGTGGAATGGGGTATTTATTTACGCATTTTAGCTGGAAATCTGTTATAATAAAGCCTATGATCATCTGTGCTTTTAGGGTTTTACTGAGTCCTTCTCACTGCAGAATAATTTTACAAAATCAGGATGATATTAATTTAGTTGGCCCTCACACGAACGGCAGTAAAATTTTCTTAATCCCTGGGAGTGGGGTTGATTTAAAAAAGTTTTCTCTCACAAAAGAGCCCCCCTTACCTGTAACTGCTGTTATGGTAAGCCGACTCTTGTGGAGTAAAGGAATTGGTGAACTTGTGGAAGCGGCAAGGATATTAAAACGAAAAAGTATTCCTCTTAAAATAATAGTAGCTGGCGATATTGATCTTCAAAATCCCGCGAGCGTTACACAAGAAGAACTTGATGGATGGAAACAAGAAAATCTGATAATATGGTTAGGTTCTTGTAAAGATGTTGCAGCTTTATATGCAAAAAGTCATATCGCAGTTTTGCCAAGTTATCGGGAAGGGTTACCCAAGTCCCTTGCAGAAGCTGCAGCGTCGGGGAAGCCTATTATTACAACGGATGTACCAGGATGCAGAGAAGTTGTTAAAGATGGAAAGAATGGAATTTTGGTTCCACCCCAAGATGTTAAAGCTTTGGTAGGGGCTTTAGAAATGTTAACGAACGCCTCCCCCCAATTTCGACGGGAAATGGGGCTAGCAAGCCGTAAAAAGGCTGAACAAGCTTTTGATGAACATAAAATTATTATTCAAACCCTTACAACTTATCTTTAGAAAAGATTAATTTTAATGACTTACGCAGCTGTTCTTTCAAATCGCGGTATATTATGTATTACGGGTAAAGATCGTGCATCTTTTTTGCAAGGTTTACTTACAAATGATGTTAATAAGATATCTGAAAGACAAGGCATTTATGCGGCTCTTTTGAGTCCCCAGGGTAGATTCCAACATGATCTATTTATAGTCGAGTGCAGAGATGCCCAAGATCGAAGTGTGTGGTTAGTTGATTGTGATAGAGATCGCGCAGAGACACTTCTTAAACTGTTGACATTGTACAAGCTACGCTCAGAAGTAACCATAGAAAATGTAAGTGATTATTTTGCTGTTTTAGGAGTATGGGGTTCATCTAAGGTATTGGATACTGTAGGATTGAGTGCAGAGCCAGGAATTGCAAGGTCCTTAAAAGAAGGGAGCGCTTTTGTTGATCCTCGTTTACTGGAAATGGGTGCAAGAATAATTCTCCCCCAACATAAAATAGAAAATTTTTCTGAAAGCTCTGGAATTACGTTTTCGTCTTTTGATAATTATGAGCTTCATCGTTTGAAATTGGGAATACCCGATGGGAATCGAGATGTTATTGTTGATCGCGGCATTCTTCTAGAGTGTGGATTTGAGGAGCTGAATGCCATAGATTGGAATAAAGGATGTTATGTTGGGCAAGAACTCACAGCGCGAACGCGGTATCGGGGTTTGGTTCGTAAACGACTTATTCCTGTTTGCATCCAAGGTCAGACACCGGGCTTTCAAAGTCCAGTCTTACAAAATGGTTTGGAAGTAGGTGAAATGAGAACAGTAAAAGGCGAATGGGGAATAGCCATGATTCGGCTTGAAGCTCTATCTAAACCTCAATCTTTTCATGCTGGAAGTGCCACATTGATTCCCCATCTACCAGAATGGATGAAGTTGCCTGCTTTAGGGGATGAGGTATAAGGGGATGTCAGACTTAGCGCCTTTCTTGCAAACATTACGAGAACGCTTAACTCTCTCAGAAGTTATTCGCCCGCACGTCAGGTTAGCTCGAAAAGGAAGGGAACATACTGGCCTATGTCCTTTCCACAAGGAAAAAACCCCTTCTTTTACTGTAAGTGATGAAAAAGGTTTTTACCATTGCTTTGGATGTGGGGCACATGGAGATATTTTTGATTTTGTCATGCAAAAACAAAATATGCCCTTTATAGAAGTGGTGGAATTATTGGCGAGCTTATTGGGACTTGAGGTTCCTAAACGTAAGGTTGAGTCTTCTCCTAATATGCCTCAATCACAACCAGAAACCTCCTTATATGAAGTTATGGAGGCGGCCTGTCGTTGGTATCAACAGCAACTTTCTCTTACCAATGGTGCAACAGCACGTACCTATTTTGAAGGACGTGGACTTCTTCCTGAAACAATAGAAAGATTCAGATTGGGCTATGCTCCTGAGAGAGGATTGCAGGAAGCTCTTCAAAAACAGGGTTATTCCTTTGAAATTATGAAAAAAGCTGGCCTCATAGGGCAATCTGAGGAAAATGAGAGCACCTATGATCGCTTTCGCAGCAGGCTTATGTTTCCCATTTGTGATGGAAAGAATCGCATTATTGCTTTCGGAGGACGCATCCTTAAAGAAGGAGAGCCAAAGTATCTGAATTCACCTGATACCCCTCTCTTTATAAAGGGAAAGACCCTTTATGCATATAATATTGCCTTACCTACTTTGCGTCAAAGTGAGGACAAGGATGCATCTTTCATAGTGGTTGAAGGATATATGGATGTTATTGCAATGCATCAAAATGGATTAAAAGCTGCAGTAGCTCCCTTGGGAACAGCCTTAACACCTGAACAAATGATGCTTTTATGGCGTGGGACTAATGAGCCTATCTTGTGTTTTGATGGAGATGCGGCTGGTAAACGTGCTGCATGGCGCGCTGCTCAGCGGGTATTAAGTATATTAAGAGTAGGCCAAACTTTAAGATTTTGTTTCTTACCCGAGGGTGAAGATCCCGATAGTTTATTGCGATCCGGGCGCATAAATGAATTGCGCCAAGTGTTTAGAAATCCTCAACCTTTAGTGAACGTATTGTGGTCCATTTTTATACAAGATCGCCTCCTATCGACTCCTGAACAAAAAGCCATGGCTCGACGCGATCTAGGGCATTTAATGCAAGAAATAGCAGACCCTGACGTGCGCCATTTCTACCGTGAAGAGCTGAATAATCGCCTACAAGATGTTTTTGATGTTAAAAAAAGAGACTCAGATCGACTTCGTTTAAAATTTGAGCAAAAAAAATCATTTTCTACATCAAAATCACCTTTTTCTGGGGATTCTGCAGCAGCTGCACTAAGCCTTTATAGGCCAATTCCAAATAAAAATCGTTTGGGGTATAAAATTTTACTGGCAACTTTAATAAATCATCCTACATTAATAGAGGATACCGCTGAAAGTTTGATAGGATTTGAAGATAGTTTAAATGAATATGAAGAACTTCGGCAAGTTCTCTTGTCTATTGTAGCAGAGAAGCCTACTATTTTAGCATTAGAGTTGCGTACTATATTGCAGCAAAAGGGATTTGCCCCCATTTTGGAAGAGCTGTTAACTACCCAACTTTATTTTCATGCGCCCTTTGCAAAGGAAACAAGCACGCATGAGGAAGCCTTAGCTGGATTGAAAGAAGTATGGAGTAGTACGATAGATAAGTCCCGGTTAGATGAGGAAGAATCGATGGTAGCAACTGCGGTTGCAAGGTCTTTTGATGGATCAGACTGGGAAAAATTGAAGTATTTAAAGAACCAACGTTTTAAAAAAGACGAGAAATAAAAGGAGTTACCTAATGGCAAGTAAAAGCGCTCAGAAGCCAGAAAAACAAGATCATTCTTCTCAAGATGCAGGAAGAGAGGAAAACGATATTCCTTTAATGGAGTTGAGTAAATCTAATCCTTCTTTGAAGCGATTGATAGCTCGTGGTAAAGAGCGAGGGTATATTACTTACGATGAATTAAATGAAACCTTACCCCAAAATCAATTATCATCAGATCAAATTGATGAAGCTATGACAATGATTGCAGAGATGGGTATCAGCATTGTCGACAGCGATGAAGTTGATGAAACTTTACTGGAAGTAGAACAGCCAACTCCTGAACTTGCTGATTTCGAAACAGGCTTTGAAACGGAGGAAGAAACTACTGAATCCGCGGGACGCACGGATGATCCTGTTCGTATGTATTTAAGAGAAATGGGAAATGTTGAACTTCTTTCTCGTGAAGGCGAAATCTCCATTGCAAAGCGAATTGAATTAGGTAAGGAGATGATGTTAGGAGGTTTATGCGAAAGCCCACTAACGACGCGCGCGCTTGATTCCTGGAGAGAGCAATTACAGGCTGGCACAATGATGCTGCGTGAAGTTATTGCTCTTGATACCAATGCAAATTTTGATGAGGATGAGGAAGGCTCTGAGGACGATGATCTATTAGAAACAGAAAGTGAAAATCTTTCTGAAAATGAATCAGACGGTTCAGCAGCTGGGGCTGAACAGTCCTCTTCCGATCTTTCAACACCCCCTTTATCTATGGTTGAGCAAACCATGTACCCAAAGATTACTGATCTGATGGATCGCTACAGCGAGGTCTATGCTAAACTATGGAATCGCCAAGAGGGCTTACTCTCAAAATCAGCAGACTCAGATAAAATAGAGTCTGATACAAGTTACCAAAAGATCAAGAAAGAACTTATAGGTTTAATGGAAGAAATTAAGCTAAATCCTCATCGTATAGAGGATTTGATGCGACAACATCAAAACATACTTCGATCTATCAGTTCGCAAGAGAGAGCTTTGGCTGGGTTTGCGGATGCTTGTTCTGTAAAGCGTGAGCAATTTTTAGAACAAATGAATAAGCCCAAAATTAATAATGCCTGGCTTACAGGTTTGAAAAAAATAAAAGATAAGAAGTGGACTACATTTGTTGAGCGCCATGAGGTTGATTTAAAACGCTTGGTGACAAGTATTGCAGCCATTGAAGAAGAAACAGGGTTACCCTTTCGAGAGTTTCGTAGAATTGTAACCATCATTCAAAAAGGTGAACGCGAATCATCGCGCGCAAAGAAGGAAATGATTGAAGCTAACTTGCGGCTTGTTATCTCTATTGCCAAAAAATATACAAACCGTGGTTTACAGTTTTTAGATTTAATTCAAGAAGGTAACATTGGTTTAATGAAGGCTGTTGATAAATTCGAATATCGCCGTGGTTATAAATTTTCAACATATGCTACCTGGTGGATCCGACAAGCAATTACCCGTTCTATTGCTGACCAAGCACGCACAATCCGTATTCCTGTACACATGATTGAGACCATAAATAAAATGGTACGTACCTCCCGTCAAATGATGCATGAAATTGGTCGTGAGCCAACACCTGAGGAATTGTCAGAAAAATTAATGATGCCTCTCGAAAAAGTCCGGAAAGTTATGAAAATTGCCAAGGAACCAATCAGTCTTGAGACACCTATTGGTGATGAGGAAGATAGTCATTTAGGTGATTTCATTGAAGACAAGAATGCGCTTTTACCTATAGAAGCAGCCATTCACGCTAATTTAAGAGATACAACCACCCGCGTTTTAGCAAGTCTAACTGCGCGTGAAGAGCGTGTCTTAAGAATGCGTTTTGGTATTGGAATGAACACAGATCATACTTTAGAAGAGGTTGGTCAACAATTTGCTGTAACCCGTGAGCGTATTCGTCAGATTGAAGCCAAAGCCTTACGCAAATTAAAACATCCAAGTCGTTCTCGCAAGCTCCGCAGCTTCTTAGATACGTAAAAACGAGCAATAGATATAAGCCGCTGAATTCCTAAAAGATTTACTTGAAGGAGTAAATCTTAGGATGGAGCTAAAATATTATTGCGAATTTTTTACCCGGCAGTGTACTGTTATGGTGATTTAGATGGAGGATCCCCATGAAAGTAACACAACGGGTTAAAAAAATTTTATCCTATTACGAAAGTGATAACCCGGGAACAAAGAATAATCTTGCACGACTTCTGACGCATGGACGTCTTGGGGGGACTGGACGCATGATTATTCTTCCTGTTGACCAGGGATTTGAACATGGACCTCGCACATTTGTGGCAAATCCTGCTGCCTTTCATCCTCACTATCATTTTCAAATGGCTGTTGATGCAGGTCTTGCTGCCTACGCAGCCCCTTTGGGGTGGTTAGAAGCTGGTGTAGATACATTTGCTGGAATGATTCCAACAATTTTAAAAATGAACAGCAGCAATACTCTCTATGGTAAAAATAATCCCCCCGATCAAGCTGTAACTGCCACAGTGGCTGACGCTTTACGGTTAGGATGCTCTGCCATTGGTTTTACAATCTATCCAGGATCAGACGCTTCTTTGGAAATGTTTGAAGAAATTCGGGATCTGGCTGCTGAAGCCAAAGCCTGTGGGTTGGCAGTGGTTATTTGGTCTTACGCACGGGGAGCTTCTCTTTCAAAGGCAGGAGAAACAGCAATAGATGTTATTTCTTATGGTGCTCACATGGCTGCATTATTAGGAGCACATATTATTAAGGTAAAATTACCAACGGATCATTTAGAAGGTGAAGATGCTAAAAAACTTTACCTACAACACGGCATAAAAATTAAGACACTGGAAGATAGAGTTCGTCATGTTGTTCAGTCTTGCTTTAATGGACGCAGATTGGTTATCTTTTCAGGGGGAGAAACCAAAGAAGTGGATAGCCTTTTTAAGGATGCACAAGCAATAGCAGCCGCAGGAGGGAATGGCTTAATTATTGGTCGCAATACTTTCCAACGTCCTCGAGAAGAAGCAATATCTATGCTTGATGGGTTAACACGTATTTTTAAAGAACAAAGGTGAAGAAAGGGAAGTCATGAAGATTAGCGGAAATGCCGTTCGGGTAGGCAATGTTATTGAGTATGAAGGTAGGCTCTGGGTTGCAGTTAAAACACAGCATACGCAGCCCGGCAAAGGGGGGGCCTATATGCAGGTGGAATTAAAAAATTTGACGGAAGGAACAAAAACAAATGTTCGTTTCAGATCTGCAGAGCAAGTTGAGCGTGTGTTTTTAGATGAGCATCCCTACCAATATCTTTATGCTGAGGGAAACGATCTTGTCTTTATGGATCAAGAAACCTTTGAACAAATTTCTTTATCTAAAGATTTTGTAGGGGAGGCGGCTGATTTTTTACAAGATGGAATGGTTGTTAACGTTTGCTCCTATGAAGGAAAACCCCTCAGCATTCATCTCCCAGACACCGTTATTTTAGAAATCACGCAAGCTGATCCAGTTGTAAAGGGACAAACAGCTTCTTCCTCTTTTAAACCAGCAGTGTTGGAAAATGGAATGCGTGTAATGGTTCCTCCACATATTGAATCAGGGATGCGTATTGTAATTAATACAGATGACCGAAGTTATGTAGAAAGAGCTAAAGATTAAAGCCATAACCTTTGAAGAGAAATACTAATGCTTACGGCGCGATTAACAGGAAGATCTGCCCTTTTAAATGTCATGATTTCTGCCGCAGAAAAGGCAGGAAGGGCCCTTACACGTGATTTCGGGGAAGTCGAACAACTGCAAGTCTCTCGTAAAGGCTTGGGTGATTTTGTTTCTACCGCGGATCATCGTGCAGAAAAAATTATTATTCAGGAGCTCAACAAGGCACGACCAGGATATTCTTTTCTTCTTGAAGAAACAGGATCTATTGAGGGAACAGACCCCGAACATTGCTGGATTGTAGATCCTCTTGATGGAACCCTTAATTTTCTCCATGGCATACCACAATTTTGCGTCTCGCTTGCCTTAAAAAAGAAGGATGAAATCATTGCAGGAGTTATATTTAACCCCATTTTAGACGAGCTTTATTGTTCAGAAAAAGGAAAGGGCGCTTTTTTAAATCAACGTAGGCTGCGCGTTTCAGGACGTCGTCACTTAGATGAGGCCCTTATAACCATCGGAACCCCCTATCGTAATCAGGTTGATATCACAGCATTTAATCATACGGATCGGTTGATTGGAAAAGTAGCTGGGATGCGCCGGTTTGGCTCTGCAGCATTGGATTTAGCGTATGTCGCTGCAGGGAAGTTTGAGGCCTCTTATGCAACCCATTTGCAAGCTTGGGACATGGCAGCTGGTATTTTGATGGTCAAGGAATCTGGTGGATATGTTTGTGATTCCCAAGGAGGTCAAAATATTCTTGATTCAGGTAGTGTTTTGGCATCCAATGACCACCTTTTTGAACCCTTATCCAAGCTCTTAATCAGATAGCCTTTTCACTGGCAATATATCGTCCTGGCAACATCCCATATTTTGTAATCCGAAAATGAGGGATAAGGCTATGAGCCACATAGTACATCCAATAATAAAATCGAGAATTTTCCAGGATAGAGGTTTTGAGAATATGGGCTTTAAATAACGTGCACCAAACCCCAAACTGAAAAACCAACAAATAGAAGCGATAATGGCGCCTAAGGCAAAAATGGGTCGTTCAAAACTTTTATATTGAGCTCCAACACTTCCCACCAGGATCACCGTATCCAAATAAACGTGAGGGTTGAGTAAGCTCAAAGCAAGAGTGGTTAACACAGTTTCTTTTAAAGCAGGAGGGTTGCTTTTACTGTTCTTGATGGCAAGCGATTCGGTCTTTAGTATGGATCTAAAAGAACGAAATCCATAATATAAAAGGAATGCTGCTCCTCCCCACCTCGCACCTTCTAAAAGAAGAGGGCTTGTGGTTAAGAGACGCCCAAAACCTCCAACGCCTAAGGCAATGAGAATAACGTCAATTATTGTACAAATAAGGACAGTTACGAGAACGTGATTTTTTAAAATTCCTTGTTTTAAAACAAAAGCATTTTGAGCGCCAATGGCTATGATTAAGCCAGCGCCTGTTCCAAATCCTTGAATGAAAGGAGTTATACAAAAAGAATCCATATGCAAGGTTTCATTTCTAAATACTGATTATTTATAAGGCGATTTCGTGAATCTCACAAGTTGGTATGTCGGTTTAATAGATTAATAAGTGTTTTTTGGAAGTGTGTCCCTTTGAGACGGAAATTGGGGAGGCTGAAAAATATTTTTAGAAGGTTGGGGCACATCAACCAGAGAGGGACAAGGCGCATGGCCATAAAGGGCCAGAAGATTTTTTGATGTTATCCACAAGACTTTATGGGAAAAAGGGTTGTTAGGATTTGTGCTAAGGGGGCGGTCAATAATTTCATTTTCAGATGTTGCATTTTGATGTTCATCTGAACTTTGTGTAGGTACAGACAAAGGATTTGGATAAGCTCCCCTGCCCTGCGGTCCATGACTTATTAGAACCAAGGCAACATTAGTTTGTAGTCCTTTAATATTTAAGGAATTTAAATGGGTATGCTTTTCACACAACCGTAGGGGGGTTGGATATATACTACTTGGTATCTGAGCGGTCAATTGAGGGGTGACTGCATAGTAATCATCTACCACATAAGTAAACCATCGCTGATACCCATCCTTAGCAATAGCCTCTGGAAGCCCGAGGTCGTGGTAAGGAATAATGCCTCGACGGCGCTTCATTTCTGTGTCTTGGATGCCGCGAGAGCTATGAGGTGAAGCTGCATAAGGTAAAATTTTATTTTGAAGTGCATAACTGGCGAGAGCATAAAGGATCTTTTCTTGATTTTGTGTTGTTATGGTGGCTTTTTGCCAATCAAGCATTCCCTTCAAAGCTGGCAAGGTCATGCCAGCGACAAGACCTATAATAATGAGCACAAAAGCCATCTCTATTAGGGAAAATCCTGAGAATTTTGCATTCATATCTTTATGCCCCTCTTATGGTACCTTCGTGGTAGCACAACTTTAAGCTGCAAGCAAAGAGGTTGTTTTAAGGCCAAAGGGCTTTTCCAAGACGTATCCAGGTAGCGCCATGTGCAATAGCTGTTGGGTAATCCCTACTCATTCCCATGCTGAGATCATGGAGGCCATGTTGATGTGCAAGTTCAGATAAAAGCTGAAAATGAGGTTCAGGACTCTCTTTAAGCGGTGGTATGCACATGAGCCCGGTAAGAGGTAAACAATGGGTCTTACATAAGTCTACTAAGCTCGCAAGATCCTCAACATGTACACCGCTCTTTTGGGGTTCGCGTCCAGTATTAACCTGAATCAGTAGCTTCTCTGTTTTATGGGATAATTGAAGCCACTCTTTTGCTATAGAAAGCACAAGGTGTGGCCTATCGATTGTTTCAATAACATCAAATAAACTAAGTGCCTGCTTGATTTTATTTCTTTGCAAAGGACCAATAAGATGAAGGCGCACGTTAGGATAACTTTGGCGCAAAAAAAACCATTTTTGGGTGGCTTCTTGGACTCGATTTTCGCCAAACAATCGATGTCCTGCCTCGATAAGTGGTAAGATATTTTCAATAGGTTTATTTTTGCTGACTGCTAAAATAGAAACAGAGTCAGGTGTTCGTCCTACTGACAAACAAATTTTCTCTATTGTTTTTTGAGTGTGCTCTAAAAGATTATTTTTTTCGGAATGCATCCAACACAACAATATTGGAGCCATTTTGGCTATCTTCATGTAAAGAGGCTTGCGAACTTACTTTTGTTTTTGCCTTGCCCTTTTGTTTGGGGCGCACAGGAAATTTTTCTGTGATAACTTTTTCATGAATGGTGGGA
>VGEY01000014.1 GCA_016869075.1 Alphaproteobacteria bacterium
GCATTTCCGCCAGTTGTTGTTTCTGGATTTCCAAACATAATTCCAATTTTTTGGCGAATTTGGTTAATAAAGATAACCATACATCCTGTTTTTGAAATGGATCCTGCAAGCTTTCTAAGGGCTTGGCTCATGAGACGTGCTTGAAGACCCATGTGTGAATCTCCCATATCTCCTTCTAATTCAGCCTTTGGAACAAGAGCAGCGACGCTGTCTATAACAAGGACGTCAATGGCACCACTGCGGACGAGGGTGTCAGCAATTTCGAGGGCTTGCTCTCCGGTGTCTGGTTGAGAAATTAAAAGCTCATCAATGTTGACACCTAATTTTTTTGCATAAGCAGGATCAAGAGCGTGCTCAGCATCAATAAAAGCACACGTGCCACCCTTCTTTTGTGCTTCTGCAACTGCATGAAGAGTAAGGGTTGTTTTTCCTGATGATTCAGGACCATACACTTCAATGATACGTCCTTTTGGAAGTCCGCCAATGCCCAGAGCAATATCCAGACCTAAAGATCCTGTGGAGACAACCTCAACTTCAACGGCATTTTCCCGTTGACCTAGACGCATAACTGACCCCTTACCAAATGCCCGTTCAATTTGAGATAGGGCAGCATCTAGAGCTTTTCCTTTATCGCCGCGGGGTGAATCATAGGACATGGATTATTCTCCTTCTATTTTGTTATTTCCTAATTTAGTGTTAGCACTTCTTTAACTTTAGACGCTAGGTCTTTTAGCGTAAATGGCTTAGGAAGAAAATGAATTTTTGTATTATGATCTAAATTCTTTCTAAATGTATCTTCTGTATAGCCAGAAATAAAGATAGTTTTTGTCTCAGGATAAAGATCACGTATTTTTTTGCTTAAAGTTGGCCCATCCATTTTTGGCATAACGACGTCTGTTACTAAGAGATCAAACCGTTCCCCATCAGTTAAAATATTAAGGGCAGATTCCCCACTATCTGCTTCAATAACGCGATAGCCTTTTTCACGTAAAGCACGGGCACTAAACATACGAACTGCATCTTCATCTTCAACCAGCAAAATGGTACCACCCCCGGTTAGGTCTCCGGAGGGAGTTTCAATATGAGGGATATGCGTTTCTTCTTCTCCTGCGTAACGCGGCAGAAGAATTTTAAAGTTGGTCCCTTCATTTATTGTGCTCTCAACGAGGACAAAGCCACCCGTTTGCTTAACAATTCCATAGACTGTGGAAAGTCCAAGACCCGTTCCTTCTCCAACTTCCTTTGTAGAAAAGAAGGGCTCAAAAATATGTTCTAAATGTTCTGGATCAATGCCATGGCCTGTATCAATTACCTCAATCATGACATAATCTCCTTTGGCGACTAAATCATGTCCCATGCGTTGTTGCTTTAAGCATTGGAAATTGCTTGTGCGAATGGTGAGCGTCCCCCCATTCGTAATGGCGTCTCGCGCGTTCACGACCAGATTGATGATGACTTGCTCAAGCTGGCTGACATCCACCTTAACAGGCCATAAATCTCGACCATGAATCATTTTTAAGTCAATTCCTGCTCCGATGAGACGACGCAGAAGAGTTGAGAGGTCGGCTAAATTATCTGTAATATGGACAACTTTAGGCTGCAAAGTTTGTTGACGGGAAAAAGCAAGCAGCTGACGCACAAGGTTTGCAGCACGATTTGCATTTTGCTTAATTTGCATTATGTCAGTATAAGCGGGATCGTTTGGCAGGTATCGCTGCAGCAGTAAATCACAATATCCAATCATGGCAGTTAGAAGATTGTTAAAATCGTGCGCAATGCCTCCAGCCAGTTGTCCCACAGCCTGCATTTTCTGCGACTGAATAAACTGACGCTCCAACCGTTTTTTTTCTGAAATGTCAAGGAACTGAAGCATGAGAGCAGGCAAATCATCCTCTTGCATTAAATGAGAGACATAGGTTGTTGTATGGATTTTGTCTTCATTAAACCTAATTTCAAAAGGAGAGGGGGGTAAAGCACGCTCAAAGGCTCTGCGAAACTTAGTTGTCGTTTCTGAACGAATGGCAGGGTCAATCATTTCAAAAAAATCTTGGCGCGGTTTGACATCGCCAACCATCATACTAAAGGCGGGATTATAATCTATAATTTGTCCCTCTTCACTGATCATTACAGCAGGAATAGTTGCATCTGAAAAAGCTTGCTTAAACACACCCCCGCTGGCACCCATTGAAAAGAGTCCATCCGCGCGACAAAAAAGGAGGGGTTGTGATTTAGGGGATGTTAAAGCCAGAACTTTAAAAGGAATGGCATTAGGACTGCGGACAGGAATAATAGCCTTGCCTTGTTTCCATTCATCGCCCAAAAATCCGTCCAGAGTGGTTCCTAAAAGCTGCTCCCGTGGTAAACCAAGCCACCGACAAAATGTTGTATTGGCTCCGGTAATAATGCCGCTTGTGTTCGTGTATACAAGGGCAATGGGGGCCTTATCTATAAAGGATTCAAGGAGTGAGCAGGTATTTTTTAATTGTGTATGATTTGAAAAGTGGGAGGTAATATCCCTCAGAGCTACCATGAGCCCCTTGCGTCCAAAGTATCCTCCCAGGTCGAGAGGTGCAGTTGCAATAAGCCACCATTTTTGGTCAGAGCCTGACCCACCTGTTACTAAAATTTCTCCTCGCCGACGTTCTTCAATCATAGCTTTGAGTTGAGCAATTTCTGAAGTGGCAGAAAGGCGCTGTAAAATTTTTCTTAAAAATTCCTCTTGATTTGGGTATGTGTTGGGATGCGTCGTCCAAATAGTTTTCCCAGATTCATCAAAAATAGCTTCTTCAATGGCGGGGGTTAAAGTCGAGATCCCTGCATGAATTAACTTCAGTTTGTGCTTGTGAATGCTCTGATGTTTATTGGCATAAATCCAATAAGCGAGAGTTGCAACAGTTACAAGACCGAGAGAAACGAGACATAACCATTCTAAAACGGACGTTGCATGGGTGCTTAAATAGCTAAAGGAACCACACCAAACAAAAGTTCCAAAAATAATAAGAAGTGAGCCTATTTGTGGCATTCAGTACCCCTATAAAAGTAAGAGAGAGCCATGCTCCCTCCTAGAATCAATAAGATAACAAATAAGGAAAAGTTTGTTGGAATTTTGCAGAAATCAACTACAATCATTTTTAATCCAACAAAGCATAAAATCAATGCAACTCCTGGTTTTAGATAGTAAAATTTTTCAATTGCATCTGCCAATAGGAAATAAAGAGACCTCAAGCCTAATATTGCAAAAACATTTGAGGTGTAGACGATGAAAGGATCCAGCGTTATAGCAAATATTGCAGGAATAGAGTCAATGGCAAAAATAACATCCGAGCATTCAACAAGAACTAATGCCAAAAAGAGGGGCGTTGCTTTCCATCGGGCTGGTTTATGCGTCGTGCGACTCCATAAATTTTGTCCGTCGAGTTTAGGGGTTAAAGGCACATAACGTCTTATAAAAACAATAAGGGGATGTTTTTCTAGGTCGAGAGGTTTTTCCTTCATCAGAAGAGTTTTAATGCCTGTGAAAATTAAGAAGGCACCCAATATATAAATGATGGGATGGAAATATGAAATAAGAGCAATCCCAAACCAAATCATGAGACCACGTAAAGCAAGAGCGCCAAAAATTCCCCAAAAAAGCACACGATGTTGATATTTTAAGGGAATGGAGAGTTTTCGAAAAATGAGGGAGAATACAAAAATATTGTCAATGCTCAAAGACTTTTCAACAATGTATCCAGTTAAAAATTCGACACTCTTGGGAGCACCTGTAAAGGCATAAAGCCCAAGGGCAAATCCGAGCGAAATAACAACCCAGACTACAGACCATTTTAAAGCTTCACGCGGGGCAACTTCATGAGCCTCCTTGTGAAAGACTTTTAAATCCAACCACAGCATAACCAAAATAAGGGCGTTAAAGACAACCCAAAAGAAGGGTGTTGTTTGCATTAAAGATTCCATTTTTTATCCGTGCTATTTTGTTGTTAATAAATTTATCATAGACTTGAATTTAGAGAAGAACCAGAGGGCTTAATATTATGCAAATCACTCAGTCGCTTCTTATTGACGAAAGGGAGATTCATGAGTCTTTTGTGCGTGCCAGTGGTCCCGGTGGACAAAATGTCAATAAAGTTTCAACAGCCGTGCAAATTCGTTTTGATGTCATAAACTCACCCTCTTTGCCGGAAGAAGTGAAACGGTGTTTGGTGGCTCTTGCGGGGAGTCGGCTTACTAAAGAAGGTGTTCTTCTTATTACGGCGCAGCGCTTTCGCACACAAGATCAAAATCGCAAGGAAGCGCGCCGTCGTCTTGCAGAATTAATTTTACGAGCAACCATTCCTTCGAAAAGGCGCATCGCGACAAAACCCACAGCAGCTTCTCGGCGGACACGCCTTGCCTCTAAGGCCCATCGCAGTGACATAAAACGCGGACGTAAAAATATGCATGGGCAAGAAGATGAGGAATAAAAGAGGGATATTTTTAAAAAAATAGGCTTTCTCAAAACCATATAAATCGATTCAAAACTTACAGAATTTATGCTATAAAGAAAACTGTCTATTACGCAAAAAAATATAACAAAAGGAACATGAATCATGAGGCTATTTTTAAAAATATCGGCTGTTACTTTTTTTGGTTTGTTATCAGCTTCTGGAGCAGATGCTCCTTTAGCAGAACAAGCCCCTTTAACACCGAGGACAAGCGCTCTTCGTGAATTTTTACATGAAGTGGCAGATGAAAAATTTGGTTTAAATCTTAAAACTGACTCAGAAAAACAAAGAACTGTTTTAAGAGCAGAAAATCCAGAAAATAAAAATCTTCTTATAGGTCTTTTTCCACAAGGCACCAAATCAGGTCAAATTGTTTCTTTTATTGAAAGTATTGCCAATGGCTCAGTCCAATATCCTATTACAGAAGCTAACACTGGTGATGGCCCTGATGTTCCACCATCTAAAGTTTCGCGCATTATTAGTGATCAAGAGAATCAGCGTTTTTTAATTTTAAGTTTCATTGTACCAGAGCCTCAATCCCCTCAAGCAGCGGTTGCTCCAGTACCGAGCCCATCCACTTCAGAACCAGAGAGACCTCATTATGACATTCTCCTCGAAAGACTAGAGGGTTTTCTTGCAAAGGCGCAGGTAGATGTTCAAGTACAAGCTAAGCGATTGGAAGGGTTTGGTCAGAAAGCCGGAAAAGACCTGGAAAAGGCGGGGCAAAATATTAGGAAAGTTTTTAAAAAAGGATGGTAGGGAAATATTTTTTAAGAATTATATTTTAAACAAAACGGCATCTTTTGATGCCGTTTTATCTTCATAGCATTTTAAAGATTATTCCGATGGTTTGCGTGCGCTCGTTAAAAAATCGCGTAGGCGAGTGCTCCCCCAACAACGATGGTCCAGGAAATAAGCCAGGTAAACCACTTCATGGCAGGCATAAGATTATCATTGGCAGAAGATTGAATAATTTGAAAAATCATTCCCCTTGTTGGATCTGACATCGTTCTTTCATTCCTCGATCCTGAAACATGGGGCGTTGTGTTCACATCACTCATTAATTTTCCTCCTGACGTTTATCAATGGGGATATAATCCCTATAAGGTTTACCAACATATAACTGACGGGGACGGCCTATTTTTTGCATAGGATCTGCAATCATTTCCTTCCATTGAGAAATCCATCCCACAGTTCTTGCGACTGCAAATAAGACAGTAAACATGGAAACAGGAATGTTCATGGCTTTAAAAATGATGCCGGAATAAAAATCTACGTTTGGATAAAGCTTCTTTTCAATGAAGTACTCATCTGCAAGCGCAACGCGCTCAAGCTCAAGGGCAAGTTGAAGGATAGGATTATCCTTAATACCAAGTTCTTCGAGAATTTCATGGCAGGACTGACGCAAGACAGTTGCACGCGGGTCATAACTTTTATAAACGCGGTGTCCAAATCCCATCAAGCGGAAAGGATCATTTTTATCTTTGGCTCTTTGAATAAATTCAGGGATACGATCAATGCTTCCGATTTCTTCAAGCATGCCCAAAACTGCTTCATTTGCGCCGCCATGTGCAGGTCCCCATAGGGCCGCGATTCCTGCTGCAATACAAGCAAAAGGGTTTGCTCCGCTTGAGCCTGCAAGACGAATGGTTGAGGTAGAGGCATTTTGCTCATGATCTGCATGAAGAATAAGAATGCGATCCAACGCCTTGGCCCAAATAGGATTAATTTCATAAGGAGCTGTTGGCGTTGAAAACATCATATAAATCATATTCTGTGCATAAGAAAGATGATTCTGAGGGTACACAAATGGTTGGCCAATGGAATATTTGTAAGCCATAGCAGCCAACGTTGGCATTTTTGCAATAAGGCGTAAGGCAGCAATATGGCGTTGTGCCGGGTCCTGGATATCTAAGCTGTCGTGATAAAAGGAGGACAAGGCTCCGACAACACCCACCATAACGGCCATTGGGTGTGCATCGCGCCGGAATCCTCTGTAAAAAGAAATAACTTGCTCATGAACAAGGGTGTGCTTGTTAATGGAGAGAACAAAGTCGTCTTTTTGCTTTTTAGAAGGGAGATCTCCGTAGAGAAGGAGGTAAGCAACCTCCATAAAGTCGCTTTTTTCAGCCAATTGTTCTATGGGATATCCGCGGTAAAGCAGAATTCCTTTCTCACCATCAATAAAGGTAATCTCTGACTTGCAGCTGGCCGTAGACATGAATCCAGGATCAAACGTAAAAAGACCTGTTTTCTTATGTAGTTCTTGGAGATCAAGGACTCCAGGGCCGTCTGTTCCAAAATAAACGGGAAGATCAATGGTTTTGTCTTGGTAGCTCAAGCGAGCAACATGTTGGGTCTTGGGTGCCACCATGGTCATTTTACTTCCCTTTAAACTCTTATTCGACAGCAGATGGGCTGTATTATTGGTAAAAATGATACGAAAGAGTATCCTACCATTTCCAATTTTAACGCTCAAAGGTAAAGGAATCAATAACACGTGTACATTTTTGGAAAATACGTGTTTTAATCCTTATATGGTGTTACTCTTTTGTTGCTCAAATTACATTTAAGGAAAATGCAAGAAGTTATTTATATTTGAATAATTTGTAAACTACATTTTTAATTTACATCCTTATTGTTTTTTTGTTTTCTTGAAAATTGAGAAATGCATTATTATATGTTAATTATGTTGATATATTTAGTTTAGATTCTCGTAAAATAGTTCAGATCAGAAAATTTTAAAAATAAAAAAATTTATATATTCATTAAGTTGCTTATTGGTAAATTGCGGGGCATTATTAACCTCAACTTTGCTAGGAGCTGAATTTTAATTCGAGTATAAGCCTAGCTTTCATAAAAGACATGAGTCAAAAGAATCTTCGTTGGATGAGTCACCAGTTCCTTTGTCAGATTCGATGGATATCGAAATAGCGCCTCAAGAGCAAGCACCTGCTCATGTAAAGATTATTGAATATATAAATAAACCAGCAGTAAAAAACTCAATCATTATTACGATGAATTTAAGAAAAGACATCCCTGTCTCAGCTAATAACAAGCGTAAAAGGGATGAAATGATAGAAGAAACAGATCCTATTTTTATAGGTCGGGTAATAGAGAAAGAATCTGAAGAGAGTCTGCAGGAAGTGCAAGAGGAGTACAGTGAGGAAATCCTGAAAAATCAAAATTTAGAAGAAAAAGGACCCAAACATAAAAAACTTAATGAGGTCCAACTCAAAATAATAGAAAAGGAGGCAAAAGAATTACTTGTTGTGAGTCAAGAAGCTTTGCCAGAAGATTGGGATAATTACGCTAAGGTGATAGCTGAAAAAGTGGGTCGCTTACCCGCAAATATGAGAAGTGCATTTAAAAAATTTCAAGCAGAAACAAAGAATCAGGAAATAAAAACGGTTTATAGTAATCTTTCAAAAGCAGCTAAGCGAATTGCAGCTAGAACACACCGCTTAAAGCCAAAAGAAGAGAAGCATGACACTCATTTAACACCTGATCAGGTTAAGACAATAAAAGAGAGGGTAGAAGAATTCAATAGAAAAGGTATTCTTTTAACAAGTAAAAATTCTCAAGAATATATTATACAAATAGCCCATGAAATTGGTTGTCCACCACAAAAATTGAGAACAAGAATGCCCATGCTTTCAGTTGAGGAAAGTAATGAAGAGTTATCTGAAATGTATAAGATTTTGGGTAAGGCTGCTAGTGCGATAGAAGCTAAATTAAGAAGAACAGGGAAAGCAAGTGAACCCGCTTTAAAAAGGCAAAGAACGGATTAGGGATCCTCATACATTCACGACGTTTTAATGTCTTGTTCGAACATTTCTTTTATTCATGTTGAAAAATCATTTTGTAGTGAGCTTCTTACAGATTCTGAAACAAGTGTTTTATAAGAGAATTGCGGATGTTTTATCTCAATAATAATATCTTGGGATGGCTGGGAAAAAACATTAATTTGCTCTTTTGTAAAGGGCCAATGTACGAAATGTACAGCTGAAGTTTTTCCTGATTCTGTTGTTCGATTTGGGTCTTCCTCAGGTTGAGCATTTATGATGTGACCACCAAAACGAAGAAACAAATGATGTTCAACGCCTCCCAATATGTTAAGAACTTTAGCTCGGCGAAGGGGGTCGTCAATTTCAATCATAAAAGTTGCAACCAATTCTTGACCTTGAGGTAAAAGGGAATTGTAGGCTAATAATTCATCTTCGATTTGAGCATCTCCTCCCTTTTCAATATAAAGCATTTCTTGAATTTGCCACCAAAGTGTATCCGCGTTTTCAAAGAAAAGTGTCGCATCGGGTCCTAAAGGAACACGTCTGGCTTCCTTTATCTTTAAGATCTCTTGGCGCTTTTGGGCGCGAATTTTTGTGAAGTCTTCAAGGTGAAGAAAATCTTCTTTGGTAAAGTGAGTTTTCATCAATCAGTTTCTTTCATTACAAACCATAGGCTTGGGCAAAGATTTCAATGGGATGTGGGGTGCTTACATTTGTAGTTTCGCCTACCTTCTCCATTCCTTGACGAATGTGTGTTCCTGCCAACGGACATTCTGATAAAACAAGGCGATTTTGATTTTTTAAGGCCTGTTCTGCAACGGGTTTCCCCACTTTAAGAGCAACATCAAAGTTCCCAACTTTAACACCCCAAGCACCGCCGTGCCCAGAACACCTTTCGATAACTTGTAAATCAATATCAGGAATTAAACGAAGTAATTCTGCTGCTCTTTGACCGATGTTTTGAGCACGTGCATGGCATGCTATATGGAGAGTTACACCTTCGCTTAGAGGTTTCAAACCTTTGATAATGCCTGGGGATTTTGCAAGATTAGTCAAATATTCACTAATGTCGTGCGTGTGTTGGCTTAAAAGTTGGACGTTTTCATCTTCGGGCATAATCAAAGGCCATTCTGATTTCAACATGAGGGCACAAGAAGGAACCAGGGCAATAACATCGAATCCTTTATCTATCCAGGCACGTAACTGTGTGGCAACATCTCGTGCTGCTTCAGCCACGGCTGCAAGGTTTCCCTGTTCAAGCAAAGGCATGCCGCAACAACGTGGATAAGCTACTTCTACCTCCACACCATTATGAGCAAGTACCTTCCGGGTGGCTAACCCTATTCCAGGATCATTATAATTTCCATAGCAGGTTGCATACAGAACAGCCTTCCGACCATAGGCGGGTGCTTCAGGATTAGGAGATAATGGCTGGTGCGTTTGACGTACTAAAGTTGCTGAATGATATTGAGGCAAGGCTGCCTTTGGGTGAATTCCCATGCTTTTTTCGAGTAAAGGTCGGGTGAGGAAATTGTTTTCCTTTGTTGCCCAATTTGCCAGAGGAGCAACTATTGACGCAACCTTAGCGGTGATGTCTGTTTTTGCCAACATTTTGTTTGTTAATGAGACTTTTCCTTTTGAGTGTTCCAAGGCACGATAGCGTAGCATCAAATGTGGAAAATCAATGTTAAATTCATGGGGAGGAACATAAGGACACTTGGACATATAACACAAATCGCACAAGGTGCAGGCCTCAACAACTGAGGCAAAATTTTCACTTTTAACTGTATCAAGTTCGCCAGAGGGCGCGTCATCAATAAGATCAAATAGACGCGGAAAAGAATCGCATAAATTAAAGCAGCGGCGACATCCATGACAGACGTCAAAGACCCGCCGCATTTCCTCATCAAGTTTTTCTGCATTTAAATAATCAGGGTGAGCCCAATCAATGGGATGACGCATTGTTTGTAGTCCCCTAGTACATCATTAGCTCAATGTTTCCAAAGCTCTTTGAAAACGACCAGCATGGGAGCGCTCAGCTTTACTTAAAGTCTCAAACCAATCTGCGATTTCATTAAATCCTTCTTCACGTGCAGTACGTGCCATGCCTGGGTACATGTCTGTATATTCGTGTGTTTCACCTGCAATGGCGGCTTTCAAATTTAAGGATGTTTCTCCCATTGGCAACCCGGTTGCTGGATCTCCTACTGATTCTAAGAATTCCAGGTGTCCATGAGCATGACCCGTTTCACCTTCCGCTGTTGAACGAAAAACAGTTGCAACATCGTTATAGCCCTCAATATCTGCTTTTTGTGCGAAATAGAGATAACGGCGGTTAGCCTGGGATTCTCCGGCAAAGGCATCTTTAAGATTTTTTTCCGTTTTGGTTCCTTTCAAAGACATAATTTTTTCTCCCTTTTCTATGCAATTAATTCCACCATACTATCAGCTAAATATGGCTAAACGTCAAGGACAATGAAAGATTTAATGGGCAAAACTTGACACTTATTACGGGGAGGTAGATGATAGAAGAGTTCTCAAAGGCATTTTTAGCCTGTAGGAGGAAGTGCCATGATTTATATAAAATATTTATTTTGCATAGTCATTCTTTTATGCCAGGAGGTCCTTGGAGCAGAGGCGGCAGATGGGATACAATCCCTAAAAGATTTCATCAGATTACCTCTTACTGATGGAAAGGCTGCCCCAGTTACAGTTGCATTAGTAGAATATGGTTGTCATGCGAGTGAAGTGAGAAAGCATCAATCACAAGTTGTTTATCAATCACCAACATTTAATAGTTCACCTATGCAACGAAATAGATCAACGCACCTGTATTTTGAACAACCCGTTCAATTGGTATGGATAAATTCATTTTCAACATTCGAAGGACTATCCTTTCAAGTTCCAGAGGTTAAATCATCAGATCTTCAAGCTTTTTTGCAGGCAATTGCTGAATGGCGTTTTGAAAAGAAATCTTATTGTACTTCGTTTGTAAGTCCTGAACATAATATTGCATTTCTAGGGTGCTCGGATGACACATCGTTGACTCGCAGACATGAATTAGAGGCTCAGGCGCTCGATGAGCTACAAATTTGTAGAGAAAGGTTAGTAACGGAGAATGAAAGAGGAGATGAAGAAAAATATCAAGAATGTTTGCAACATGGATCCACAGTATTAAACTTGCTTCTAACCTTAGTTCCCGATGCGCGTGTTAAACTCTACCATCCAGATGATCTAAGCTCCCTTGCAGAGGACCAGGAGGTAAAAATTGTTAATCTGTCGGCAGGAGAAACACACGGCATTATTAGAGGTGGAGGGAAAGATAACCTTGTAGCAAGACGCTGCTTTCGTCAGCTGATGGAAAGGGGGAAGCTTCTCATCCGGAGTTTAAAAAACAATGATGAGCCTGTTGCTCTTGCACCTGAAGCTTTTCTCTTTGAAGAAGCCAAATCTATGAAAGAAGGGGCCCTACTGCTGTGTGCAGCAGGTTCCTATTTTGGCGATAATATACTTGGTCCTGTAAGCCAATATTTAAGGCACGAGGATGTTGAATTGATGCCTCATTATATTACAGCACCTGGTTTCGCACTTAAAGGATTTTATCGAGGACATATTTTAAACAAAGAAACACCGTTTATACACGGCGCCTCTTATGCTGCAACTTGTGTTACAGCAGCAGCAGCTTTCCTCTTAGCACATTCTCCTAAACTTCCTGTAGAAACGTTAGCAAAGGTACTTGTTTTGACAGGGCGTAAACCTTCTTATCCACTTCCTATTCCAGAAAACAATAATATGGAAATGTATGCTTTTATTGCGAGCCTAGATGCTCCATTTTCTTTTCAGGTAGCGACTTCATCTGGAGAGAGAAAAAGTCTTGATGCGATGGCTTATTGTGATTATCTTGAAATTTCTAAAGAAAGATGTGAACGTTACAAGTTTCTCTTAAAGACGTTGAAAGATACCTTAAGAGAAATGCAGCCGGAGCATCTTGAAAATTGTATTGTTAGGCCTGTTTTAAGACAGCACCTTTTCAGTGATCCAGAGAAATATTATAATCAACTAAACATTCAAGAAGCACTAAACATTTTGCGTCAGCAGCCTATAGCATCCATGAAATAACATTTTTTAGGCAATAATATCGGGTAAGAGAAGAGCGTCAATTTTTTGAATTTGATCTTTTATAAGAAGGCGTCGTTTTTTTAGGCGGTGAATTTGTACATCATTTGTAAGGGGTTCGAGAGACAGGTGCGCCACCTCATCGGCTAGCTGACGATCTTCTTTTTTTAATTTATCTAATTTGTGCTGTAATTCTACAACCATACTCGGTTCTAGGGACATTATTTTTCTGTACCCCCGTTGTTTTTACAGTGATCCATATAATAATCACTTCTTAAAGAAATTCTCAAGGTAATTAATAAATACCATAAAATTTAAGGTAAATCTAGAAGAGAGGACAAGTGGTGCCCAGAGCCGGAATCGAACCAGCGACACAGGGATTTTCAGTCCCTTGCTCTACCAACTGAGCTATCTGGGCATGGTTTACTGATCAAGTCTCTCAGATATAAAAAATCTTGAAGGAGATGTCTAGATGGAAAATAGAAAAGCTGCTGAATCCATGGCAAAAATCTTAAAGGATTATCTTGGATATGAGATGAAATATCCTTTAAGAAAAAGCGCCCTTAAAATAGATGAGGGGTTTGTTTTCTGTTTCATCACTTTCTGAGAGAAAATCCTCAATGTGATTGAGAAAAATGAGGTGATCACCACCCTCATAGGTATGAGAACGCTTACAAAGAAGAATACCAAGGGTATTTGGTATAAGGGGGCATCCGGATTCGCTCATAGTGTGATTTAAATTGTCCCAATGATTATCAAGGGGTTGAGCAAAAGAGCGGCATAAAGGTTCTTGAGTAGCTGATAATATGTGAATAGCAAGGTGTGTACACTCAGAAAAAGCAGGAAAAACTACGCGCTTTTTACCAAGACAAAATAAAACCAAAGGAGGATCAAGTGATACTGACGTTAAGGTGTTTATTGTTACGCCAATAGGCTTACCTTGGTATTGAGTTGTTATAATGGCCACGCCTGTTGCGAAGTGGCCCATGGCTTTCCGAAAATCTTTTTCTGTAATACTCATCTTAATTTTATCTATATTAAACTATTTGCAAAAACATTAGCATTTATAAACATTACTATGCAAAAGATAATATTTTTCCATCGTAATATGAGAATCATGACCATATTAATTTTCAGTTAATCTTTTCTCTTTAGTCTATAAACTAAGGGGGAATAAATGCTTTGGATAAATAAATTATATGATTCATTCCAGTCTTTATGGAAGGAATTTCAACAACAATATCAAAAGGAGCCACTTGATCTTCTTCATAGAAGCCTCATTGTCTTGCTTCTTTTTTCTGCTACACTTTATGGATGTAACAATAAAGGTCCAGAAAAAATAATTACCAAAGAGATCCCCGTTAAAGTAGCATCTATTACGCGCCAGAATGTGGAAAATACCTTGAATATTTTGGGAACGGTTCGTCCTTTTGAAATGGTGGCTATTAAATCTCGCATTGATTCTCAAATTATGCATGTGGGATTTCAAAACGGAGAAAATGTTCAAGTAGGAGATACTCTTTTTGTTCTTGATGATCGTGTCTTAAAGGCTCAACTTCGTCAACTTACTGCTGATCTAGGTCGATACAAAGCAGAGTTGGATCGCGCAACACGACAATTGCAACGCGATAAAAAATTATCGACAAGTGGTTATTCAAGTCAAGCTACCTTTGATGCTTCAAAGTCAACCTATGAGACGGCTTTAGCAAATATTGATTCCACTGAAGCTCAAATAGAAAATATAAAAACCCAGCTAGATTTCACAGTGATTAAAGCACCAATTTCAGGACGCGTGGGGACAATAAACGTCACGTTGGGAAATACTGTTAAGGCTAATGACACATTGCCTTTGGTTATAATTAATCACATGAGTCCCATAGGCGTTAAGGCGCCTGTTCCACAACGCTACTACCAAGCTATTCGTGCTGCCATGAAAAAAGGGGATGTGCCTGCAATTGCAAAGGATTCTTCTGGTAAAATCATCGAAAAAGGTAAAGTTTTGTATAAAGAAAATATGATTGATGAGGAGACACGTACCCTTTCGGTGCAGGCAACATTTGAAAATAAAAACGACCAGCTTTGGCCAGGAATGTTTGTTGAAATTGTTCTCATTTTAGGAGTGGAAAACCAGGTTTTGACAGTTCCAATTGTAAGCGTAAGATCTGGACAGAAAACTCCTTATATTTTTGTGGTCAGGGATGGGATGGCAGTAATGAAGCCTGTTACTGTTATTCAAAATCACTATGATTTGGCTGTCGTGGAAGGGGATATTAAAGAAGGGGACCTTGTTGTAACAGATGGCTTTCTTTCTCTTAAGGACAATCTACCTGTAAAGATACATCAGTAGGGGGCGAAGTAGATTTCATGACGCTGTCAGAATTTTGTATTCGTCGACCTGTCTTTACAGTGTTACTTATGCTGTCATTAGTGATAGGCGGATTTTCAGGTTATCAACAATTAGCAGTAAGTGCCTTGCCAAATGTGGATTTCCCCACAATACAGGTCTCAGCAAATCTTCCAGGCGCAAGCCCTCAAATTATGGCTTCGTCAGTAGCAACGCCTCTAGAACGGCAATTTTCAACCATTGCGGGTATCACTTCCATTACTTCGACCAGTTATTTAGGTTCAACACAAATTACTCTTCAATTTGAGTTGGATCGCAGCCTTGATGGTGCGGCTTTGGATGTTCAATCTGCAATTTCTGCGACCTTACCAAAGCTCCCTCGACAGTTACCGACCCCTCCAACATATCAAAAAGTTAACCCTGCAGATCAACCAGTGTTTTTTATAGGTCTTTCTTCAGATTTATTGCTGATGTCGGAGATCAATGAATATGCAGATACAATTTTAGGCCAGCGTATTTCAACTATTGAAGGTGTTGCTCAAGTTCTTATTTATGGAGCACAAAAATATGCTGTAAGAGTGCAAGTTAACCCAGAGTCTCTTGCTGCACGTGGCCTTAGTTTTGATGAAATTGCAAAATCTTTAGCCGCTGCAACATCTATTACTCCCGGAGGGGTTATCAGTGGAACAAAACAACTTATGACCATTGAAATTGCAGGTCAGCCAAAAAAGGCAGATGAATTTAAAACGATTGTCGTGAGTTATAAAAACAATTCGGCCATTCATTTAGAAGATATTGCAAAAGTAGAAGATTCTGTTGAAGATGATCGCTCCATTGGATATTTAAATGGCAAAAAATCGATCGTACTCGCAATTCAGCGCCAGCCGGGCTCGAATACAGTTGAGGTAGTTGATCGTATTAAAGCATTGATGCCTGTATTTCGTAGTCAAGTTCCTCCAAGTATAGAATTAACACCTCTGTTTGATCGTTCGGTATCGATTAAAAATTCAGTAGAAGATGTATTGTTTACGTTTAAGCTTGCCGTCCTTTTAGTTATATTAGTTATCTTCATATTCCTACGGAAAGTACGAGCCACCGTTATACCTGCAGTGGCAATACCACTCTCAATTATTGCCACCTATGGCGGCATGGCGCTTATGGGGTTTAGCATTAATAATGTCTCGCTCTTAGCGATAACATTATCCGTTGGTTTTATCGTCGATGATGCGATTGTTATGCTCGAAAATATTGTACGTCATTTGGAGATGGGCAAAACGCCTTTTCAGGCAGCAATAGATGGAGCGAAAGAAATTCGTTTTACAATTATTTCTATGACGGCGTCCTTGGTTGCAGTTTTTATTCCAGTTCTTTTTATGGGTGGTATTGTTGGCCGCTTGTTTCGTGAATTTGCCGTCACAATTACGATGGCAATAATTTTTTCAGGATTAATATCTCTTACTCTGACTCCAATGATGTGTCGTTATTTTTTGAAATCTCAACATCATTTAGAGAACTCAAAAGGATTTATGCAAACCCTCAATATGGCTTTTGTCCATCTGCATTCCTTTTATAGTCGTACATTAAGGGCGGCATTAAAATATCGTAAATCTATGTTGTGGTTAACGATCGGGACTCTTTTTGCCTCAGTAATTTTATATACCTCCATACCAAAAGGATTATTTCCTTTAGAGGATAGTGGATTTGTTTTTTCTCAAACGGAGGCGGTGCAAGATATTTCCTATGAAGCAATGCTCGAAAAGCAACTTGAAGTTGCTCGCATTGTTCAAGATGATCCAGATGTGCTTACATGCTTTTCGGGTATTGGGGGAGGAAGATCTCCTCTCAACAATGGACGCATATTTTTCGCATTAAAGCCACAAAATACTCGCCCTTCTGTTTTAGACATTGTTGCACGATTAAGAGAAAAACTCTCAAACGTGGAAGGAATGAACGTCTATATGCAGCCCGTTCAAAATATTTCTATTGGCGGGCGACTTTCAAAGGCTTTCTATCAATACACGCTTCAGAGTCCAAGTTGGTCTGAATTGCAAAAATGGGGTGGAGAACTTGCTGAGAAAATATCAAAAATTCCCGGTGCAGTTGATGTGTCAACAGATATTCAACTTAATAGTCTGCAGGCATTAATCGATGTGGATCATGACAAGGCTCAGAGCTTAGGAATTACTTTTGATGAAATTAGAACAGCTTTATATAATGCGTATGGCAGTGCCCAAGTTTCGTCTCTTTATACTCAAACCAATGATTATCGTGTGATCCTTGAGGTCGATAAATCATACCAAAAAACAATCGAAAACCTGGAAGATATTTATGTTTCGACTAAAAAGGGACAAATGGTTGAATTAACATCCTTTGCAAAAATTACACGCAAAAGTGCTCCACTCTCTATTAATCACCAAGGTCAGCTCCCCTCTGCAACAATCTCATTTAACTTGAATCCCGGGATAGCATTAGGGAGTGTTGTAAGTGCAATTGAAAAGACGCAATCTGAAATGGGCATGCCTGAGACCATCATCGCTCAATTTCAAGGGGCTGCACAGGAGTTTACAAAATCATTGAAAGGAATGATCATCCTTCTGCTCCTCTCCATTGTTGTTATTTATGTTATTTTAGGGATGTTGTATGAGAGTTTTATTCACCCTATTACAATTTTATCGGGACTTCCTTCGGCGGGTGTTGGTGCTATCTTTATTCTTATGGTTTTGGGACGGGATCTTAATCTGATTGCGATTATTGGGATCATCATGTTGATAGGCATTGTTAAAAAGAATGCCATTATGATGGTGGATTTTGCCATTCAAGCTCGTGAAGAAGGAAAGCCTGCTGAAGAAGCCATTTACCAAGCGTGTCTCTTAAGATTTCGACCCATTATGATGACCACTCTAGCAGCCCTTTTTGCAACTTTACCCATTGCCCTAGGGGTAGGAGCAGGGGCCGAATTACGTCAACCATTGGGTATAACTGTGATCGGGGGTCTGTTAACTTCCCAATTGCTCACTCTTTATATTACTCCAGTTATTTATCTTTATTTGGAAGATATTTCCTCGCGAGTCAAACAACTATTCCCTTAAAATGGGTATTCCGGCTAAGAAAGCCCTTCCTCTACCACCTTTAAATATAAAAAATAAAATATATTTATGATTTGAATAGCTATGTTTATTTTTTATGATATCTGAAAGGAGAAAAAGCCAATGACTATTAAATATTTAACCAATGACGATCTTGGAAATATTTGGGGTGGACGAAGCCAATTCTTTGGTGAGAAAGGCCTGCCACAAGCTCTAAACTATGTTAAAGATGTCCTCCATACTGAGCCACTTGGTATGGCATCAATAAACCATGATGGTGAATTAGTTGGGAACGCAGGGATCAGGCCTATACCGGTTGGTATTTTTAATGCGGCCGATCATGTAAAGTAAATGATAAATAGAAATATAACGAAGAGATTCGAAGGCATTAATTACCATTAGAACCTTCAATTTTTAAGAATTTCTATCTCCTCTATCTATTATAAGCTATAAAGAATAAGAATGCTTTATTGGAGAAATTTACTTGTTACCTTATTTTACATCTCATCTTTTGTCTGATGTACCTCATATACGTCATGGATTTTTCACGCGTGAAGGGGGCGTAAGCGAAGGAGACTTTGCAACCCTCAATGTTGCCCAAGAGAAAGGGGATAATCCTGAGCATGTGCATGAGAATCGAATCCGTATTGCACAAGCCCTTAAATTTGCACCTGAACGATTGGTGACTGTAAGGCAAGTACATTCTACTCGAGTTCTCGTTATTGATATGCCCTTTGAAGAAGATTTGCCAGAGGGCGATGCACTGATTACGACGACACCGGGCTTGTTCATTTCTGTTATAACAGCAGATTGCGTTCCGGTCTTGTTATCGTCCCCAGAAGGAGATGTGGTTGGAGCGGTGCACGCCGGGTGGAAAGGAGCGGTGGAGGGCGTTCTTGAAGAAGCCGTTTACGCCATGAAAAAGCAGGGTGCCAAAGAAATCGTTGCGGCTTTGGGCCCCTGTATTTGGCAAGATTCCTATGAGGTATCACAAGAATTTTACGACAGACTGAAAGATGTTCCTTCATTTTTCAAGGAGGGTAGGCGTCCCCATCATTGGCAATTTGATTTACCCGGCTATGTTATATATCGCTTGCGCCAATGTGGTGTGCTTAATATTGAATCCTCACCAGCAAACACGTATGATGACCCTCAAAGGTTTTTCAGTTGCCGACGTAAAACCATCTTAGGGGAGGCCCAATTTGGGTGCCAGTTGTCAGGAATAGGCATAAATAATGGATAGGTCAAAATGAAAATTTTATCTTGTAATGGCAATTATCCTTTGGGGGAGGCTATTGCTGCTCATCTAGGACTTCCCTTAATGCAAGCTTCTATTAGACGGTATGCAGATCAGGAAGTATCTGTTGAGATTCAAGAAAGTATCCGCGGGCAAGATATTTTTGTCATTCAATCCACCTCAAATCCTACAAATGATAATTTAATGGAGATGCTCGTCACAATTGACGCCTTAAAAAGGGGGGATGCGCGTACTATTACGGCTGTTATCCCTTACTATGGATACGCACGCCAGGATAAAAGAACGTCTCCTAATGGGCCAATTTCTGCAAAGTTGGTGGCTAATCTCCTCACTGTAGCAGGTGCAAATCGCGTTTTAACGATTGATTGGCATTCAAGTCAAATTCAGGGTTTTTTTGATATTCCCACGGATAATTTAACGTTAGCTCCCTTATTTTGTGAGCAAATCCAGACACGATATATCAAAGAACCCATTGTCATTGTTTCCCCTGATATAGGGGGGGTGGTCAGAGCGCGCATTGTGGCTGACGGCTTAAAAGATACAGATTTGGCTATTATTCATAAAAGGCGTACAGGGCCTGGGCACGTATCGGCTCTTAATCTCATCGGAGATGTTGGAGGACGTTCCTGCATCCTCATTGATGATATGGTAGATTCAGCCGGAACCATCTGTCAGGCGGCACAAATGCTCATGGCAGCAGGTGCTAAATCAGTGGATGCCTATGTTTCTCATGGTGTCTTATCAGGTGATGCTCTCGAAAAAATTACCCACTCAGCCTTAAGACGTTTGACAATTTCAGACACAATCCAACCTTTACCAGCGATTCTTCAAGCACCAAAAATTGAAATTTTATCAGTTGCTTCTTTATTAAGCGAAGCCATAAATCGTATCGCTCAAGAACAAATTTCCTCTGGTATACTTGAACAAAGACAAAAAAATAAAAGGACAAGTTTATCTTAAGAAAGCACATTGAAGGTATACTCTCCTTTTATTTTTGGTTGATTGGATGGATAAAATTCCCTTGTAATAATGACAGACCTTGCATTCCTGCTAAGAGTCATGTATACACATGGGAAAGGTATTCTTATTTTTTTGCCAGTTTTTGGAGGTTTTTATGGGTACAACTATTACAATTAACGCATCACCGAGAACGCTTGCGGGAACGGGGGGCGCACGAGCTGTTCGTACTTCAGGAATGGTTCCAGGTATTGTTTATGGTAATAAAAAAGACCCAGAGATGATTGCTCTCGAACCCCGATCGTTGATGGCCGAATGTATGCAACCAGGTTTTTTTAGCAAGCTTTATTCCCTTTCTATAAATGGAGCGCAA
Source organism: Alphaproteobacteria bacterium (assembly GCA_016869075.1). Lineage (GTDB taxonomy): Bacteria > Pseudomonadota > Alphaproteobacteria > Paracaedibacterales > VGCI01 > VGCI01. Next base: position 20,404 of record VGEY01000014.1, read on the forward strand.
CAAGAAGTTTTGGCAAAACACGTTCAGTTCCATCCTGTTACAGATCGACCACTTCATGTTGATTTTATGCGTGTGAGCAAGGGAGCAAAGGTCCATGTGTTTGTTCCTATTACATTCATCAATGAAGATAAAGCACCCGGCATTAAGCGTGGTGGAGTTTTGAACATTATTCACCATAACTTGGAGCTCATCTGTCCAGCCCAATCAATTCCAGAAAAATTGGTGGTTGATTTGACAGGGCGTGAGATTAACCAAACAATTCATTTAGAGGCTTTAGCTTTACCTGAAGGCGTTATTGCAGCTCATCCTGACCGAGATAACACTATTGCAACAATTGTTGCGCCAACAGTTGAAGAAGAAAAACCTGCAGGAGCTGAAGGAACAGAAGCCACACCCGAAGCAGGAGCAACTCCAGCATCTGGTGGAGGTTCTACACCACCTGCAGCATCATAAAATAGTGTAGATTTGATGTATGTGGTGGTGGGCCTCGGTAATCCCGGGGAAAAATATTCCCTTAACCGACATAATATAGGGTTTATGTCTGTTGACTCTATTGCATCTGCCTATAAGTTTCCTCCCTTTAAAATAAAATCAGGCGCTGCCATTTCTGAAGGCACGCTTGATGATCATAAAGTTATTTTATGTAAACCAATGTCTTACATGAACCTTTCGGGTCAGCCTGTGGGTGATACGATGCGATTTTATAAAATTCCATTGGACCATGTGTATGTCATTCACGATGATTTGGATTTAGATTTTGGACGCGTCAAAGTAAAAATTGGTGGAGGAAGCGGGGGACATAATGGCTTAAAAAGCCTTGACCAGTATATTGGAAAAGATTATTGGCGTATCCGTTTGGGAATCGGACATCCCGGGCGCATTGAAGGACGGTCTTCAGCCCATCAGGAGTACGTGAGTAATTATGTTCTCAGTAATTTTTCTAAAGATGATTACGACCAACTTACTGAAATTCTCTTGACGCTTACTCAAGAGATAGGAGGCCTCTTAGGAGCAGATCCGGGGGTGTGGTTGACAAAGGTTGCGCAAAGTTTACGTCTTTAAAGTATTTCATACTCATAAAAAAAGCGGGGAAATTCCCCGCTTTTTTTTATTCACTTTAGTGAAGCATTATGGCATTTTTTGGCCAGGTTGCTCCATTGGACCAGCTTTTGGACTGTTGTCTACGCTGGCATCTCCATCGGCCTTTGGCAATTCATAATTGTTTTGATCAAATGATTTCTTGTAAGGATCAGATGGCTGATTTGTACTTGCTGCACCAGCATGGTGAGAATGCTTGCGCTTCCTTTTACCATGATGCTTTTTTGGTGCCTCAGCTGGAGCAGCCGCTGCGTCAGCTGCTGGAGCTGCACCTGCATCAGCCGCTGGAGCTGCACCTGCATCAGCTGGGTTATTTTCGCTTGCAAGAGAGCCAGGGATGGCGAGTGCTGCGATCATTGCGCTTAATACGATAGGTAACTTCATTAGAATAATCTCCTTATTAGTCATAACAATAAACTTCACACTTGTAGCATAGCACCAAAAATAAAAAAAAATAAAACACATTTTTTGAATATTTTATTAAATTTCATTACGCAAGTCCAAATTCGCAGAAATCTTAGCCTTTAAAGAGATTGTGAAAAAAAGTTAAAATTTTTCTAAAATAGTGCCATACTTTTTAGGTAGGGGGTCTAGAGCTTGAATTTTCACGGTTCATTTTCAAAGGAAGCAACATGATAAACAAAATATGTGATTATAAAATTATTTTTGGATGTTGGAAAAAAAGTGTGCGCAAGCTTGTCTCTTATAAAGGTAGAGAATGTGATAAAGGGGATCTTTTTCTGTGAAACACGATCCTGTTCCTTCGTTTTTAGTTCAAACTCCATTGGGGACTCCTTATGCGGGAGCAATTGAAACTAGACCGCGTACAGAATTTCCTAAGAGAGTGCAACGAGAGAGCAAATCTCCCGCGGTTTCTTCTGCAGTTTCTTCTGCAGTTTCTTCATCACGATCAGTGGTTAGGGTACCGAAACAAGAACCCCAAAAAGATAAGGTGAAAGACAGAAAATCAAAAAAAAGGCCAAAAAAATCTTATCAAGGTCTCGGGTTAAAAGGATTAATTAATCGTTGGGTTTATGAGGAAGTAAGGCTTTCTATGAGTAAAATGTCGATTGCAAGTGTAGTGTTAGGATTATTATTTTTAGGATCTCTCTTTTTTATCATGGGATTTCTAGCAGCTGTTTCAACAATGAGTTCTAAAGAAGAAGGAACGCGTCGTTCTCACTCGTCGTGGCAAGCCTCAAACACTGCTGCAAAAGGAAAAAGCGAAGGTGACAGACTTGCTCAAATAGCATCGGGTGTTGGAGGAAGTATAGTAAATAAGGAACTCCATGACTATGTTGGTGGGCCTCTTGGAAAAATATCAAGCGCAACTTCGAAGATTGTCCCTCGACCTTTGCAACCTTTTGCGCGGTACGGAATCAATAGAACTAACTCAGAGGCTCAAAGATCCATACGTCAGGTAAATCCTTTTGCACCAAGGAGTGGAAAGCAGGTCCCAGTGATGCAACGACCCTATCAGGGCATGCAACAAGTACAAGGGGTACCGCAGCAATATGGAGGAGGGACAAATCAAAATTTCGGTACCTCGATGCCAATGGCGTATCCACAACCAATCGTACCTTACCAAAATTCTCCCCAAAGTGCTTCAGTAGGGGGTTATGGTCCAGGATATACATCTCTCCCTCCTCAGCAACCACCCATGGGAACGCAACCTTATTATCAGCACCAACCTCAGCAAATGCCGCTTCAGCAAATGCCGCCTCAGCAAATGTTTTCACAACAACCCCAGATGCCTATGCAACAGCAAATGGCGCCGCAACAACCCTACCCACAACAACCAGTTATGATACAACAAAGGTATTATCGATAAAACTTCATTTATTTTGATTGATGCTTTTGTTGGCGATGAATAATAAAACCAACAAGGATGATCACCAATGCCACAATACTTACAATCAGGGTGGCCAAGGCATTAATTTCAGGTGTTACGCCTAAACGTATACTCGAGAAAATAAGCATAGGGAGGGTTGTTGCTCCAGGACCCGAGAGAAAACTTGCTATGACAACATCATCAAGTGAAAGGGCAAAAGCCAACAACCATCCTGCTGTGAGAGAGGGGAGAATGAGGGGTAAAACAATGACGATAAATACTTTCGCTGGCCTCGCCCCTAAATCGAGAGCAGCTTCTTCTATTGATCTGTCAAAATCTTGAAGGCGTGCTTGAATGACTTGATAAACATATGCCATGGCTAAAGTAATGTGAGCAATTGTGATGGTCATAATCCCACGATAAGAAGGCCATCCGATGGCTTGTTCAAAGGTGACAAACATCATGAGCATAGCTAAGCCGGTAATGACATCAGGCATCACCAAGGGAGCAGAAATTAAACCACCAAACAATGTTTTTCCTCGAAATTTGTGAAATCGTACCATGACCACTGCCGCTAATGTTCCTAATACAACTGCAAGCGTGGCCGTCATGGAAGCAATCTTAAAACTAGCTAAAACCGCATTTAAGAGTCCCTCATTTTCCAGTAACGATCTATACCATTTTGTCGAAAAACGAGACCATACAGTTACTAAGCGTGATTCATTAAAGGAATAGACAATAACCGATAAAATGGGAATGTAAAGGAAGGCATATCCAAAAATGAGAGAGGCCATACTTATTTTAGAGAGACGACGCATTTCCTACTCTCCTCCCCTTATTCTTCTTCTGTTCGCAGTTGATAACGCTGGAATATGGTAAATGGTATAATGAAGAGGACCAACATCACAACTGCGAGGGCACAGGCTAAAGGCCAATTTTGATTATTAAAAAATTCAGCCCAGATTACGCGACCAATCATTAAAGTATCAGGCGCACCCAATAGTTCAGGAATAACAAATTCACCAATAGCAGGAACAAAAACCAACATACTTCCAGCTATCACAGCTCTCAGAGAAAGAGGAAATGTTACCCGCCAAAAAGCACGCCATGGACGACATCCTAAATCGTAGGCGGCTTCAATGTAGGACGGATCAATTTTATCTAAGACAGAATAAATTGGCAAAATCATAAAGGGCAAATAACAGTAAACAATACCTATGGTAACTGCAGAAGCATTATACAAAAGGGAAAGGGGCTCTTTAATAATACCCATCCATAGAAGGAAGGAATTGATAAGCCCTTTTGTACTTAATAAACCAATCCATGCATAGACACGCACAAGAAAAGACGTGAAAAAGGGTAAAATGACCATTAAAAGAAGAATTGGTCGCCAAAAAGGTGAAGATCGTGCAATCGCATACGCCATTGGGTAGCCAATGATAAAGCATATAAATGTTGCAATTAATGCTACTTTGAAAGAATCAATTAGAGCCGATGCATAAAAATGGTCACTCAATAATGCACTATATGTTGCAAAATTAAGATGGAGATGAAGAATTTGCTCGGCTGTCCACTCAAAAAAAGGTTGGAAGGGGGGAATGGCAAGTGTCACTTCAGACAAACTTATTTTTATAATGATTATAAAGGGAATCAGTGTAAATAATGCCAACCATAAATATGGAGCGGCAATGACGAGTCGTTTTTCACGGGTCAGCCTCCTCCAAAAAATATTTCTTGGAAGAATAAGTTTTTTATGAAATGTCACGATGTTAATACCACTCCATTCTCAGCGCGCCAATATATGAATATTTCATCATCCCATTGAACGTCTCGTTCTGATAAACGAAGCAGATTTGGAAGAGTTGCTTGAATAACTTTACCGGAAGGCAGTTCAACATAATAAATAGAGATGTCACCTAAATAAGCAATTTCTCGAACGATTCCCTTTGCACAGTTGCGCGTATTGTCTGGTTGCTTTGTTGAAATCATTATCTTTTCTGGCCTAAGGGCAACGGCAACTTGTGCTCCAACAGGAACGGCTGCTGAATGTGTAACATAAAGTTTGCATCCTGCTGCTTCAGAATCAATGAGAACATGATCAGGTTCGTCTTCAACAACTACACCTTCAAAAATGTTAATGCTGCCAATAAATTCTGCAACAAATCGAGAGTTTGGAAACTCATAGACATCGTGGGGAGCACCCACTTGGCGGATTCTTCCTTCTTCCATAACGCCAATTCGACTTGCCATGGTCATAGCTTCTTCTTGATCATGAGTAACCATTATAAAGGTGATACCAACACGTTCTTGAATATTAACGAGCTCAAATTGTGTTTGTTCCCTTAAACGTTTATCTAATGCAGCGAGTGGCTCGTCTAAAAGAAGAAGTTTTGGTTGTTTAACCAAGCTGCGAGCGAGAGCAACACGCTGGCATTGCCCACCAGAGAGTTGATGAGGTTTTCTTTCAGCCAGATTTCCCATTTTCACAAGATCAAGTCCCTCTTTGACACGCTCTTGAATAACTCTAGCTGGTAAGCGCTCTTGCTTTAATCCAAACGCAACATTTTGTGCAACAGTCATATGAGGGAATAAGGCGTAGGATTGAAACATCATATTTACTGGACGCTCATATGCTGGAAGATGCGTGACATCAACACCATCAATATAAAGTTGGCCGGTCGTTGGTTTTTCAAGACCAGCTAATAAGCGTAATAAAGTGGTTTTTCCACATCCAGATCCACCGAGTAAGCAAAATAATTCGCCTTGATAGATGGATAAAGATACGCCTCTCACGGCTACAGTTGAACCAAAGCTTTTTGTTACATTTTCAATGGTGATATAAGGTTTAGCCTTTGGATCTTGCCAAGGCTCTACCTGGCGCCGCTTTTTAGAGTTAGGCGACATTGCTAAAGACCATCAAATGAGAAAAAAATGTAAGGAGTAAATTCATTCCGAGCCCTTACATTTTTCATACTGTGTATACTATTCTTGTTCAAAATAATTACTCCTCTGGTTTGCACTTACCATTTATTGAAAGTAAAGGGGCTCGTTGTTTTGCTAAAAACCAATAACGTGTTCTTACTTTTTCATACTGCTGGTTTTGAATTTTAGCAAGCTTTAACCGCTTCAAGAGGTCTGGGCGAGGGTATAAAGCTTGATTATTTCGAATTTCTTTCCGAATGAAGGAGAGTGCGCTCTTATTTGTCGTAGGGCATAATAGCTGATTTGTAATCGCTGCGCTGATATCTGGTCGCAGCAAAAAATTAATGAATGTATAAGCATTTTGAGGATGCGGTGCATCTTTGGGTATGCAGAGTGCATCAATCCAAAGGCTTCCTCCTTCTTCAGGGATAACATAGCGAATTGTCATTTTAGAATTAACTTCACTTGCTTGTTGTTCAGCCTGCTGAACTTCTCCAGACCAGGCTTGCGCCAGACAGATTTCACCTGATACAAGTTCACTGATAAATCGTTGTCCCAAAAATCGAGAAATATAGGGACGTACTTTTGTGAGGTGATTTTGTGCTATTTTTAAATCATTAAAATCAGAACTCAAAGGATCGAGACCGAGAAAAATTAAAATTTCAGGGTAAACGTCAACTGGCTCTTCCAACAGTGAAACACCACAAGATTGAAATTTCGAAACAACATTTGGGTCAAAAAGCATTCGATAACTATTTAATGGAGCATCCGGCATTCTTTCAAGGATGGCTTCTTCAGCATATGCAAAACCAAATGTCCCCCAATAAAAAGGAATGCTGTACATTAAATTTGGATCGACATCTTGCATATTTTCTATAAAGAGGGGATCAAGATGAGCAAGATTTTTTAATTTGGTTTTATCTAACTTTTGGAAAGCTCCTGCTTCAATGAGCCTTTTCACATAAGGGGAGGCAGACGGAAACACGACATCATACCCTGTTCTCCCAGCTAGAAGCTTGGCTTCCAGTGTTTCATTATTGTCATAAAGATCATATCTAATTTGAATCCCTGTTTCTTTTTCAAATTGAGTCAAAATAGTGGAGGGGATCATTCCATACCAATTGTAAATATTTAAATAAGGCGGTTCTTGGGTGGTTGTGGGAGATATTCTTGATGCAAAATAAACGGATATCCCATAGCCAATGACACATAAAATGCCGGCAAAGGTCATCATTTTTTTTATGAATATTTTCTTGTCTAGCCAGGTCAAATCCATTTACTCCCTATATGGGAAGCAATTTGTCATGTCATGTCCTATAAATCAATGAAAATCGATGTTTATAAATATTGGTGAGTTGAATGTTAAAAAGGTGAATATAAAATCTTGCCCTTAAATATAGTCTTGTTGTTGATAAAAATAAAAAAAGTTAAAGTTTTGGATTGCCTATAAAAAATTGTGATGTCTATAATTAAAAATAAGTAAGGCTTTCTTAATAGAAAAAATTTCATGAGGAACGATTATTCCAATGTATTCCTTATTTTCAAAATTAATCAGAAATTATACACCTTCATTTTTTATACTTTTTATTTCTATGACACTTTTGTGTTTTGGGTCTGATAAGAAAGATGCAAAAGTTGTTGAAGTTGAAAAAGTCGTTCTCCAAGATATCACACAAACCGTTCGTCTTATCGGTACCATTCAAGCTAAAAGATCAACGTTGCTTATTGCACAAACCAATGGAATTTTAGATTACATCGCGCACGCCGGTAAAAAAGTTGCAAAAGGGAATGTCATTGCAAAGCTTGATAATGCTGATTTGGTGAATACCTATAACTTGTCTGTTAGTGCTGAAAAAAACAATCAAGAACAATATACCCGATTAATACAATTGGAGATTTCAAAACTTGCAAAAAGGCAAGAAGTGGAAGACAAGAAAAGTCAATGGATTGAGTCCCAAAAAGCTCTGAGCGCTGCAAAAATTGAGTTTGATAAAACACTCTTTATAGCTCCCTTTGATGGGATTGTGGGTGTTTTTAAAGTAAGAGAAGGTGTGCAAGTTCGAACGGGTGATCCTGTTGTTAATTTTTATGATCCTTCCGAATTGTTAGTAGAATTTGATATTCCTGCTCCCATTTTGAAGCAACTTAATTTGGTAGATGATCCTGCAAAAAATAAAATGCAAAGGGTCATTATAGAAGGACAAAAAGTTAAAGTACCCCATATTCAAATGATGATTGACCCTGATACGCATATGTCTCCGGCTTATGTTGACTTTTCCTGTGATAATTGTGTTATTGGGGCCAACATTCCACTCGATCTTTTAGTTGCAACTCGCAAGAACGTTCTCGTCATTCCTTATGAGGCTGTCTTTTTAAGACAAGGCAAAACCTATGTTTATTGTGTTAAAGAAAACAGAGCCAAATTAACCCCTGTCAGTTTGGGAATAAGAGAAAAGGACAAGGTAGAAATAACGTCAGGGCTTTCAGAAGGAGATCTTATTATTTTGCGTGGACAAGAAAGACTCATTCCAGAGGGAGAAGTCAAAATTTTTGAGCATTCCTCTGCGGAAAAGAATTCCTACGCCTGATGCGCTTTACTTCTTACTTTATTAAACACCCCATCATTGCACTTATTTTAAATGCCATGATTATGATCATTGGGGTTATGTGCCTCAAAACAATTCCTGTTCGTGAATATCCTGAAATTAAATTGCCGACACTCAGTGTTTACACGCAGTACCCAAATGCAAGTGCTGAACTTGTTGAGACTACCATTACCAATATTCTGGAAGAGAAACTTGCAGCCATTGAAGGTCTTGAGATGATTACGTCTCAATCGCAACAAGATGGGAGCAACATAGACCTCACTTTTATTGAAGGTACTTCCGTTGATCGTACCCTTATCGCAATACGAGATGCCATTGGGTTAGCGCGACCTGATTTGCCTAAGGAAATTCTCGAGCCTGTCGTTCAACAAAAAATTAAATCAGATGGTCCACCTTTCATTGCAATATCTGTCTCATCAAAAAATTTAGGTTTGGGTGAATTGACTCACTATGCGACCTTAAACCTTAAAAATGCATTTCACAGTTTAAAAGGTGTAGCCTCAGCTGAAGTCTGGGGACAACCGTATACAATGGCCGTCGCGCTTGATCCCTTGAAGCTCTATACTTTTGGGACAAATGCAGATGAAGTTTTCACGGCGTTAAAAAACAATAATTTATCCTGGCCTGTTGGTAAGTATCGCGATGAAGTTCCAACTACGCTTGATTTGAGTCTTTCTACAGTCAGGAATTTTGAAGATTTATTTATTAAGGACAATAAAACCAGTCCTATCTTTTTAAAATCCATTGCAAGTGTTTATCTCAAAACCAACACGAAGAGTTTAAGGACGCGCGTAAATGGAATGCCAGGCGTTGTGGTTGGTATTTCTAGAACGAGCGATTCAAATCCATTGGACGTTTCAAACTTAGTTCGAGAGCAACTGAAAGAAATGAAGAAAACACTGCCTCCAGATATGGTTCTGGAAATTGTTTCCGATCAGGCAGATTTTATTCGTGCTTCCTTACAAAAAATTGAGGGTTCAATTGGTGAGGCAGTTCTTCTTGTTCTCGTTATTGTATTCTTATTTTTGAGGAAAATAAGAGCAACCTTAATTCCTTTAATTACAATCCCAATATCTTTGATTGGGTCCATTATTCTTTTAAAATTATTTGGATTTTCTATTAACACACTTACATTGCTGGCTATGGTGTTAGCCATTGGTCTTGTGGTTGATGATGCCATTGTGGTTTTGGAAAATATTGACCGCCATATTCGTTCTGGTCTTTCGCCTATTCAGGCAGCACTTCAAGGGAGTGGTGAGATTGGTTTTGCAATTATTGCGATGACATTGACCCTTGCAAGCGTTTATGCACCCATAGCTTTTATTCCTGGAACTGTGGGTAGGTTATTTATTGAATTTGCAGTCGCTTTGGCCGGGAGTGTATTTATTTCTGGTGTTGTCGCATTAACGCTCTCTCCCCTAATGTGCGGGTATGTTTTAAGTTTGGAAAAGCAAAGGTTCTTTCCCCAAATTGATGTTTACTTCAAAAAATTGGAAACCTTTTACTGTCGTTGCTTACAGCAGTCTCTCACCCTTACACGACCCATTTTGCTCATTGCTGGAGCAACCATCTTGGTAATGATGTGCTTGTTTTATTATTTACCAAGTGAAGTTGCACCAAAAGAAGATAGGGGACTTATGGGAGTTTATCTTCCGCGTATTCCCGGTAAAGATGTTAACGTTCTTGAGCCTTATGTTGAAGCTATAGAAGCAAAGATCAGCGAGATACCTGAGTCAAAAGGAAATCTGGCGTTTATAAATGAGTGGGGCGCGACGGTTATTGCCACTCTTAAACCCCATAACGAACGACATGCTTCTGCGCAAATACTTCTTCATCAGCTTCGCACCTTTACAAATTCATTGCCTTCTATAGATGCTTATGCATGGAGTTGGGATTCTGGATTACCAGGTCTAGATGATGTCGTGAGCGGATCAGAATTGATATTATCTATTTCTAGTTTGGGAAGTTATCGTGACTTGTTTACTCAAGTAGAGCGCGCACGTAAAACCATTGAAGACAGGAAGTTGTTTGATTTTGTGCGGCATAACTTGTCTCTTGATACGCCTGGATATTCTATAAGTTTGGACCCTAATGTTGTTTTCCCTCTTGGTTTATCCCCTTCACAAATTTCTAAAATGATAGAAGTTTTTTTCAGTGGTAATCAGTCGTTACGTTTTGAAAAAGATGGAATTAGATATCCCATTACTTTGGAAGGGAATGTGAAGCCTTGGACGTTGGATGAGCTGTATCTTACTAACGCGAAAGGAAAAAGAATTTCTCTTGGAACCTTAGCAAATTTGAAACCCACAACTATTTCGAGTGAGCTGCAGCATTACAATCAAATGAGATCTGTCTATTTGTCAGTAGGTCTCAAAGCAGGACAAAACATGAAGGCTGCAATGACACACTTATGGGATCTAACCACTCAATCTATTTCTCCCTATCTAAAAAAAGATTGGATTGGTGCTGCTAAGATGTATACGAAATCCTCCATGGATATGATGCTGTTTTTTGGGATGGCGCTTATATTTATCTACGCCATTTTAGCCATACAATTTGAAAGTTTTCTTGATCCTCTCATCATTATGTTAACAGTTCCTTTGGGTTGTTTTGGAGCTTTGCTTACTGCGTGGGTCTTTGGGCAGTCTCTTAATATTTATACACAAATTGGGCTTGTAACCTTGGTGGGTTTGATTTCAAAACATGGTATTCTTATTGTTGAATTTGCTAACCAACAACGGGCCATGGGCAAGAGTCTTGAAGAGGCGATCCAAGAAGCAGGGCGCTTACGCTTGCGTCCGATTTTAATGACAACGGCTGCCATGGTATTCGGTGCTATTCCTCTCATTTTATCTTCAGGCGCAGGGATGGAAGCACGCCGCGCAATTGGTTTCATTCTTGTGGGAGGACTCACTTTTGGGACGTGCTTCACACTGCTGATTTTGCCCAAGTTGTATCATTTGATAAAGATGAGGACAAAAAGTATTAAGGTCCCCTGATGACAAAATAATTCCCCCTTGTCACTGCGAGTGCAGAGAGGCAGTCAATGTATTAAGAGACGAATACATGGATTGCTTCGTCGCATACACTCCTCGCAATGACTTGAAGTAGACTCCTAGCCTTCCTTCTTTCTCTTTTTCTTTTCTTTTTTCTTTCGCTTTCTGTATCCCCATTTGTGTCCGCACCGGAAGGCTCCAAACTCGACTTTTCAGTCGGAAGGAAAGTGCGCGTCCTTAAGGTTATTA
>VGEY01000015.1 GCA_016869075.1 Alphaproteobacteria bacterium
GGCGCAGATGTAATTAAGTAAATTATTTAATATTTTGAAAATCATTCAACCTAGTTCTTTTGATTTTAATGAAGTAAACACCATAATTTGTGATGAAAATGCCATATACATCTAAAAATATTTATGTATAACATAGGGTTTTTCTTGAAATATTTGAAAAAATAGTCCATTTAAGGGGTGTAGAACAAATTATTTGAGAATTTTTCACCATCAATCCCAAGGATTTCATGAAGTTTAGCGACCTCGGAGTGTCCGCCCAATTAGAGCAGACAGTAAATACTCTTGGATATGCGGCACCCACTGCTATTCAAGAACAAGCGATTCCCCTTATATTGCAAGGAAGAGACCTTTTTGGATGTGCCCAGACAGGAACGGGCAAAACCGCATCATTTATTTTACCCATGATTGATATATTGCAGGATTCTCGTTCAAAGGTTCGTATGCCACGCTCAATTGTTTTGGAGCCTACCCGAGAACTTGCAGCTCAGGTACTTGAGAGTTTTGAGACATATGGTAAAGGACATACCTTAAAAGCTGCTCTCTTGGTGGGTGGGGAATCCATGTCGGATCAAGAAAAGCAACTCAAGCGTGGTGTTGATGTTCTCATTGCAACGCCAGGTCGATTACTTGATTTATTTGAACGGGGTCAAATACTTTTAGCTGATGTAAAAATTTTGGTTATAGACGAAGCTGATCGTATGTTGGATATGGGCTTTATACCGGATGTTGATCGCATTGTTGCGTTGCTTCCCAAAATGCGCCAAACACTGCTTTTTAGTGCGACAATGCCAGATGAAATTAAGAAGCTTGCACATACGTACTTAATCAACCCTAAAGAAATTATTATTGCGCCTGCTGTCAAAACTGCAGCCACTGTGTCACAGCATGTTCTTTGGGTGAAAAGCAATAAGAAAAGAGAGGCGCTACGGTATGTTCTTTCAAAGCAGGAAATACCGGGTCCAGTCATTATTTTTTGTAATCGCAAACGCGATATATCAATTTTAACATCCTCTTTAAAGCGTCACAATTTTGATGTCGGCTGTCTCCATGGAGATATGCCTCAAAACCAAAGAAATCAGACATTAGAAGAATTTAAAAACGGAAAAATAATGATTTTGGTTGCAAGTGATGTTGCTGCACGAGGACTGGATGTAGATGGCTTAAGTTTGGTTGTTAATTTTGATGTGCCCATCAATGTAGAAGATTATGTTCATCGTATTGGCCGCACGGGTCGGGCAGGGAACGCAGGTGTTGCAATAACTTTGGTGACAAAAGCGGAAGAAAAATATTTAATGGGTGTTCAAAATTTTATCCAACAAACCATCCCGGTAATGGATATCAAAGATATGCCTTTTAGTGCTGAGTTTTCAAATGATGAAATAAATACGCAGACCGCTCACGCACCTGAAAGAGGACAGAACAAAGGCAAAGGTAAAAATCATAATCATAAAAATAATAAAAGCAGCGTTTCTTCATCTCAAGAAAGTGATGAAAAATCAAAAGATACATCCTATCAAAAAAGGCCGCACTCTCGACATAACCAGGATGCCCCTGACGAGCCACGTATTGGTTTTGGAGCGGATACGCCTGCTTTTATGTTAAAAGGAACGGCTTTAAAGCTTTCATAACATTTTTAACAAAGGATGATATAATGCGAACGGTTCTTTTATTTTTGACAAGTCTCTTTATTATGATGGAGCAAGCGATGGGCTTATCCTTATCAAGTTCAGCTTTTCAACCAAATCAATCAATTCCAACGCAATATACGTGCGAAGGACAGAATATATCACCTCCATTGGAATGGTCTGGAGTTCCAGAAGGGACAAAAACATTTGTGATCATTTGTGATGATCCCGACGTGCCACCACAGGTAAGGTCAGACCGTATGTATGATCACTGGGTTCTTTTTAACATTCCGCTCTCTGTCACAAGTCTTTCTGAAAATGCATTCGTGCCAACAGGGGCAACTCAGGGGAAAAATACAAGTCAAAAGTTAGGATATACTGGGCCATGCCCACCGGATCGTCAGCATCGTTATTTCTTTAAGCTTTATGCTCTTGATATTGCTTTAGATCTTCCTGAAGGTTCCACAAAAACGCAAGTTGAAGAAGCCATGAAGGGACATATCCTTGATCAGACAGAGCTTATGGGGACCTATGTGCTGGCTAAGAATCGTACCTAACAAAGTACTCTTTCCATTTGGTGAATAGGTTAAGATAAATCGAGAACAAACTTATGAAGAAACAAGTTTTTCAAGAGATAAGTTTATTCAAGCATTCAAGTGCTGATCCTTCTCACTACAATTCTGCAGCTGAAAATTATGATGCCTTTAATGAAGAAAATTCTCAGATGCTCAATGGCATCATTGAAAGAATCCTTCAGAAGCATCATGTGAAAACGGTTCTTGATTAGACCTGTGGGACAGGATCACAAGTATTTTGGCTCATTGAGCGTGGGTATGAGGTCACGGTATCCGATATTAATAGTAAGATGCTGAACGTGGCGCGCCATAAAGCCATACAAAAGAATCTTGATGTAAAGTTCATCAAAGGAGATATGCGTGATCTCCGGGTCGGAGCCTTTGATGCAGTGATAACTATTTTCAATGCTATTAGTCATTTAACAAAGGCAGATTTTATAAAATCAATTCGCAGCATTCACAAGAACCTCAACGCGGGTGGGTTGTATATTTTTGATATCTTTAATCTCTTTTATTTATTGAAGGATGATAATATCACGCGTCTAACAATTGATTAGCAGAAATGAATTGAAGATATCACAATGCGTGAGATTCAGTATAGTACCATTGATCAAGAGGGGGTTCTCGCTTCATTTACAACATCCTATGTTCAAAAGGATTCTCAAAAACGAAAGAAATCAAGAAATCAACAGACCTTGCAGATTTATTCAGCTCAGCAACTCAGAAAAATGTTAAGCGATAATGGTTTCCATGTTTTAGAACAAAACAGGGTTGATGAATCTTTATTTGATGAACAGGATAGCGATCGTATTCTCACTATTGCTCAAAAGCTCTAACAAAATAGACAAAATAAATTTAACACCCTATATGGTGGGGGAGCTGTTCCCCCCACATCTATTTAATTTATTCAATACTTCGCTTATTTGTTTAATCCAGGGACAAAGTGCTCTAATGTGAATACACCATCACCACCTTGGTAAGTTGTATCATTAGCTGAACTCTTTGTCATATCTTGTGAAATTGCGCCCGTCTCCGTGTCAACACTATTAATAGAATTACCAATAGGGACTAGCTCGGGTTCTTTTTTGCCGCCGCTAATGGATTTAAGTGCAGTATCATTTAATATTTTCATGAGTTCCTCCTAAAATATTGTAAATAGATCAGTGTGCATAAGTATTTGCAAATATTAATATAATATTAATAATTAAGAATTCAATTAGTATTAGTGATTTAATTGCCAGCTTTATGAGAAAAAAGATTTAAACTCTCTATGTGTCTTTCGCTCATGGATTATCCTTTATGGATATCTCTGGGTGGGAACAGTATACTTCATAATGGGAGCCATATGACCGGGTAATGTAACCATGGGGCGTTCGGCTATTTTGACTGCGCCCATGTGTTCATAAAAGCCGAGTGAATGCGGATCAGACCAAAATGTAAATTCCGTCCAGCCCTGCTTTTGACATTCTTCCTTGCAATGGTTCCACAGAAGGCGGCCATACCCTTGACCGATGAGAGGTGTCGCCAAGAAAAAGTGATCGAGTTCCACATCATTTTCTTTAAATTTGAAAATGTAATATCCAACAACATCTTGTGAAGATTCTGCAATATATCCCATTGCTGTCTTAAAATAGTCCTGATTTTTTATTCCAAAAGTGTCCATAAATCGATCAAGATTTTCTTCTGAATAACCCCAATATCCCTTACCCTTTCTCATGAGGTGATTAATAAGGGACAAGTCATCAGCCGTAATGGCTCGAAACTTCAGTATGCCTTGGGTCATTAAGTAGCTTCCATGCCAGCTTTCGTTTTCCTACAACGTATAAATTAATGATACCATAAATTGATGTACGCGTGGAGAGAGAACCCCTATAATTTGAGTTGTCGGGTTAATCTCACGGGACAAATTCTTGGACTTAAATTCATTAAAAATTTTATAGGAGTAATCAAACCTGACTGAAAGATTGTTCAAAAGCTTTGCTTGAAGTCCAACACCTGGTGCGTATCCAAACAACCACTTTCCTTCTTGTCCTTGTTTAATGGTTGCATTGTTGATGTATTTAAGTAAGAACTTACCAAAAAAAAGACCCGCTTTGAAGAAGACATCAATATCTTTCCAGATATCCTTTCCAATGAGAAAGCTCATTCCATTTGAGTATTTTTGTTCTAACTCAAAATCTAATCTGCCAATTTCTTGGTTAAGAAGTCGGTTACGATAAAACACTATCTGCTTCTTTGATTTTTTTAACTGATGTATGGACCCATACACTTCACCAGCAATAAAAAAATGAGTTTCATAACGCTTAGCGACTCCCAAAAGGACAGATTCAAAAGGCCAGAGGGCCCCCATATTCACGCTGTTACTATCGGAGCCTAGGTTGTTAGAAAAGTTAGTTTTAAGTTGGTTCACTGATTTAGAAAGACCAATGCCCACACCCATATAAGGGGACCAATGTGCTTGAGCAGCTGCTGAAAGAGTAAGGAGTACAAGAGCTTTATTTATTATTTTTATGTAGTTATTCATTTGACTTAATCCTCATTTAAAGACGTGGTGATATTTGACTACTTTAGAAATGAATGCAATATAAAAAAATTATTTCTACGGTTGGTCAATAAAAGTTTTAAGTGAAAAAAATAAGAAAAAGCAGATAGTTGCATGTTTTTAAAATATTCTGCGACCAATTTTAAATAGACACTTTTAATCTGGGTGGGGTATGGTATAAAACTAAATCTTGGTTGCTAGTTGTTAGAGCTAAATGCATTTTACCAGCAACCAAATTAAAACAAAAATTTCAATACTTAATGCACAGCTAGGAATTTAATATTCCAAGCCAGTATCAAGCAACTTTTAATATGAGGATTTATTTATGAAGCCTAACGCTTGTCTTTATTTCATTTTACTTTTTTTCATTTCATGCACGCATATGAAGGCATCTACGAGAGAAATGGCTGAGAAAATTCTACTCGAGGAAGGTGTTGTCCTTACCCCCATGAAGACAGCTGTAGAAAGAGTGTTTAGTGGAGGAGACTCTGTGGAAACCGTGAAGGCTCAGCAGGAAGAGGATAAAAAAAGAAAAATAGAGGAAGAGAGAAAAGCAGCTGAAGAAAAAGAAAGAATCGAGCAGGAAAAAAGCAGAGCTTTGGCAGCGCGCGCTAAAACAGCAGAAGATCATGCTGCCAGTAAGGGTCAGCAAGTCGATACCTTAATTGCTGAATTAAACGCAGTAAAAGAGCGTGAAAGAAAAGAAAAGCAGGAAATGGCGAGCTTGAGAGCTCAACTGCAAGAGTTTGAGCGTCTTAAACAACAATTAAACAATGCTACACTCTCGGTTGATTCTGCAAAGGTCTCACATGAAGACACAGTTGCACCTGTCGTTGTCCATATTCCCGATGATCCTGATTTTATTCCTTATGGTGCTCCATATATACATACAGCAAGACTCAAGCAACCTGATGATTCTCTTGATGTCGAAAAGAAAAGAAGAATCGAATCGCTTCGCGTTAGCACTAAAATATTTAAAGATGGTCTTCTAGCGAGCGCATTTTATTCTTCGTTGGGATCAGCGTTAAAGACACGTGGAAAAAAAATATCTATTAAAATATGGTTAGACAGACTAACAAATGATCTTGATGATTTTGATGCTCACAAATATGTAACTCTCTTTAAAGCAGCGAAGCGAGAGCTCTCGGTAGATGATCCAACAAAAAAGTATGATTACGATAGTGATGATGCCTATAAAGCTATGCATGAAGATATACAATGGTTTGAGAGGATGGGGGGTTCCCTTTCTCAAGTTGAAGACCTTCGGTATTATAGTCTACGTCAACTAAGTTTTGAAAAAGCTGTTTTGGCTAAGGTGGATGAATTTAATGATTTTTACGTAAGATTTCTTGATCAAACCGTAGAAAGTGTTTGTCTGCTATTAGTGCCTACAGACAACGATGAGGAAAATGTTGTAAGCGTTAAACAAACACTTGCTTTAAAACTTCGCACCAAAAGTATTATAGGCGTTAAAGAACATTTAGAGGAAAAAATAAAGTTTGGAACGCCGAAAACTTTTTTATCACAAACATTTCAAAAAGCTGGAAAAGTAGTTAATTTTGCTAACTTTATAAGCGTCTTAGAATCTTATGATTCACTTTGGATTGGTGCTAAAGATACCGCCCCACTTGTCGAAGCAACTCTAACTTATATGTTTTATCAGAATCGTTTTAAAACAGCTCAACGCGAACTTGCTTCCATGGATATTGATCAAATTGGTGATATACATGCCAGAAAAGTTCTGCAAGAGATGAGAGATGAAGATGTACTTTCCTATAGACAGAAGCCAACAGAAAGGTTTGTTGAAACGGTGACAAAGGCGCTCGATAGCTATACTAGCAGTAGTAAGAAGGCCATAATGCCTGGAGAAATTGTCATTGTAAATAAGGTGTTAAAAATTCTTGCTTATTACCTTCAAATCCATGAATTCTCAAATATTTTAAAGGAAAAGAACCCAATCATGGTTCAGTTTCATGAATAAGCAAGCATTTAGAGAAGATATCATAAGTTTATTTAAGGACAAAAAGTAGGTTCCAATCCTTGCCATCTGCAGGTCAAAAGTTTATAACAACCTTATGAACTTAAGAAAAAAACTCATCTATCAAAGTTGGCATCGAGGCACCCGTGAAAACGATCTTCTCCTGGGACTTTTTGCCGAGGAAATTATTCCAACTTTGTCTGATGGTGACCTTGAAGCTTACAATCAAATGCTTAAGCATGAAGATGCAGATCTTTTTGCTTGGATTACAAATCAAAAACCCATCCCTGAAAATGAAATAATGGTGCGCCGAGTGCGGGACTTCCATCAATGCCGATAAAAAAAATTTATGCCGGAATTCCTGAGGGCTCTGAGGCAATTATTCTTCATCCACATTTGAAGATGCAAAAGAGTTTATTTGTGTGTGCAACGGAAGCCAAAGCACAACGAATGACTGAGCAATTGAAAATCGTGGCTCCGGAACTTTCTATATTCCATTTTCCCGCGTGGGATTGTTTGCCCTATGACCGCGTTTCCTGCGGGCTTGATGTAATGACCCACCGCATTGATGTGTTAACAACATTGCTTGAGTCTTCACTTCAATCCTATTGTCTTGTGACCTCTATTCCTGCACTCTTACAAAAACTTCCCCCCCAAGAAGCTTTGAAGGGTCAGTCATTAACCATTCATATAGGGCAAGCACTCGGGCGTGAGCACTTACTTACCTTTCTGAACAAACAAGGCTACATACGTGCAGAAACAGTGCGTGAATCTGGAGAATATGCTGTCAGAGGGGGGATTATTGATTTTTTTCCAACAGGCAGAGAAGATCCAGTACGCGTTGATTTTTTTGGTGAGGAAGTTGAGCAGCTCAAGTCTTTTGATGCAATGATACAAACAACTTTAGCTCCCCTAGAAAAGGTCGTCATAAAACCTGTAAATGAATTAATCTTTACGCCAGACGGCATTAGTCTTTTTAGAACTCGATATCGAGAACTATTTGGAAGTGTTAATGACCCGGTTTATGAAGCGGTATCAGCTGGGCGTAAATATGCAGGTATAGAACATTGGCTCCCTCTTTTTTTTCCACACTGTGAAACCCTTCTAGATTATGCGAAGGATGCTCATATTTACCTTGATGAAGGATGTGAAGGGGCCCTTCAAGCGCGTCTTCAAACAATCACAGATTATTATGAAGCGCGCATGGTCCCTTTACCAAAAGATCATGGTGTACCTTATCATCCTCTTTCTCCAGGATATTTATATTGGACATTGGATGAATGGGATGCATTTTTTCTTAGTACAGATTTTTCTAAGGTAACTCCGTTTCAAGTTGATACACCAACTGGAGGTGTGTCAGTTGAAAATTATTACGGCAAAGGCTTGGCAGATTTCGAATCTCTTCAAAGTCATTTGAGAGCCAAAGCATTTGAGATGTTATCAGCACGTCTCAATCAAGCCACCAAAGACAAAAAATCTGTGATAATCGGGTGCTCTACAGATGGAGCACGTGATCGCTTGTTGTCCATTTTACAGGAACATGAAATTGAGGGAGTTCATGCTTGTCAGGATTGGTCGTCTCAGCCTTCTGCAGATGCTGTTGCTCTCACCTATCCTGTAGAAAAAGGTTTTGAATTTCCAAATTTTTTGCTTATCAGCGAACAAGATCTGTTAGGAGATCGTGTTGTACGCGCTCTTTCGAAGCGTAGAAAAGCAGATCAATTTTTTCTTGAAGCAGCCCAATTGACTCCCGGAGATTTGGTTGTCCACCGCAATCATGGAATTGGCAAATATGAAATGCTGAAGACCATTACTGTCAATGGTGCCTCTCATGATTGTTTATCTCTCATTTATGACAAAGATGATAAACTTTTTTTGCCCGTCGAAAACATTGAAATGATTACACGATATGGCGGCGATGAAGCCATGGCGCAACTGGACCGATTGGGATCAACTGCATGGCAAGTGCGCAAAGCAAAAGTTAAAAATCGCATTCGAGAGGTTGCTGACTATCTTATTAAAATAGCAGCTGAAAGAACGTTACATGAAGGACAAATTCTTGAAAAACATCCACTACAATATGAAGAATTTTGTTCTCGTTTCCCTTATTTGGAGACCGAAGATCAACAACGTTCCATTGAGGAAGTGTTAAATGATATGGCATCTGGAAAGCCTATGGATCGACTCATTTGCGGAGACGTAGGTTTTGGAAAAACAGAAGTTGCTCTGCGCGCAGCATTTGTAGCCGCTTCACAGGGTAAGCAAGTTGCTGTTATTGTTCCCACAACATTGTTATGCCGACAACATTTTCGTACCTTTAAAGAACGCTTTATGGGACTTCCGTACCGTGTTGAACAAATCTCTCGGTTAGTAAAACCAGCTCATGCTGAGAAAATTAGAAAAGATGTAGAAATCGGAAAGGTATCTATTGTTATCGCTACTCATACTTTGCTTTCTGATAAAGCAAAGTTTGCAAATTTGGGATTGTTGATCATCGATGAAGAACAACATTTTGGCGTAAAGCAAAAAGAAAAACTGAAAAAAATTTGCACGGATGTCCATGTGCTTACATTAACAGCAACCCCCATTCCACGAACGTTACAATTGGCATTAAGTGGTGTGCGTGAAATGAGTTTAATTACCACACCACCAATTGATCGATTGGCTGTTCGTACCTTTGTAATGCCCTACGATAGTGTGGTTATTCGGGAAGCCATTTTGAGGGAGTATTATCGGGGTGGACAAATTTTTTATGTAAGTCCTCGCCTAGATGATTTAGAAAAATTAGAAGAACATTTGAAAAAACTTACTCCAGAAATTCGAATCGTTATCGCCCATGGTCAAATGAAGCCGACACATTTAGAAGAAGTTATAAATGCATTTTATGATCGATCTTATGATCTTCTTCTCTCAACAAACATTGTAGAATCTGGCATTGATATTGCCACTGCGAATACACTTATCATTCATCGTGCAGACCTATTTGGGTTAGCACAGCTTTATCAGTTACGCGGTCGCGTGGGACGTGGGAAAATGCAAGGATATGCTTACTTAACTTTACCTGAAGGGCACATATTAACTGCTAATGCAAATAAGCGTCTCCAAATTATGCAAACATTGGATAGTTTAGGAGCTGGGTTCTCTCTAGCAAGTTACGATATGGATATTCGTGGAACGGGTAATATTGTTGGTGAAGAACAATCTGGCCACATGCGAGAGGTGGGGGTCGAGCTTTATCAACATTTACTTCAAGAAGCAATTTTAATGGTGAGATCAGAGCAAGAATTCGGAAAACAGTCTGACTATGAATGGTCTCCACAAATAAATCTTGGTGCTTCCATTTTAATTCCTGAAACATATGTTTCAGATTTAAGTTTACGTCTCGGTCTATATCGTCGAATTGCCTCTCTTGAATCGCGCGATCAAATTGATGCGTTTGCAGTTGAAATGATCGATCGCTTTGGTCCTATCCCAGGAGAAGTTTCTAATTTATTTGAATTAATTGAAATAAAGGGTCTTTGCCGGCAAGCAAGCATCGAGAAATTAGATGTTGGTCCAAAAGGAGCTGTTATAACTTTTCGTCAAAATCATTTTAATAACATTGAAGGGCTTCTCACTTATATTAATTCTCAAAAGGGGACAGCTAAGCTTCGTCCTGATCAGAAGCTGGTATTTATTCGCCCATGGGATTCCTTAAAAGTACGCATGAAGGGTGCCAAACAAATTTGTAGTAATTTATCAGAGTTAAATACTACTTCTCCTTCGCATCCCTAATTGTACGATCTTCTGGAATAATTTCTTCTCGTTCCCAGGCAGGTGGGCGCTTCTTAAGATGGTGTTGAATTTGTTGTGCTGAGGGGGATTCTCCTTCAGGGGCCTTTTCTGGCAAATAAAATGGTTGACTTGTTTGAACGACACCGTGAGGTCGTGGTTTAATAACGGGTGGGACATCAGGTTTTGCCATAGGTGTCGTCTTAGGTGTTTTCAAATCTAAAAATCCCTTTGTCTGTGCCAGAGATTTTTTGGCCTCCGTTAACGTCTTTGTTGTTGCCTTAGGTCGGAGCACTGGAGGTGTGCTTGGTTTAGCAACGGGTACCACTTTATTTGCAAGCTTAGGAGCAATAGGTGGTCTTGTCGTATGCAGCATTGGTGGAATATAACCTGGATGGCCTGGAATAAGGGCACCAGGGGGAACTGCGTGTGTGTAACCATGGGCAACTGGTGGCATCCAATTTTGTGCTAAAGGAACAACATCATGCGGTGGCGGCGGTACATATCCATGATAAGCGGGTGGAATATATCCTAGCGGTGGCGGCGGTACATATCCATGATAAGCAGGTGGAATATATCCATGCGGTGCAGGTGGTACATATCCGTGGTAAGCAGGTGGAATATATCCTAGCGGTGGAGGCGGTACATATCCATGATAAGCGGGTGTAATATACCCATGCTGAGGTGGTGGAACGTAGCCATAGGAGCCCGGTACTCCATAGGCGTGTTGTTGTTGAGTTGCATATCCGGAATAGGAGGGCGGAATGTATCCAGGTTGCCCAAGGATTCTATAAGGCATCTGTGGTGTAAGAGGCGGCATAGTTGGGGGAAGCACTGGTCTGGGCGGAATAGGCGCTGGTACCATAGGCGGAGGCAAAGGTGAAGGTGGCACAGGTCCTGGTGGAACAGGCGCTGGTTCAGGCTGCACAGGAGCGGGTGGTACTGGCTCTGGTGTTGGCGCTGGTTCAGGCTCTTCAGGTTGTACTGGCTCTGGTTCATCAGGCACAGGGACTGGTTCAGGTTCAGGCTCTTCAGGTTGTACTGGCTCTGGTTCATCAGGCACAGGGACTGGTTCAGGTTCAGGTTCAGGCTCTTCAGGTTGTACTGGCTCTGGTTCATCAGGCACAGGGACTGGTTCAGGTTCAGGCTCTTCAGGCTGTACTGGCTCTGGTTCATCAGGCACAGGGACTGGTTCAGGTTCAGGCTCTTCTGGCTCTATGGGTTCTGGTTCATCAGGATCGGGAAGTGTAGGTTCTTCAGGCTCCACAGGTTCTGGTGACTGAGGCTCTGGTAATGTAGGCTCGAGGAGAACGGGTTCAGGAGCCTCGGGCGTTGGCAACATAGGTTCAATAAACTCGGGAGCGTCTAGTTTAGGCGGAAGTGGGGTGAAAAGTGTTGGATATAAAGGTTTAATCCCTGGTGTTTTAGATAATATACGTTTATAGGCGCACATGGGATAAACACGGACGGGAATACTTATGACGCGTTTTGTACATACGGCTTTCGCACACACACTTTTCGCGCAAACGGTCTGAGAACAAACTTTTTGCGCGCATACACTTTGTCCACACTGTGGATTAAGACTAGCAGCGTTAATATAAGTAATATTTTTTTCTAAAGCTTGAGGAGAGATATTCCACTGCTTTAAGAGCTGATGAAGCTGATTGGCAGGAATAGGGATTACTTGTTGTTGAGGTGGATTAGCTGAGAGGATTTCCCCTCCCAGCATGACGTAAATTAGACAAATGAGCGAAAAAAAATTTCGATATCTGTTTCCTTTCGTCTCTTTATCCTTGTCCACCATTGTTCACCCATGATCTAAAATTTTCCTCTAACGAGCGATTGCATCTGCAGAAGCTGAGGGGCCAGCAGGTGCTGTTGAGATAGGCTTGCCGGCTGCTACTGCATTAACTGCTGGAAGTCCAGTCCTACGGGGTGTATTGGGTGGTGTAGGTGGAGGCGGCGGTGGAGGAGGAGGTGCCGCTGGTATATCTATCTTCGGAGCTGCTTGTCCTGTTACGCCAGTTTGTGCAACATTGGGTGCTCCGAGAGCAAAATTACGCTTATTACCTTCTGTTGGTTCTGTCTTAACAGGGTTAACGCGCTGCGTAGTTCCCAGGGCATCTGGTTTAACAGTCGGGAACTTTTTAGCTGGTTTGATGCCGGCTCTAGGAGGCGGCGGTGGAGTTGGTCTTCCGGCAGCTTCTGCATTATCCACTTCTTGTGCTTTTTGGTCTACGTGGGTATGAATTATATCTCTTGGATGTTCGACACCTTCAGCTTTAACCCATAGACCCAGCTTTCGAAAATATACGGTTGAACCAAGTGCTTTGCCCCATTCTCCTTGACCATCTGGCTTCTTATAAATATGGGGCTCAACAGGGCGTAGCTTCTCCTCAAGTTCTTCCTGTTCTTTTGTTGGGAGTGCGTGCATTGGGTTAACATTTCCATGATGATGCATGGGGGCTGCATCATGATGTTGAGGTGCTTGCAAAGGTTGATCACAAGGGGATCCAATATTTGCTGGAATCAAAACATACCCAATTTTTCCTCCCATCTCGCAAGGTGGGCAGTTACTTGAAGAAGCGGGTTGCTGCATGCCTTGATGCGGCTGTGGGCTTTGAGCTGATTGACTCGCGTGGAGGGCTGCAAGTGAGATGCTTGCTAAAAGAACTTTTTTTAACATAGTTAGATACTCCCCTAATAGACATAACTCTGGCTCGATGATTCATTGTGTCTTATAAGGAATTAAATATTTATTAAAGTGAGAAAATTTATCGAAAAAATAGGAATTATTTGTATAAAAAGAAAATGCTAAGCATCAAAATGCGAGAAATCCAGGGATTAAATATAATTTTAAAGATTAAACGGCGCGGAACAAATCCAACGCCATGGATAAATCCCCCAGCGATTCCCAGAAGTCCAAGCATAAGAATACCTCGGCCTGACCCTTGAATCTTGTCTGTAAAGAGGGGAGCTCCGAACAGAAGTGTTGAGCTTAAACTAATGGCGAGAGCTAATGAAATAAGTCGTGAAATCATAATTAATGAGTTTCGTCCAATTCTAGCCACATAGCATTTAAAATAGCAAAGCTACAAGCAAGTCCCGTTCCCAAAATCCAGCTAAAATACCACATA
Organism: Alphaproteobacteria bacterium; assembly: GCA_016869075.1. Taxonomy (GTDB): domain Bacteria; phylum Pseudomonadota; class Alphaproteobacteria; order Paracaedibacterales; family VGCI01; genus VGCI01. The sequence goes on from VGEY01000015.1 coordinate 13,629, forward strand.
TTCAATCCTCGATTCGGTTTAATACATTTGTGAATTTGTCTGCACGTCTTTTTCACTGACTTTCCCACGCATAACCCGAAAAACCCATGCCGTATAAAGGAGAATGGGGGGCAAGAAAATTATGACGGAAACCAACATTAAGAATAACGTCAAATGACTCGATGAAGAATCCCAAACTGTAAGGCTGCTATTGGGATGTGATGAAGAAGGTAAAATAAAAGGAAAAAGGCTTAATCCAGCCGTAGAAATAATACCTACTTGAGTTAATGAACTCATAATAAATGCTTTTCCAGGACACTTCAAAGCAAGTAACATAGCTGTAAGAAGGGTAGAAATATATCCTATAAGGGGAGCAGCCCACATCCAGGGATAAAGACTATAGTTATTAAGCCATGCAAATTGATCAATGATGACTTTTTTAGTAAGGGGGTTTGAAGGGGCATTGGGACCCATCGTTTCTATAATACGGTATCCAGGGACCCAGCCATTTTTTATCCATACCCACCCCAGGGTGAAAAATACGATAATAAAAAACGCGGCTCCAATGCCTACTCTTTTAGCACGAGAGGAAATAGGATCGTGCGTTTTTAAAGTTAAGTATGTTGCGCCTTGTAAGGTCAGAAGACAAAGGCTTAAGAGGCCACAAATAAGAGAAAAGGGTGTAAAAAGACTCAAGAAGCTTCCCCCATAAAAAAATCGTAAACTGTCATCAAAATAAAAAGGAATTCCTTGTAAAATATTGCCAAAGGCAACCCCAAAAACGAGGGCAGGAACCAGTCCACTGATGACAATAGCTTTATCCCAGAGCGAGCGCCAAAGTGTATGTGAAATTTTGCTTCTAAATGTCATGCCTACTGGTCGTAAAATAAGCGCAAGAAGGACTAAGAAGAGTGCGATATAAAAACCAGAAAAGGCAGCGGCATAAACAAAGGGCCATGCAGCAAAAATTGCGCCACCTCCTAAAATGAACCACACTTGGTTTCCTTCCCAAACGGGTGCGATCGTATTAAGCATAACGCGTCTCTCAGTATCCGTTTTACTGATGAATGGCAACAAGATGGCTGTTCCCATATCAAACCCATCCATAATCGCAAATCCTATAAGGAGAACTCCCAAAAGGGCCCACCAGATCATTCGAAGGATTTCATAGTCGATAAGTTGATGGATCATGGCTTTTCCTCCAAGATAATGGGGCCTTGCTTAATATACTTAATCATTAAAAAGACATCTATAATCGCAAGGAATGTATAAAAAACCACAAATCCAAGAAGGCTTATCCACACTTGAGTTGTACCCACACTCGAAACACCTAAAAACGTTGGTAACATTCCTTCAATGGCCCAAGGTTGGCGCCCATGCTCTGCCACAATCCACCCTAATTCTGCAGCAATCCACGGAAGAGGAAGCCCCCACAGAGCAAAGCGCAGGAACCACCGGCTTTGTTCAAGTTTACGTCTTGTAGAAAGATAAAAAGCAGTTGCAAAAAGCGCAACGAGTGTAAATCCAATACCTACCATGAGGCGAAAGGACCAAAAAAGTGGCGTAATGTTTGGTACAGTATCCCAAGCAGCTTTGTTAATCTGGTTTTCTGTAGCATCTATAACAGTTGGTGTATAACGCTTTAAAAGAAGACCATACCCCAAATCATGTTGATGTTCTTCGAATAAGGCTAATGTTTGTGGATCAGGCTTTTCATTGCTTTGACGAAGTTTGTTTAATGCGTCATAGGCAATGATTCCCCGCTTAATACGTTTTTGCGCATCTTTAACAAGATCCTTTATTCCTGGTAAAGGTGTATCCAAAGTTCGGGTGGCAATTAAGCCCAAGACCCAAGGTACTTTTAATTCATAGTCATTTTGATGTGTTTTTAAATTTGGAACTCCAAAGATGATAAAGCCGGCGGGTGCAGGCTCGGTTTCCCACATAGCTTCTATGGCAGCTAATTTCATTTTTTGGTTTTGTGAAGTGGTATAACCACTCTCATCCCCTAAAACAACAACTGAGAGTGCAGACGCAAGTCCAAAGCTTGCAGCCACTGTTAAAGAACGCTTAGCAAGCTCTTGATAACGCCCTCTGAGTAAATAATAAGCGCTGATGGACATAACAAAAACCGCTCCTGTTACATAGCATGCGCTGACGGTATGGACGAACTTCGATTGGGCAACAGGACTAAAAATTATATCATAAAAAGAAGTCATCTCCATGCGCATGGTTTGATAGTTGAAGCGAGAACCCACGGGATACTGCATCCAAGCATTGGCAACCAAAATCCAAAAGGCAGATAAATTAGATCCAGCAGCAACAAGCCATGTTACAAGTAGATGCCCTCTTTTAGAGAGACGATCCCACCCAAAAAAGAAGAGGCCAACAAATGTAGCTTCAAGAAAAAAGGCCATCAGGCCCTCAATTGCCAGGGGTGCTCCGAAAATATCTCCAACATAATGCGAATAGTAGGCCCAGTTTGTGCCAAACTGAAATTCCATTGTAATTCCGGTTGCAACACCCATGGCAAAATTAATGCCAAAAAGAATTCCCCAAAACTTTGTCATTTGACGCCAAATTTCTCTGTTCGTCATGACATAAACACTTTCCATAATGGCTAAAAGAAGGGCAAGGCCGATGGTAAGAGGAACAAAAAGAAAATGATAGAGTGCAGTAAGCCCAAACTGTAAGCGCGAAAGTTGTGTAACATCAAGGTCGAGCATAAAATATATTCTTTACATAATAATATTGATTACAAAATGTGTTTTGACATTTGCGAGGAATCGACTACGGGACGATCTTTAAGAGAGAATGAAATAAAAAATATCCCTGTTAAAAGGATCAGTTTTACAATAAAAAGAACTGTTATATCGCGAACATAAGTTTTTTGCATGATCTTGAGCGTAAAAAATACTTTGATAGACTCATCATATTTTAAAGTGCATATACTTTTCAAGTAAAGATAAGATTTTAAAAAACTGAAAATTTTACAGAAAACCATATGCTGATTACCACGTGCTACTTGAAAGTCTATAAAACAAGGTTTGGTTCGAGATGATGATGTGCTAAGGTGTGCCTAGAATTTTATATTTCAATAATCAAAGAGAGTTATAATGCAATTTAAAAGATCACTTAAAGAAATGGTATCTTTAGCACTTTTGGGAGGATTTTTAGTAGCGTGTTCTGATACAGGGGATACATTTGAAGAAATGCCTGTCGAAAATCTTTATAACCAAGCGATGGATGAACTTGATAAAGGAAATTACACGCGTGCTGCCCAATCTTTCGTGGAAGTTGAACGTCAACATCCTTATTCAGTTCTTGCTCCTAAAGCCTTTCTTATGGCTGCATATTCTTTTTATCAAGCAAAAAAATATGATGATGCACTGGAAAACTATAATGTTTTCATTCAACTTCACCCGGGGCACGAAAACATAGCCTATGCTTATTATATGGTTGGTGTCTGTTATTATGAGCAGATTCCAATGGTCGAGCGTGATCAGAAAACAACAGAAGATGCTCTCCGTGCTTTTGAAGAGGTTACCCGTCGTTTCTCAGCTACGCCTTATGGGAAAGACGCGCGGCTTAAAACAGACTTAATACGAGACCATCTTGCAGGAAAAGAAATGGATGTTGGGCGCTATTATTTAAGGCAAGAAGCCTATTTAGCAGCATTGAATAGATTTAAGAATGTTATTGAGGGTTTCCAAACAACGTCTCATGCGCCTGAAGCCTTGCATCGCATCGTTGAATGCTACATTGCACTTGGAATCTTAGATCAGGCTCAAAAATCTGCTGCAATTTTGGGGTATAATTATCCTGGAAGTACATGGTATTCAGATACTTATGAATTAATTCGCAATACAATTCCGGATGCTTTAGCTGATTCTCCTAAACCAGGGTCAGGACCAAAAGGCGCTGAAAAACCAGCAGGAACAATTGGAGAGGCTTCACCGCTAACTCAATCTCCAATTTCTTTAAATAAGGAACGGCCAAATCCAAAACCAAAAAGTTAGTTGATGATTAAATGCTGTTAAGTCTTACAATCAAAGATCTTGTTTTGATTGATACACTCGATGTCTCAGTGGAACCGGCCTTAAGTGTCTTAACAGGAGAAACTGGGGCAGGAAAATCAATCTTGTTAGATGCGCTGGGATTGGCCTTAGGGATGCGTGGGGATGCTTCACTTGTTCGCCAAGGAGCTGAGCAAGCTATTGTTTCTGCAGAATTTTTTATTAAAGATAATACCCAAATTAATCAGCTTTTAATGGAACATGGGTTGGCTGAAAACCCAGAGACACTTACAACACTTGTTTTTAGACGGATTCTGAGTCGAACAGGAGGGACAGCAGGGCGTAGCCGTGCTTTTATAAACGATCAAATGGTAAGTGTGGGTTTGTTAAGATTGATTGGTGATCGATTGCTTGAAATACACGGTCAGTTTGATCGCTTACTAGACCCCACCTCTTATCGTCTCTTGCTTGATGAATTTGTAGGGGAGCAGGACTTGCGGTTCAGCGTTCGCCAAACATTTCATGCCTGGCAAAAGGCGAAGCAACAGTTGCAAGAAGCGGAAGAGAGTTTAGCCCACTTACGTCAAAATGAAGATTTTATAAGGCATCAACTCGATGAGCTAAAAAAACTAAATCCAACAGTGGGTGAAGAAGAGACCTTACTCCAGGAGCGTTCAGGACTGGCACATGTGGGTAAGTTAAATGAAGCTCTTGGCGAAAGTATTGGCCATTTGAGCACTCCTTCTATTGAAACTCACCTCCGTGCAGCAGCAAAATCTTTGCAAAGAGTTCAAGATATTGGGGGCGGTAAAATTAACACTGCTCTAGTTGCGCTCGAGAAAGCCTTAACAGAAGTTATTGAAGCCACTGCACAAATTGAAGATGTAGGTGTGCAATTGGCTAACTCCCCAAAGAGATTACAAGAAATTGATGAACGGCTGTATGCTATACGTGCCGCTGCGCGCAAACATGGTGTTGTGGGCGATGCCCTTGTCGAACTTCAAGAAAAAATAGCAACACAATTGTCCTCTCTTGATCACGTAACAGATCAAATAGAAGAATATGTAAAAGCAACGGCCACAGCGCGAGCAGAGTACCATCAAGCAGCAACTCATTTGCGCCAACGCCGCCAGGATGCAGCTCATCATCTAGAACAAACGGTTATGGCTGAATTGCCTGCTTTAAAGCTTCCTCACGCACAATTTAATATCCACTTGGGAGAGCTGCCAGAAACCCAATGGGGAGAATTTGGGCTTGATCGTATAGATTTTATGGTTGCAATGAACAAAGGACAAAATCTTTGTAGTTTAAGCAAGTCAGCTTCTGGAGGAGAGTTGGCGCGCCTTATGCTCGCCTTAAAGGTTGCTCTTGCGAGTCGTTCGGCAATTCCAACAATTATTTTTGATGAGATTGATACAGGTGTGGGTGGGGCAGTTGCTGCCGCAATTGGAGAAAGACTGGCAAAGCTTTCTAAGCATGTCCAAGTTTTGGCTATTACACATTCCCCCCAAGTTGCGGCCTGCGCCAACCATCATTATTTGGTCTCGAAAGAAGATTTAGGAACCCATATGCGCACCTCAATACGTGCTTTATCTCAGGAAGAAAGACAAGATGAACTTGCCCGCATGCTATCGGGTCTTGAGGTTACAACAGAAGCCAGAGCAGCGGCTGAGCGGCTTTTAAACGTGAGATGATTGTGTTTAACAATTAATCATGCTATAAGCTTGGTTTATGGTTATTTATAACCTAGATTAATTTATTGGAAGGAGTTGATGTTTCGTGAAAGTTGATGTACGTGATAACAATATTGACCAAGCTCTCCGCGTTTTAAAGAAAAAAATGCAACGCGAAGGGATTTATCGGGAAATGAAATTGCGCCGTCACTTTGAAAAGCCGTCTATCCGTCGCGCACGAGAAAAAGCCGAAGCGGTTCGTCGTTTTCGTAAGCTTATGCGTAAGCGATTAGAGCGTGAAGGATATTAGGTTCATTTTTCAACGAAAGACTTAATAAAAAGGGGCCTATGCCCCTTTTTTTATTCATATGACAGGGAGTGAGATACAATTAAGACAAACCCTCAACCTTTCTCATCAGAAGATTTGTGCACTTTAATTCAAAAAATTCTGGATGATAAAAAAGCTGAAAACATCGTTATTTTAAATTTAATCGGAAAGACATCCATCACAGATTATATGATTATTGCGAGTGGTCAGTCTTCACGACAAGTTGGGTCCATTGCAGAAGCATTGCAATTGGAACTCAAATCTCACGATATTAACACAGCCATTGAAGGAGTTCCTCAATGTGACTGGGTACTCGTGGATGCCATAGATGTCATTATTCATATCTTTAAGCCAGAAGTTCGTGAATTCTATAATTTGGAAAAAATGTGGGGTGTTGATCTCCCTAAGGCCTCTGTTGGTTCATAATATATAATTTTCTCGATGAAACTTATTCTCTTATGCGTTGGAACTCTCAAGTCTGGTCCTGAAAAGGATTTGTTCGATCACTATTGCGCACGTCTTTCTTGGCCTTTAGAAGTGAAAGAAATTGTTTGCCGCAAACAAGGGTCAGCAGATCAAATTAAAGAATGGGAAGGAACACTCCTTTGTCAATCACTCGAATCCAATTCTTTCGTTATTGGATTAGATGAGCGTGGAAAACTTCTCACCAGTTTTGAATTTGCTCAAACTCTAGAAAAGTTTAAACTGGAACGCGTTAAAACACTGACGTTTGTCATTGGAGGAGCAGATGGTTTGAGTGATTCTATACGAAGTCGATGTCACCATCTAGTTTCCTTCGGTCGTCTGACGTGGCCACATATGTTGGTGCGCGGGATGCTGGCTGAGCAACTATATCGTGCCCAACAAATTTTAAATGGACATCCTTATCATCGAGCATAATTTTTTATTGTATAAATAGTTCTTTCTTGTTATGAGCTTAATAAGAGAAAAAATTAAAAATGGGGAAAATTAAAGTGAGAAAATCATTATTTCAAATAAGTATTATCTCGGTACTTTTTATATCAATTTCATTGGGAATGGATAAGGGAAGGGATGATGAACTTGAAGGTATTCTTGCCCGTGCCCATGGTAATCCTGTTACAAAAAGAGCTTTGATGCAGGAGCAAGAATTTCGCCAAGTAACAGTCAAGCAAATTGATGCATTAAGGGAAAAAATAGCAAAGAATAAAGAAGAAGCCGGTGACCTTGAGAAGTGGAAAGAAAGAGTTCTTAAACAGATTGAAAAAGATGTTGCCCTAACAAAAAATTTTAATGAGGTTGTCTCGCAGTTAGCTGCAGGTACTCAAGTTCGCTTTAATATTAAATTTAATAAGCTTTCTGACATTTTAGGCGGTGTGCAATCACTTACCCAAAAATCATTTTTTAAGATTGTGGAGGGCGAATTGCCCGCTGGGTATGATTATCATCAGTCAGCGGTGACGATGTTGGGTGCTGAGAATCCCTCAACTATATGGGGTAATTGTAAAGGGACCGAGTTGAAAGCAACCTTATGGTATATATTTTTGACCAGTAAAGAAGGTGAGATGCAAGGCTTTAGACAAATGAGTATGGAGGAATTAGATTCTTCTGCTTTATTTCATGCAAGCCCTCTTCCTGAGACCTTACCAGAAAAAATACCTGAGAATTTACGTGAGAGATTTTATAAAGAATTACCCTTTTATACCTTTGCTCGCTCCTATGAAATTGGCAGCGCACAAGCCCTCGTATTTCCACATAGTGGCTACGCGTTCGGTGGTCACCGGCGTGAACCGCGGTATCCCGAATTTAAGCCTTTTGGGCCTTTAGATTGTTCTCATTGGTTTAGTGTACTTATGAACAGTCCTTCTTATACAACTGCCGATCAAGTGTGTGCTTATTGGAAACTATCAGGAATTGAGGCACCAGCTATTCCGAAAGATTGGGAGAATGGTCCTGATGCTCGTTATTTGCTCGAACACACAGAAGTCGTCACGGTACGTGATCCTCAACAGGATATTCAACCAGGTCTAATTTATTGTCACAAAAGTGTTCCATTAGCAGACCCAACTAAAGAATTAATAGGAGGTGGTCATACCGCGTTGGTGTTAGGGCTTCGCTCAAATAATAATATTGTTACGCTTGGATATAATCGCGACATACAAAAAAACCTTGAAGGATTTGGTATACAAGATTTCACTTGGACTCCTGAGCCTGGAAAACAAAAAATGCTGTTTAGGGTAAAAAGCTAGAAGAGATTGAACCTAATTTTTTTGTAATTCAAGGAAGGAAATTTGGGCAGCACCATACTGACGTTGATCAATGATGCGTGTGTCTGTGGGAAGCGTTAAAGCCCGAGGAGATGTTTCCAGCACAATAAGTGTTTGGGAGGAGATCCATCCCCTTTCTTGGAGATCTAAAAGACAAAGAGATTCTAAAGTTTGCGCGTACGGTGGGTCTAAAAAAACCAAATTCATCGGATGCGGAGCTTGCTGTGGTTTTGTCGCGTCTCCTTTTATAAGGGTGCATTGAGTGCTCACCTGCAGCAAAGATATATTTTCTTTAAGAACTCTGAGAACGCGCGGGTCTTTCTCCATAAACGTGACGTTTAAAGCTCCTCGAGATAAAGCCTCAAGCCCTAAGGCTCCACTGCCAGCGAAGGCGTCTAATACGTGAGCTTGGTCAAGTAAATAACGATCATAACTGTTAATGATGTTAAATATAGATTCACGTGTTCTATCAGAAGTTGGTCGTGCTACCTCAAAAGGAGGTGCGTTAAGTTTACGACCACGAAATTTTCCAGCAATAATACGCATTTCAAACGTTCTCGTGAAAAGAGTTTTCCACCGTACTTAACATATTTTGTGTGCTCTTGTGAACTTTAGTCCATTAGGCTAGGATAAAACAAAGGGGTTTTAGAAGTTGTCCTTCTCAATGAAGAAACTGATTCTTATGCGTCATGCACAAGCTCAACCAGAACAATTTGGGTTGAGTGATCGAGAGCGCCCTTTGTCTACCGAAGGAATGCAAGAATTGGAATTCATTCGCCGCAAGCTTCAAGGAAAACTCCAAGGTCTTAATGCTGTATTATGTTCCAATGTTAAGCGAACTCGTCAAACGCTTGAAGGTATTAAGCAAATACTGCCCTCTCTTTGCGAGTCCATCTTCGATGATGGTTTATATCATGCGCCAGCTGCTAACATCATTAGCCGTCTTCAAGATTTAGATGAGACCCAAGAATTTGTGATGATCATAGCACACAACCCAGGCGTGAGTGACTTTTTAAGATTGGTGACCACATCAACTGCACAACCATCTGAAAGAGTCCCAAAAATTTTTCCTACATCGGGTGTGGCAATTTTTGAAGGGAACTTTAAAAAATGGCAAGAGGCGTCACCACCACGCTTCCAATTAAGAGATTTCCTCATTCCAGAAGGATAAAAAAAGAGCGGACAAGTTGTCTGCTCTCTTTTTTAAAGAAAAGTTCCTACCTTCCAATTTCTTCAATGGCTTTTCTTGCTTTCTCTAGTTCTGCTTTACATCCATCAAGCACTTTTTTAGATCCTTCAAACTGATCAATAGCCGCCCCCATGCCCCGTGCACGTGCACTTTTCAAATCATCCGTGAAAGTTAATATATGTGTTAAATAATCTTCATGACTTTTTGATGCATGAGCCTCAGGATTAAAAGCCTTGAAAGCTCCTTCTCTATGATTGGCCTCCAGCACCTCATGTCGTAAGTGCTCAACTGCAAATTTCATATGCTCGTAATCCTCTTCTGCTTTTTTCAAATTTTCTTTTGCGAGGCCCAGTTGCGCTTCAATACGTTCCTTTTCTGCAGGGTCTAAGTCTGATGCGTGCTCTTTCATCTCTATTTCAAGGACCTGCAGTGTCTTTTTAGTGTGTTCGATTTTTTCTTCTGCTGTGTGAGAGGCATCTGCCTTTAAGAACTCTGCAGGAATCGCTATTTTTTTAGCAACCAGTTTAGGGGTTGGACTTGCCGCCGCTGGCCTAGCAGCTGGGGGAGTTGCGGCCTGCGCGGATAATTTACCCACAGCATGTTGAGTACTTTTGTGCTCTTCACCAGGCTTCGGGTAGCGCCCCTCTTCTAATTGACCTGGTGTTCCGTGGTGTTTAGGTGGTTGAAAGCTCATACAAATTTCAGATAACCTTAAAGCTTTAAGGTTGCCAAGACCTGCTTCTCTAGCTAAATCTAAATACTTAGTGTTCTCTTTAATTTCAGCACAAATACTTATTTTCTCATCAAGAGATTTTGCATTAAGCAAGCCTTCAATCTGCTCTTTTTTGACAGTGGCAGGTTTAATTTCATTTATGAATGTGCTCAGATGATGGCTTGCTTTACCGGCCTCGCTCCCATACAGAACGGAAGAGGTGAGAAGGGGTAAGCAGTAGGCGGCTATTTTTAAAGACTTTATAAATTTATGCATGAAGGTTCTCCTGATTAATATTGTTCATTCTACATATGTATTTATAATGCTATAGACAAATGAAACAAATATAAAGTCCCTTGCTTTTTCTCTGATTTATTGATATATTTCAACACTCAACCCTTAAATACGAGTTATCCTCATGCGCCTCAATTTGTGTGTCCTTTGCTATTTATTATGTGGAATGTTTGCTTTAAATATTTATGGCGCTGAAGCTCAAGATAAAAAATTTCTCTTTGATGGAATCAAACATTACGAACGCGGAGAATATAGTCAGGCTGCTGAAGTTTTTAAAAGATACGTTGGCAAGCCCGTCCCTGTAGCAATTCCCTTCTGCCAAGATTTAATAGAAAATGGTCATTTAAGAGTTGAAGGTATTCCACCACTTCCATCTGCTGAATTTGTAGATGGAGATGAAGAAAAAAAGAATCAAAGTTGGTTCAAGGCAGCAAAAGAGTATGCTGACCTGAAAACTAAAAGCCAAAAATATCTTCTTGCTCGCCTTTCTGGGGCTAGGAATATGCAGAGTGGACCTTTACTGTATTTAATAGGAACTCTTTTCGAGGAAGGAACAAGCTCTGTAAAACAAGACCGGCAAAAAGCCATTGAAATTTATATGGAGGCTTTTAAATTTCGCGATCCTCGAGCTATTTTAAGTTTGGCTCGCTTATCTCCGTCTACGAATGTGTGGGGATTCACAGTACAATCAATCCAAAAAATTATTTTACATGTTTTATCCAAAGGGCGAGATGAAGGTCATGCCTTTTTTCAGCTCAGTCGCCAAGCGGCTGAGAAGAATGAATTTTTGAGATATTTCCTGTATCTTGCGGCTCAGTTCGGACATGCTCAAGCCCAATTTGATTGGGCGACTTCACATTGTTCTGGCCATCCTCAAAGTCTTTTTTGGATGATGCATGCGGCAGAACAAAATAATTGCACGGCACTCAGTGCTAGTGCATATGCCTTCGAGAAAGGAGAGGGCGCAAAAATAGACCTTCGAAGAGCCTTTGGTTATTATTCCAGGGCAGCTCATCATCCCGAAGCAACAGTTATTGAGTTTTTTAATTTTGGGTGCATGTGCGAAGATGGGGCGGGGACCACTCCCAGTCTAGAGGATGCCATTCTATGGTTTGGAAAAGCCTATGAACGTGATAAATCAGACTTAAATGTAGTTAATCGTTTGGGGTTAGCATTAGGAAGAGTTGGAAGATACGCTGAAGCATCTCCCCTTTTGGGTGCTTCACGCTCTCTCCATCAAAAGGCAGAATTTAATTATGCTACAAATTTACTTTTTCTAGATTCTGTAGAATTCATGCCAGAAGTTGTTGAAATTTACACTAAACTTGCATCCCAAGGGTTTCTTGAAGCAGCTGCCGGAATTGCTCAGTTTGTACTGGAGGGTAAAATTCAATTTGATCTTCCTCGTTTGAAGAGTTTTTTTGAAAGTGGGATAGCACAAGAGAAAGATAGCACCCTTGTAGCAGAAGCATATGGGAGTCTCTATGACCTTTATGATCGATTAAATGATCAGTTTGTGCAAGAAAGCGTAACCTCTCTCGATATTATTAGAAAAGCTGTGGAAGCCAATCCTCGCCACATTGGTGCGACGCATGCTTTAGCGAAGGAATTAAAAGAAGTAGAAAAGTATTCTGAAGCATTAGATTACCTTCTTTTCCTTGAGAAAGCAGGAAAAAGAGATATTTTTAATGATATAGGTGCATGCTTTAGCTCATTAGGTATTAAAGAGAAACAAGGAAAGCAGCGAAAAGAGTTTGCCTTAAAAGCACGCAACTACTTTTTAAAGCAGATTGCTGTAGAAGACTTTCCCCAAGAACGTGCAATGGCGGCCTATAATCTTTATGCGCTTTATAACCAAGGTAGAGTAACGCCGCCGCTTCCTGACAGTGAACTTTTATCTTATCTGAAAATGGGTGCAGAAGGAGGAGACCCAGATGCTCAGAATGATTTGGGTGCGGCTAATATGTTAGAATTACATGGTGTGCTGCAAAATTTTGATGAGGCTGAAAGACTTTTTAAACTTGCAGTTGCTCAAGGGATGTATGGAGCAAAAGTTAACTTGATGCAGCTCTGTTCACTCAAAGGCGATGAAGCATCGTTCAGTAGATTATTTAATGAATTGTTTGCTGAATATCCCGATCAATTTTCCTCGTTTATTGAAACACTCATGACCAAAATTGAAGAGATTCTGAGTGAAACAAATTCAACGGATGATGCGGAGGATGATGCCGAGGAGGATAGAACATGGGATATGTCTTTTGATGCGGTAAGAGCATCGGAAATTTCTCCTCCTGCTTCTCTACCTGATGCGAAAAGAGAAAAAGAAGATGCTGATATAAAAGAAGGAACGTACACAGTTGCCACGGCTCCTATTGCAACAGCTCCTATTGCAACAGTACCTCATACAACATTAAAAGATTTAATAACTTCCAATCAGTTATCAGCTGCAGTCAGTTCTTCCAAAAAGCTTTCCAAAAAAGAGCAAGCCGAAGCTGAAGAGCAAGAAAGGTTACAAAGAAAATATGCTCGCCTTATGGCTGAGGTTGAGCAACTTAAAGGAACAAGGCAGACTAAGTATCGTAAAGTAAGATCCTTGATTGATAGGCAGATCCAAGCGTTTGGTGGTCGCCTCATAAATTCTAAAGGAAGTGGTCGCCGGCTTAAGGTTGGGCAAGAACATTCAGGTTTTCACCAACCACATGGGGCAGATGCGAAGGGAGGAGCTCTTAAAAGCCTTACTGATCTAATGGACCAGGCAGCACGCTCACAAGAGGAAGGTCAAGACAAGCAGAAAGGCCAGAAAAGTGATATTAAAAAATAAGAACTTAGGGTTCTTTATCGTTTAAAGCTTCACGAACAAGTCCCAAGGTCAACTGTCGATGCGTTGAAAGGGTGTAGGTGTTGAGCATTTTTACAAACGCTTGGACACTTTCGAAGGAACGTTCTATGCGCCGCAAAATATAATCTTTCACTTCTTCTGTAAGACTCATACCCATTTCAGAACAGAGCTTAAATAGAATTGCCTCCAAGGCTTCTTCATCAGGCGATAGAATCTCAACACTTAAAATGGTTGCAAGTCTGGATTTTAAATCGGGCAATTTAACATTCCAGTGTGTAGGGGGTTGAAGACTACAAAAGAGGAGATCAATCTCCTTCTCTTTCGCCAAGTTATAAAAATGAAACATCCAATCTTCTTTGCTATTACCTGATAAAGATTCATCGTTTTGAAAAAAGATATCTATATCATCAAAAATAAAAGCTTGGGCTCTCTGAATGATATCAAGAGGGGTAAAATATTTTATATCTGAAGATTTTATAAAAAGGGCATGTGATTTCTCTTGCCATATGTGAGCTAAATGCGTTTTACCACACCCATGATGACCATAAAGTGCAACCATGCGCATGGTCCAATTGGGCCACCGCTGAATCCATTGATGAGCTTCCCAATTATGAGAACTCACAATGAGATCATTTTCAGAATAATTGGGTTGCAGAGGTAAGTTTAATAGTAACTGAGGAGGACGCGTCATTACGACTATTTTACCCCCTTAGCGCGCCCTATCTGGCGTTTTTGGGCGCCTTTCAATTGAGGAGAAGGTGACTTCACGTACCAATCAAGGACGATACGGGTAATAACACCCAGTGCCGCTATAACAGGTAAAGCAAACAAAATCCCCATAAAACCAAACCAAGTTCCCGCAGCAAGGAGTGAGAAAATAATCCAAACAGGATGGAGCCCGATTTTTTGACCAATAAAGCGCGGGATGAGAATATTACCTTCAATAAGGCTAATAATCACAAAAACAAGAGTTATGAGACCAATGGATGACCATCCTGTAAACTCGGTAAAACTAATTCCGAGGCTTGTCATATATCCAATTAACATACCGATATAGGGAATGAAGGACATAAATCCTGTTAAGACACCCACAACAACCCCCTGCTTTAATCCAACGGCCCACAGGCCAAATGAATAGAGAGCCATTAAAATTAAACAAATAATTGCTTGGCCCTTAACATAAGAAGCTAAAGTACGATCAATAGTTTTCGCATGTGTACGTATTGTAGGCGCCCATTTCGACGGAAGGAGACTATCAATTTTAGCAATCAATCTTGGCCAATCTTTTAAAAGATAAAATGTAATGATGGGTGTTAAAATCACCAGAGAGAGTAAATTCGCTAAGGCCATACCATTGCTCAAGAGGTTCGTGATAACACGTACTGACCACGTCAATATGTCTCCCAAATGACTAATAACTTGTGTTTTTAATTCGGCCGCACTCGGCGTCCCATAATCTTGAGAGATACGCTCCAGGGTGGGAGCAATGTTTTGGAAGAGCCGCTCAATCAAGGGTGGAATACTGCTTGCAAGGAGAAACAGGTGTTGTTGAAGATAGGGAAACGCAATGAGCATTAAAGTGATCAGCAAGATAATGAGTGATACTACAAAAAATGCACTCGTAATGCCGCGTGAAAAGCGTTTTTCAGAAAGCCATGAGACCGGAAAATTTAAGGCATAAGCCCCTACGAAACCTGCAAAAAACGGCATTAACATTGATCCCAGGCTATATAATATACTCGTCGCTACGATAGCGAAGGCGACAAACCAAGCTCCTTGGGGATAGTTTTGCTTCATCTTAGACCTGTTCCTTAAAAACTTTAGCGATCTTGAAGGACGTTATATCCAATCCGTGCATAGTCGATTCCAGACAAAATCGTAAAAAAAGCTACACCATAAAGGAAGAATACCATGATAAAGTTTCCAATGCTAGTGAGGGGAAAAGAAAGAAAAGTAAGGTCTCCATCTAAAACCAAACCTATATAGAACAGTTGAAAAGCAGTACAAATTTTCCCAATCAGGCTTGGCGGAAGATGTATCTTCGTTTTTTTTATGAAGAGGATACTACAGCTTATAGTGAGGATTAAGGTATCACGTGTTAGAACTAAAACCGTAAGCCAAAAAGGAATAAAGCCCCACATACCAAGAGCAAGATATATAGATATTACAAGGGCCTTGTCCGCTAAGGGGTCCAATATTTGTCCAAACCGAGAACTCACATTCCATTTACGTGCAAGAAAACCGTCTAACCAGTCAGTCATACTGACACTAAAAAACACCCAAAGGGCAACGGTTAGTTTTCCATTTGCAATAAGCCAAATGCACAAAGGTGTCCCCATAAGACGCAAAAAAGTAAGTGCATTGGGAATATAGTGATAGAGGGATATACCAACAAATGTTTTATGGTGTTGTTTAGTAGGTGAATCTTGTAGATTTATGTTCTGAATGATCTTTCTTTGACGTTCATTCATGAACGCTTCTTATCCTACAATTTCGAGGTCACTAAAGAAAAATTTAATTTCATTACTGGCAGTTTCAGCTGAATCTGATCCGTGAACAGAGTTTGCTTCAATAGATTCGGCAAATTCTTTGCGAATGGTTCCGGGGTTTGCGTTTGCGGGGTTTGTTGCTCCCATAACTGCTCGATAATTTGCGATGGCATTTTCTCCTTCAAGAACCTGTACTACGACAGGTCCAGAGGTCATAAATGTACATAGATCATTAAAAAAGGAATGGGATGAATGAACACTATAAAAGGTTTCTGCTTGTGAACGTGTGAGCCATAAGCGCTTTTGGGCAATAATGCGCAAAGAAGCAGACTCTATTTTATCATTAATTTTTCCGGTAATGTTACGGCGTGTAGCGTCCGGTTTAAGAATGGAAAGAGTTCTTTCTGTTGCCATGATCGGTAATTCCTTAAAAATGCTTTTGAGTTAAGTTAAATAATGTTTGCATTCATAAGCGAAATTGATTGCAAAATCAATAGAAAAGAAAAGGGCCCATCTTGGCTTGGTTTCCGAGATGGACCCTTCTCTTCGAAAGGAGCAGTTTACCGTTAAGCGATAAACTTCACTTGATGTATCGTATCAAAAGTGATTTCTGCACCATTGACAGTACTTGTAATCTTACCACTCAAGGAGTTACCATTCGTACCTGTCCAGCTGCCATTTGCACTCTGAGTGCCTAAGGCATTATTATCAAGGGTTATGAGCCAAGTTCCGGCAGGTCCTTTCAACCCAATGACATTATCTTGGGTATTTGCATTTCCGTGCACAGTATCATGGCCACCACTGATGAACTGGAATCCTGAGGTGACGTTTTGATTAGCAAGGGCAATCGGCACCACTGTGTTGCCTTGGAATCCTTGGCTACATGGAGGGTACTTATAATCGTTAAAGACGAAGAGGTTATCTCCAGTACCACCCCAATAGGTATCGTTGCCGAAACCATCAAAGAAGGTGTTATGCGAGTTATTTCCACCGGTAATCACAACATGATCGCCCCATTCTGCATAGAATGTGTTGGTTGCGTTGTTTCCGCCGGTTATTACAGCATTTCCGCCGCCCGCATAAATGGTGTTGCAAGAGTCATCACCGCCAACTATGATTGCATCGCCACCACCACCATAAATGGTATTGGTTGAGTGATCACCACCATAGATCTTATTAGCAGCACATCCGCCATAAATTGTGTTTATGGAATAATCACCACCAAATACACAATTTTTACCTGTTTCTGTATAAATCAGGTTGACTGCGCAATTGCCGCCAACAATGAGACCATCTCCGCCACCACCATAAATGGTGTTGCAAGAGTTGTCGCCGCCATGGATATTATTATGGCCGCCGCCGCCCCAAATATTATTGATTGCGTCGTGTCCACCAAATATCATATGGTCGCCGCCGCCTCCATAAATGAAGTTCGTCGCACCATTGTTGCCACCAAAGATACAATCTGTAGCATGACTGCCACCGATCATATAGTTAGTTGTGCAGTGACCAACGCCACCGTGCATCTCATCTTTACCAAATGCGGCTGCACGTAGCTCGTTAACGAGGGCGTTGTTTCCACCAATTAGAAGGTCATTACCATCTCCAACGAGGAGGTTATAACCAACATTATCAAGCCCATGCTTTGTATTGGCTGCGGAGTGTGGTTCAGAACAATCACAATCCATAATCGGAGGCATGTTGCATGATCCGCCACCTGGAGGTGGAGGAGGAGGCACATGACACGATCCGCCGCCTGGGGGGGGTGGAGGAGGTACATGACATGATCCGCCACCGGGAGGGGGTGGAGGGACGTTACATGATCCCCCACCGTGAGCTGATCCACCGCCTGTTCCGCCACCACAAGGTGGTTCTGGATCACAAGGAGGAGGTGGTGGAGGAGGTACATGACATGATCCGCCGCCTGGAGGAGGTGGAGGGACGTTGCATGATCCACCACCATGAGCTGATCCGCCGCCTGTTCCGCCACCACAAGGAGGTGGGGGGTTGTTACAGGATCCGCCACCAGGAGGTGGTGGAGGAGGTACATTACATGATCCGCCGCCTGGAGGAGGTGGAGGGACGTTGCATGATCCACCACCATGAGCTGATCCGCCGCCTGTTCCACCACCACAAGGAGGTGGAGGGTTGTTACAGGATCCGCCACCAGGAGGTGGTGGAGGAGGAGCGTGA
>VGEY01000016.1 GCA_016869075.1 Alphaproteobacteria bacterium
ATTCCCACGCGTTACTCACCCGTCTGCCACTAACTTGTAGAGCAAGCCCTACAAGTCCGTTCGACTTGCATGTGTTAAGCATGCCGCCAGCGTTCGTTCTGAGCCAGGATCAAACTCTCATGTTATATATCCTGAATTAACGAAGCTCATATTTTATGCATGTACATCTTATTAGATATGCAATGACTTAAAGCATCGACATCAGGTCGATTCCTTACGCCACCTACATACCTTCCTATATTAACTCTTTCAAAGATCAAAAAACCCCTGCCGCACTTTTTGCGTTACAAGAGGTAGTAATCACACTTCTAAGCTATCTTTCCACTTCATGTCAAACACTTTTCTGCAATAAAGTTAAGAAATTTCATTCTTTATGAAAAAAAGCTTTGTTTCTGCAGCTTTATATTTCCAGATTTGCGCGCCGTGCAACATAAAATACCCAAAGAACAAAGGCTGTCTGTAAGACACCATATCCAATCACCAATCCTATAAAAGGCATATACCCCAGCGGTGTTAACAGTGCCATCGATCCAAGGACCACCACACTACAGTAGTAAATAAGACTAACTGCTGCGTGAGAGTAGCCTGCTCGATTGAGAAGATGAAGAAGGAAGTCGCGATTAGGGACAAAAATTGATCTGCCCAAGATCAAGCGACGAATAACTGTAAAGACCGGATCAAACCAAACAAGCCCTAAAGGATAAAGAAGGAGGAACAAACGAGCATGAATAACGAGCCAAGTAGGTTGTTCGGGATGACCTTTTTGTCCAATTAGAACAATAAGACCAACCATGAGCCCTATAAATACGCTCCCAACATCCCCCATGAAAATACGCCCATTCGGAAAATTGTAAAGGTAAAAACCTAAAATTGATCCGAACAAAACCACACAAATCAAATATGTCCAATAGTCACTTGCTGCTGTACCAGGAAGAAGAGCGGTCGTTGCAATCATAAAAGGTAAGGCAACCATCACTGACCCTGAGAGCAATCCATTTAATCCATCCACAAAGTTAGCAGCATTAGATACAAAAACAATAAAGAGAAGCGTTAAAAAAAATTCAATAACGGGAAGAGCCATAAACCCTTCTAAGGGTGGACATTGAATTTTCAATCCAACATTTACAAAAACGACGGCAATCATTCCTTGCACTAAGAGACGCAGGTAATAAGGAATATGGGAGATATCATCAAGAAAACTTACAATTGCCCCTACGAGCATAACGCCACCTACCAATGCAAGAACGTTCCAGGAATAATCATAAGGAGGCGGATAGAGCTGGAACAAAATACTTGCGCCGATAAAAAAGCTTGCAACAACGGCTAAACCTCCTGCTCTGGGAGTTGGAAAATCATGAGCTGAGCGATCCCCTGGAATATCTTTAATATTTGCATAGATCATCGCTTTCGTCCCAAGAAGAGAAAGAACAAAAGTTGCTAGAAAGGTTAGGACATGGGGGCCAATATGAGCGTAAGACAATACATAGCCTTTCATAAGGTAGCTGACATAAATATGGCTGGGGGACCTGGATTCGAACCAGAGCTGCCCGGTCCAGAGCCGGGAGTTCTACCACTAAACTATCCCCCAGTCATTTCATCAACTATCATACTCCCTTTTTTTTGAGAAGGGAAAAATGACCATAAGAATTTATTCGTTGAGTTAAAAAAGCACCTAGCGACATAATGTTTTTATTAAAAATTTACATTCTAAGGAAGATAGGCTATACATTATATATTCGAGTATATTCCTACGAAAATAGATGGTATAGGTTTATCTAGATGTCTGATAATCAGTCAAATTTAAGTAAGCCTTTTAGTGTTTCTTTTGGTTTGCAGCTTTTGTGGGTGACATTCATATTAGGAATTGCCAATACTGCTGTAAACTGGAGGCCGCTTGTTGGTCTTTTGCCAGTAAACAAAAACTGCAGTAATGACTTGTTTCTCTTTTTCATAAGCTTATTTGTATTTTCTCTGTCCCTCTGGCTAATCATAAAAATTTCAAATGGGTATAACTGGGCAAGAAATGTTTTATTTCTCTGGTTCATTTTAAGCATTATTGTAGCCATACCAACCATAATTGAAATGTATTATTACTCTCGTTTGTTTGTTTTTCTCTCGTCATTGACTCTCCTCACACAATTTGTTTCATTAAGCCTTTTATTTTCGGATTCAAGCAACGCTTGGTTTAAAGCAGAAAAGAATTTACAAAAAGAAATATCTTCTTAGTCCCTTTATTTTTTTAAGACAGTTCCTTCATTCAAGATTTTTAAGAACACTTGATTCCCTTTGAAATAATCACTATCTGTGAATTATGAAATAATTTTTTTATACCTCATTCATAAAGCGATTTTTAATTTCCTTTGTGATAAGATAAAACTAACTCGTAAGAAACCTACTCTTGATTGTGAATGATGCGATGAAAAATACAACAAACAGTAAAGTTGAAGGGCGCCATTCTTCTTCACGCTTTTCTGCAAGTCAAAGCAGCCCTATTATTGCTGCCATTGACTTAGGAACAACTTCTTGTAGACTTTTAGTTGCCCGGCCAGAAGGAACAAGTTTTCGTGTTATTGATTCTTTTTCACGTGTTGTCCGTTTAGGTGAGGGAATACAAGCAAACAATCAATTGCAGCCTAATGCCCTTAACCGTACGTTTGAGGCATTAAAAATATGTCGTGATAAAATTGCAAAAAACAATGTAAATAAATTACGTGCCGTTACCACCGAAGCTTGTAGGCGCGCAGCCAACAGTTCGGAATTATTAGATTATGCTCGAAAAAATCTTGGCATTAATATTGAAGTTATATCACCTATTGAAGAAGCACGGTTAGCACTATCCGGCTGTGCAGCTATTCTTAACTCTGAAATTCCATATGCTGTTGCCTTCGATATAGGCGGTGGCAGTACAGAAATTATTTGGTTAAAATTACTACCCTCCCCTAAAAGCCGACACTCAAGAATTCCAATTGTAGAAGTCATTGATTGTGCCTCACTTCCTTTCGGAGTTGTGACATTAAGTGAGGTATATGGTACACGATTTACAGATTTTGGAATTTATCAAGATTTACGCCAAAAGGTTGCTAAAGAAGTCAAGAAATTTTCTGAAAAGAACAATATATTTCAGTATATTAAAAATAGTGAAGTCCAGATGGCAGGAACATCAGGAACTATCACAACAGTTGGAGCCATTCATTTAAACTTATCCAAATATGATCGGCGCCTTATTGATGGGCTTTTCTTAGACTTGTCAGATGTTCATAAGGTGAGTACAGAACTTCTTAATATGACACATTTTGAACGAGCCCAAAGTGCGTGTATTGGACCTGGTCGAGCCGACTTGGTTGTGATGGGAACAGCCATATTAGAAGGCATTTGCGATGTATGGTCATTGCCGCGGCTACGCGTAGCTGATCGAGGCGTACGTGAAGGCATCTTAATGGATCTTTTAGAGGAGCTTTAGATTGTGACAGGACAACAACGCTCTTTTAAGGGAGGAAAGAAATCTACAAATGTTGGGAAGATTAAACTTAAGGATAATCGCAAAAGAACCCAATCATCACGCCAGTGGCTCTTACGACAACTTAACGACCCTTATGTAACAAAGGCACAAGACCTTGGCTATCGTTCTCGTGCCGCTTTTAAATTAAAAGAAATCAATGAAAAATTTCATTTCTTAAAGCCCGGTATTACAGTCATTGATTTAGGGGCCGCACCTGGTGGGTGGAGTCAAGTTATAGTAGAAAAACTAAAAGCCGGAACCAGTAAAGAATCTGCAAAAAAGAGTAAAATCATTGCCATCGATCTTCAGGAAATTACTCCCCTCAAGGGCGTAACCATTCTTTGTGGAGATTTTACCAAACAATCAACCACTCAAGCCATTTATTCCGAACTTGACACTTCTGCCCCCAATGTTGATGTAGTCTTGAGTGATATGGCATCTCCCGCTACAGGTATAAATGATGTGGACCACATCAGGATCATGAATTTGATTGAAGAAGCTTATGAGTTTGCTCGTGATGTTTTAAAACCAGGCGGAACTTTCGTTGCTAAGGTCCTTCAAGGTGGCACTGAAGGGGTGCTTTTGCAAAGCTTAAAAAAATCGTTTAAAAAAGTTGTTCATTTCAAACCTGAAGCAAGTCGGAAAGATTCAGCGGAAATGTATGTTGTGGCTCAAGGATTTAGAGGTGCTCGGAAGGGCTTGTGAACATCTTTACCCTCCTCAGGTTCACTGTGAACTGCCATTGGATCTGTTTTTAAAACAGCTACAACCTTTTCGCGATCCAGTTTATCTGCTTTAAACCATACAATCATGCTCGATATAATTTCTGTTAAAATACCCTTTTCAGTATAGGCAGCAAATCCATTAGTTTGAAAATGATTAAAGATAGCGTGTGACCATTCGTAAAATTTCTCAAAAATAGCTTTTTTTAAAGCATCTTGGCATTTTTCAGGAAAAGAACTGACATATTCATCAATAAATGATTCGAATCCTTCGTTAAGCCATCCAAATCCCTTTGCATTATTAAATTGCAACATGTATTTCATTTTAAGATTAATATCTGCTAGATCTTTCAGGGGGGAGGTTTTTTCATTTAAAGAGTCAGCCATAGAAGCACTATCGATCGGCGTTGCTTGACCTGTCACATCATCAACAAAACCGTTTTCAGGATGTAAGTCACCATGAACTGTCGTTAAAAAGGTCCTCCAATCAACAATCCCTTTTTGTAAGTTCACTTTAGATTGAGGCGTCGCCAATGTGTAATGGATAAGACCTACAACTTTTCCAATCGTACCCATTATTTTTTTCCACTTGGCCACATCAATTTTCCCTTGAAGATAATCGTTTGACCAATCACTGAGAGATTTTCCATGAGCCACATTTAATATAGCAAGGTACTGCTTCTCGTTTAACATATCAGTATACCAGCAAACACCCGCCGTGGATGAAAGTTGCACTCCTACTTTTTCCAATTGAGGAACAATAAATTCTTTAACTTTTAAAAGATTTTGGACTTCTTTTTGAGGAGTGTTTATTTTGGAATGTTCAATCTTCACTCCTTGGCTTTGCAAGCCTTTTATAACGAAGGTTGACCCAAGTTGTGGATTTTTCAACAGTATGGGTTGTACGGTTACAACAAATAATTGATTTGAAAAAGTCCCCGTCTTTCCCTTCTTAATTATCAAATTTTTATCTGCCAAATCAGGATCTGTGCTTTTTGCAATGATCCCCAAGTGCTGTAACACCATGAAGATACCTTTGGGGGTGAGCTTACCTACATCATTTAATCCGTCGTGTTTAGAAAGGCCTGCGACTTCTTCAATGTGAACATCTGTCAACCGTTTTCCCTGGCTTTTTGCAAGCGCCGCCGCAAACTCTTGGGCTTTTTCTCTTTCTCTTTTCTCTTTATAATTTTCACCATTGATTGCTGTCATAAAAGCAAGGGTTATTATGAGGATGTTTTCATAACGCATGATATAAATTCTCTCTTAAAAAAGGAATCCCTCTATCCTAATTAAATGAAAAATTACCTATATAATCAATTGATTTTAAGTAGCTCTCATCAAAATTGATAGTAAATTAACAATATTTCCTTTAATATACTATCATGGAAAATATTATACGACAAAAACTAACCGCAGCTTTGGGGCCCATGATAGTAGAGATTGCGAATGTCTCTGAACGTCATGCTGGTCATGAAGAAATGCCCAAAGGAAAAAATACTCATTTTCGAATCAAGGCTACTTCCACAGCTTTCTCCGGTCTTTCCCGCCTAGAGCGTCATCGCTTGGTTTATGACATTCTAAACGAAGAACTTAATGGTACAATCCACGCATTGTCTTTATCACTTTTAGCGCCAAACGAAAAGAAATGACCCCCCTTGATCTAACCCAGCACATTCTTTATCGCGATGCCTTAATATTAGTTATAGATAAACCACCAGGCATACCTGTCCACAATGCAAGTGGTAAAAAAAATAATCTTGAACAATATTTTCCCGAACTTCAGTTTGGACTTCCCAATCCCCCTACATTAGGACACCGGCTTGATCGTGGAACAAGTGGGTGTTTAATCCTTGCACGTCACAAGGAAGCAGCACGGCGATTAAGGGTTCTATTTTCTGAAAATCGCATTAAGAAAACGTATTGGGCCATTGTCTGCGGTGAATTTCCCAATGACACTGGTCGCATCGATCTCCCCTTATCAAAATTATCAGAAAATCGTAAGCATTGGTGGATGAAGGTCGACATTCAAAACGGTGTTACAGCTATCACGGACTATCAGGTATTAGGAAGGGGAAGTGGACTCACTTGGTTGGAATTAACGCCTCAAACAGGACGTACTCACCAACTCCGGGTTCATTGTTCTGGACTTGGGCATCCTATTATAGGGGATTATATATATGGCACACAAAGCGAAACCGCGCCTAAAGATCAACTTCATCTGCATGCACGTTCTCTTGAAATCCCTCTTTATCCAAAGAAAGATGCCCCCATTCAAGTTCTAGCCAGTCCACCTGACCATATGCTGGGGGCTCTTAAGGCGTGTGGGTACACCACAAATATTAAATAATATCCTATATTTTCTTCTTTAATATTAATCCTAACAACTTATTTAACTGTCCAGGATCTTGTTGCAAGGATCCTAAAAGATCTGGCAACGCTGTCGGTAATAAATTTACCACTTGAGCAAACGTAGGAGGAGTGTAGCGGAATGCAGATCCAGAAATTTGCACGTTTAATTTTTTATAAAAATCTTGAGCATCTCCACGACCCATTCCAGTTTCCCAATGCAAAGTTTTAACCTCACTGGATGTTGCTTCCTGCAAAAGCTTCCGCATAAGCTTACTCCCAACATTTTTTAAACGGCTTGATTCTGCAACATATAGGGAGTCAACCAGTAAGCATTTTAGCCCATCTTTATCTGAAAAAGGAGCAAACGCCAAAATGCCGTCAATTGCAGCATCACTTGATTGATGGACAAATACCTTCCCACCTCTATTTAACACTTCTCTTAAAGTAGCTTCAAAAAGTCCAGGGACATTCATCGTTGGATTAAAACCTTTAAATAGTTCTAGAGAAGATGCAAGAAAAGACGATTGTAGGGTAAGGGGACAAATATGTGGATCAAAGGCTTCCAGACTGCCTAATTTAGTCGGCCACATCGCTTTTGCGTTCTCAAGGCTTACTTTATAAGTGTATGCCTTTTTTTGAAAACCAGCTTTGGTTAAAAAGTGCTCTGCAATTTCTGCACAAGGGGATCCATGAGGTATCTCAAAAGATATCTTGGTAAACTTTTCAGTCTGGCACTTTTGCCCACACCATTCTTTAAATTGTCCAGCCCATTGGGAGAATAAAGGGGAGAGAGATGGAGCACTTTCTGGCAAAAAAGCAAATTTATCAACATGTAAATAGGGTCCCCAAAACAAACAAGCTACCTTGCTCCCTTCTGCAAAAAAAGTTACTATTTCATCATTTGCACTCGTTCCAACATACTCAACAACAGGCATGCGACTTGGAGATTTATTCTCACTAGAAATGACTTCCATAGAATAAGCAGGATCCACAATTCCTAAAAAAGCAATCAAAGCTAGAACACTAGCGCGTATATAATTAGTCATCATTTTTGGAGAACCTTCCTCTCATTAATTTAACAGCAAATTGGTTGTAATCACAGTTATTTAGGTAATAATTATTTAGAGCTGTTGCAAGAACTTTATTCACTGATTAAAGTAAATATACATTTATCAATTAATTATTTTTTGCTTCAAAAATAGTACTATTCTTTTGAATTTTACGCCATTCTTTAACATTTTGCTCATGCTCTGCATAGGTACGAGAAAAAGCATGCCCCCCTGTTCCATTGGCCACAAAATAATATTCATCTGTTGCTGCAGGGTTGATGACTGCTTCTAATGCTTGTCGGCCTGGGCATGCAATTGGTTTAGGTGGTAATGCTGGAATAACATATGTATTGTAATCAGATACATGTTTGAGATCATTGAACGTTAAAAGATGGCCTAATGGTTTTTCTCCCTGGGTAATCCCATAGATAACCGTCGGATCAGATTGAAGTTTCATCCCCTTCTTTAAGCGATTAAGAAAAACGGCCGCAACACGTGGTCTTTCAGAAGCAACGCTGGTCTCTTTTTCCACAATCGAGGCTAAGGTGAGAAGTTCTTCTGGTGTCTTGATAAGCACAGTATCTCTACGTGAGGACCAAATTTCTTCTAATGTTTGCTTCATCGCGCGACGCATTTGGTTTACAAGTTTTTCACGTGAATCCCCCCGTACATAACTATATGTTTCCGGCAAGAGGGCTCCTTCTTCTGGAATGCGAATGACTTCGCCTGATAAATTTGACACATTTTTAATAATATCAATCACCTGACTTACTGTCAGTCCTTCAGGAATCGTCACTTGGTGAACGACAACTTTTCCACTTGCCAAAATATGAACAATATCAAGGGGCCTTGCGTACGCAGGGATCAAATATTCACCCGCTTTCAATGTTCCTTTGTTGCCTGATAAGAGAACTGATATTATAAATCTCCAGGGCTGGACAACAACGCCTGACTCGGCAAGAGTTGCAGCAGTTGCATTTAAGTTACTCCCCTTCTCTATTATAACTGTGACGTCCTCAGAATTGGGCCCTGGTGCCAAAATTCCTCCAGGTCCCCAAAAGAGAAATAAGCCCAAGATCGAGCTCACTCCCAAAATGAACAAAAAACTTAGAATCTTATCACGCATAATTTAACTGTAGAGCTTTCTCAATAACATTACCAGAGGGAAGAAAATGTCCTTCTAAAGGTGGTATATTTTAAACTCATTTCAGATAAGATCACTATAGATATCTTTTGAAACGGACATAAGGGGTGAATAAAAAATTTAATGGGAGCGATTTTACCTTTTAAGTGGTCAGTTTTAAAAATCAAATACCTTTCTTTTTGCCTAATATCATTCACCTTATTTGTTTTTCATATTCATCTTGGAATCACCTCTGAATTTACAGATGATCCCCCGGATGCTGGCACAAGAAAAGCAACTCCAATTCATACTTCGACCCTAAGAGAAACTAGTCCACTCATTTCATCATCCAATCCTTATAAAATAGGCACACGCGTAAGGATTACGAGCCATACCCTCCAAGGAGGAGAATAGTGGATGTCCTACTGGCTGCAAGCGTGGAACAAGCACAGAGCAGATGATATATGAAATGCGAGCCCTCATCACCGATTTATGTAGACTGATTGATCGCTTACCATCCGATACCATACAGGCAATTTACAGAGTGCATTTCAACCACAAACCCACACACTAATAATTAACATTTATAACCGCTAAATTATAAAGCCTTTTGCGTAATATCAAATAACTTACCTAGAGATTCAGGATCTGCTCTCTTTATAAATTTCTCGCACTCTTCTAACCAATGAGTACACCAAGCTCTTTTTTCATGTAAGGATATGTGGGCCCCTTCTCTTAATGTAGCAGCAGAAGTGATAGCCGCTACTGTTTGTTCCTTGTAAAGATTACAAAAAAATCCTTGATCTAGAATAAAAGCAGGAATTAAGAAAGAAATTTGCAAAGGTGAAGGAACTGACATTTCTGAAAATTTTTGCATAGCAGCAACAAAATTTGCAAGTGCAAAGAAACCGCCATCAACAAATGATGTTGCTCCTACAAATTTTCTCAACATTTTAAAATCAATAAGAGTATCCCATGAAAATATATCAAGGAAACTCCTCATGTATACTTCTTGAAGATCATTTTCAACAATATTCCTATAAAGTACTTCAAAAATAGCACACGTATACGCTAAAACCATTGCTGTTGTGGGATCCATAGACAATAAAGTTGTGCAGACTTGTTCAAGAATGTATTGCCGAGCCAAAACTCTGGGAAACCAAGACGCACCTATTAAAAGTGTCGTAAGATGATCCATAAATTCTTGCTTCGGAGAGAGCTCTTTTCTGTCTATAAGTGTTACTGCATTCATCGCTCGGCCGACTTGCGATTCTGATTCAGCATTCCGTGCTCTCAGAATGTTAACTTCCTCCCGCAATCCACTTACCTCGTCAACAAAAGAATCTCTCGGTTCACCTGTTGCAGGGGTTCGCGGAGAAATCAAAGATTCTTCATCTTCACTGACAGAAAATGCTGTATATGGACGCAAGAAAAGAGCACTGGTAAGGAAATAGCGTTGAGAGGCATTTACGCCAGAAGCTATCCTGTTTTTTTCTGAGTGCATAAAGTCATATACGCGCTTCACAAAACGCGTATTTCTCGACATTTCAATGCGCGTTTTGCGGAGCTGATCCAATAAGATCTCTCGTTTTTGACGCCCATATCCACTGTCGTAAGCATACTTTGTAAAGAGTCGGTCAACGTTCTGTATTCCAATGGCACAATAACGTTCGAAGAATACCATGAGATATGCCCATCCAGTTCCCCATGCAACGTTACGAAAATTTGATTCGGCTAAGAACATGACTCCTGTGTAGAAACTTGCATCTATTAAAGCTGCAATAGCTGTCATACCATTCACAGCCAAATGAAATTTCGATCTTTTATTGATATGCGGTAAGGAATCATCTTCCTTCGCAGGAACAAATTGCTTTCTCCCCATAATAAAAGAAGCTATATCCTGACCCCTTGTGTAAAATTGTCTTACAAACACAGGAGTTGTAGACACCATGATCCAAGCCACCATGAGGTCAGATTGCCACGCACTTGGCGGAATTCCTAAGGTATTACCAATACTCCACATAATAACACCAGTGGTGGGTGTTGATGGAACAAAGCCTATCAATGCTCCAAAGATTCCAGCACCTAAAACAGCTTTACTTCTTGATTGAATGAAAAGTCTGGCATCTAACTCACTCATAAAGAGAGATTGATTATCCCAATAAATGCCTATTCTGTTTTCCCTGATTCTGTACCGTACAGGGGTCCAAACTTGGTTTACATTTGGCCCATCATTAAAAAACATGCTCTGATTAGCAAGTGGTGCAGATACTCTTGGTAAAGAAGAATCACTAGATTCCAGAGCCGAGGGATGGTCTTCTGGTTCTTCGTGGTTTTGAATACTGGAAATTTGAGGTGAACCTTGGTCCGACGTATCAGGAAGTTGTTCGCCCAGCTCCAGTCTGTGTGCTTGTGGTGGAGTACTTGGAGGAGCTCCATACAATAATCGCCCCAAAGGCGCAGGAGAAGAATCTCCTGCACCACCCGTGACACTGCTTGCTGATCGCCCTGTGTTTCTTAAAATTAAGGGAGAATCTTCACGTGGCATCTCTTTTGCATCTTCAACAGCATTGATGAACCTTGAACAAACAATAAAAAATATAATCCCATAGAGGTATAATTTTGATAAATTAATATTCATCTTATCCACTTGATTCCCCTTTTAATTTTCGGATGTTTAAAACTATTTAATTATTTATAATAAATTTTTCTAAAAAAAAGTGCAATATGATAATTAATTTTTGTATTTAAAAATAGGCGATAAGTCAAAAATTATGCCGAATAGACTTAGGAAAATAATTTCGAAATTTTAAAAATACAAATGCAGCATAGATATAGTTGTGATAAGGTGATTTTATCTGTTAATAGAGAACTATTGAAATATTTTAAAGTTTGAAATTATCAATAAAATTAAAAGGTTGGCCACCATCGGTGACCAACCTTACCTAGACAAAAATTTATCCTTAATGGATAAGAAAACTAACAAATCACAAGGTTTATTCCTCGGTTGAGCTTTCCTTACCTTCGCCTTCTAGTGAATTTGCACGATCTTCAGGATTTTTCTGATCAGAACTTGCATCGCGATCAAAAGCGTTATTACGCGGATCCCATGGATTGCTTCCAGTTCTGTCGAGATCTTTATATTTATCTGCTTTTGGTTCGTCAGCAATAATATTACTTGTTAGAACAAAAGTTCCAACAAACATAGCTAAAGTAATTAGTGATTTATGCATTATATTCTCCATTTGATAAGTTACAAATTTCATAATACAGAACAAGGGTTAATGTTTAATTAAAAGAATAATTTATTATATAAAAATAACAAAAGTACAAATTAATTATCTTTTAGTCCTAAACATCTAAAAGATAAATAAATCTGCGAACAATCCTAGACTTCCAGTTTACAGTTCTCTTATACTGCACACAGAAAAGGATAAACGAATGTCAAGATTGCGAGTTTTACAAGTTTTGCCAGAACTTCAAATGGGAGGTGTCGAGCGCGCAACGCTTGATATGGTGGCAGCACTTCGAAAACAATTTCCTGAAACCTATGTTGCCTCCCAAGGAGGCAGTCTTGTTTCTGAGCTTAATCATTTGGGGGGAATTCATATTACACTTCCCTTGGCTTCTAAAAACCCTTTGACAATTTTTTCGAATGCTAGAGCCTTGGCACAACTGGTGCGTGCTTATAATATTCAAGTTATTCACGCACGATCACGCGCACCTGGATGGAGTGCGTTACTTGCAGCTCGGTGGACAAGAATCCCCTTTGTTACAACCTATCACGGAGCCTACCGCTCAACAAATTTTTTGAAAGCATTTTATAATTCAATAATGGCTCGAGGAGATGGCGTAATTGCGATATCTGAGTTTATAGCTCACCATATTCATCATCATTACCCCTCATATTCTAAAAGAGTGCACCTTATCCATGAAGGTATTAATGTTCAAGAATTTTCCCCCACAACTGTTTCAAATACTGAAATTAAAACCTTACGAACATCATGGGGGGCAACTGATGAGACGATCATTTTTTTACTGCCGGGACGGATAAGCCGTATAAAAGGGCAAGCCATTTTTATAGAAGCCATAAAGCATCTTAAAAATAAACACATTCTTGGAGTCATCCTCGGTCATGAAGAACATAAGTCCTCTTTTCTTAAGGAGCTAGAAAAACTTTCTGAGGGCCTACCTATCCGTTTTGTTCCATATACCCCAAACCCTAAAGCAGCTTATGCAGCTGCTAACTTTATTGTCTGTCCTTCTCTTGCTCCAGAAGCATTTGGGCGTATTACAGCAGAAGCTGGAGCCATGGAACGTGTCGTTATAACAACAAACCATGGAGCCACAACGGAACTCTGCCAATCTGGCAAAACAGGATTTCTCATACCTCCAAATGATTCAATGGCTTTAGTAGGTATTATGCAACAGGCACTTGAAATGTCCCCACACCACTATCAAACCATTGGGAAAGCCGCTCGTGCACATATTTGCCAAAACTTTTCCTTGGAACGGATGTGTGATGAAACCATCAACCTATATAAGGAGTTGAGCCAGTGAAAAACATTTTAGTCATAAAGCTCGGCGCTTTAGGAGACATCTTTGCATCTACTTCTGCCTTCGAAGCCATCAGGAATCACCACAAAGGAGACCACCTTACATTCTTAACAACAAAACTTTATATAAATATGGCTAATGAGCTTGGTTGTTTTGATGAAATATGGCTTGATAAACGCCCCAGTTTCACCCAATTTAAGGAACTTTGGAATTTGCGCACGCTTTTGCGTTCCAAAACTTTTGATAGAGTGTATGACCTCCAGATGGTGGATCGAACAAATTTCTATTACCATCTTATGGGACGTCCAGAATGGGTTGGAACAGCACGAGGTGCTTCTCATCGCTATCAATTACCCAGTACTCCGACTTACCATCAAGACCGCTTAAAAGGGCTCTTAACTATTGCAGGGATTAACACCCTCCCTCCTCTGGATCTAACTCGTCTTGCGAAAAATATCCAAGATTTTCCTGTTAGGAAACCTTATGTTCTCTTTGCACCAGGTGCCTCAAAAGCCCATCGCCATACAAAATGCTGGCCTTTAGAACGCTATGGAGAGATCGCACAATCTCTTGCTAAGGAAGGGCTTACCCCAGTGATCGTGGGGGGACCTGATGAAGATAATAGCATTTTAACTAAACAATGCCCTCAAGCAATTGATTTAACAGGAAAAACACAACTGATGGATATTCTTACTCTTGCAACACATGCTGCATTTGCTATTGGGAATGATACAGGTCCTATGCATATTGCAGCCACCTGTCGCTGCCCAGTTCTTGTATTGTTTTTTGGCGCTCATGACCCCAAAGCCGTGGGCCCACGAGGAGAGTTTTATCGACATATAAAAGAAACAGACAAAATGGACCTGAAAACATCTACTGTAATGCAATATTTACCAGAGTTCGTTAACAATTTTAAAAATAGAACCCTCTTCCCCCATTGATTTCTGAAAACAGCATCCTATTTTATTATTGTGAGAGGATGTGCTCATTTTATGAGCTTAAAAGGAGGACGGACAGATGTATATTAAGGTTATTTTTCTTCTTACAATTTTATTTCTCATATTTGCCAATCAAACCACTCCCACACTGGCTACCATAAGTACGCTTGATGACGAAGTCACAGTAAACGAGGCAAAAAAGGCCTGGTCTCAAATGACTGATGAAAAGCAAGCAACCCAAGAAGAAGGAATGCTTACCTTAAAGGAAAATGAGCTTAATCCTTCACCTCTTTCCCAAATGAAGCTCATGGATGACACAGAGAAATTCCTAGATCAAGGAAACATCTTTTGGGGCAACCAACTGTTCCCAGTTCTTTTAAATGTATTGCAGGAAGATATGCTCGCAGCAGATCTTGCGCGCAAGCTTCAATTTTCAGAAGGAATAGAGCCATCTTCTGATGTGGGCATTCTGGCAAAAGTTGAAAAGTTTCTTGAAGAGCTTGCCCCCTTTTACAATGACGTCTACAGAGCACCTTTGGATTAAAATCTTTCTTTCAGGATTTCGTATCAAAAATTACCAATAGTAAAAAATTGTCTAAAACTCATTGACAATTCCATCTATAAAACAAGATAATTCATTAAAATTAATACTTACTATTGGTAAATAATATGAAAAAGATCATCTTATTATTATGCATTTTCTCGTTTTTAAACTATCATACTTTCGGGTATGAAAGCGCAGCAGACCAGCATGCATATGCTTTTTTTGAACATGAAAGAACGAAACTTATTGAAAGTGGAAAATCAACACTCACAGATCTTGAGGTTTTAGATAAGGAAAATTTAAGAATTCAAACTAATTTTCAAAAAGCAATCATGAATGGAGACGATGCAGGGTGCAGTGAAGCTCGCGCTGCATTCGAGGCTCTGATTAAAAAATGGACTCATTTGTTCAGCGAAGACGTTAACTAAGATGTTTTTGCTATTGGGCAAACTACCTGTATAGATTAGCCTCAGTTAAGCCGATATCTAAGAGAAGTTGTTTTGCAATAGACCAGAAGCGAGTGTTACGAGGAATATCTGTAGGATCGTCACCGTGTAGCCTATGCATTGTCACTGAATACCATCTTTTATCTTTCAATCCACGCGCAACAAAATGGACTGATTTATGAAAATTTATAATTGAACCTCCTAATTCCTGAATAAGGTGTATATAGTCAATCATAGGCAGATTTTCTAAATGACTATTTCTATCTCCTAAACCAAGAAGTCTTTTAGCAGTCCTTGAATTTTCTTCTCCCAACATAAAAATAGGTGGAACATAAACAGGCTCAAGAGCGGTATTTTGCTTTGTTCGCCCTTCGAGTTTCTTTTTATCTTCATACTGTTTCCACGGCGTGACATCCAACTCTTCTGGAGAAAGAGCAACTGCGGAAGATTCTCCGGTGGTTGGTATTGTAGATGCTGTTAAGAGAGAATCAAAATTTAATGTAGCCTTCTCTCCTGCAGCTTTTGGAGCATGGATATCTTCACTTCTTTCAACATCTTTAAAGACTATTGTGGAGGCTGTTGAGATATGCTCAGATTTCGCACTGGGTGCTTCAAAAGTAACGAGGGTTTCCTCGCATGGCTTTTCTTGCTTTTTTGTTATTTCAGGTAACTCTTCACCTTTTCTTGCGGGTCTTGTCTCACTCTTCTCTGCCGGTTTTAGGGGTTGTAAAGCGATGGTCGAGGTATTTTTCGTTTCTGAAGCTTTTCCAAGATTTTGTTGTGTAGCGGTTTCTGTTCTTTTAAATAAATTGATAAGAAGCGGAACAAATATATCTGTAACATATTCTACGTCACATAAGGAGAGCGCAAAATCATCTTCTTTAAGAGGCTGGTGTAATTTGTTTTTTTGACTTTGACGAATCTCATACGCACTTCTCCCCATGGCAGGGGCTTGTATAAGCCCCCTCAGCAGCAATATACCATTCCCTTCTTTACGTTTCATATTTTGTAGGTCTATGATAACTTTTTGAATTAATTGATGTTCTTTATCAGGTTGTTTACTTGTATGATCTTCATCCTGTTCAAACACGGGTTTAAATATTTTTAGTTTTTTAACAATATTGCCATATGAGCAATATGTACTATACATATTATGATCTTCTGGCTTTTCCAAAATTCTCATTCTCAATTCTAAATTCATTAAATTTTGTTTCAATAAAGAAACAATGACTTTTAATTTTGGAAATTTATCTAACATGTCAATTTGAGTTTGCTCCCAAAACTTGATTTCTGAATTTATGAGCGAGGTGGATAATTGAACGCAATCAGCAAATGTTGTGGGCTGAGGGTAGGATTCTATATTTGTCTCTACATACACATTTCCAGGCCTATGTTTCTCTGGAGAAAAGGAAGATGGATGGTCTGCCGAAAAAATTGAATTCGACGCAAAACACAGTAATGATAAAATAACTAAATATATATATTTCATAATTTTAAAATACAAAATGGATAGAAAGTAATAATATAATATAAAAAAACGTGAAAAAGCAAATGTTATATTTTTTCTAATATTTTATTTAGATATTAGAAATATATTTAATTATAAGAAATATGAATTTTTTATTTTTAAAAGTATATA
This sequence comes from Alphaproteobacteria bacterium, assembly GCA_016869075.1. Classification (GTDB taxonomy): domain Bacteria; phylum Pseudomonadota; class Alphaproteobacteria; order Paracaedibacterales; family VGCI01; genus VGCI01. The sequence continues at coordinate 16,870 of VGEY01000016.1, forward strand.
GTTTTATTGTCGCACAATACGGCGAAGAAAAAGTCTAATTTATTATATTTTTTAGGTTAGCTCAGTTTAGGCTTTGGGTTCTTCTAAAACCTGGGGCTGGCTTGCGAGGCGTTCAATATCCTTGGCACCCTTTGCTGCTTGATCGCGATCAACAAGTTCAACAACTGCCATAGGAGCGCTATCCCCATAACGGAAACCGGCCTTTATTATTCTTACATAACCACCATTTCGCTTTTTATAACGATCAGCAAGAGGGCCAAGAAGTTTTGCCGCAAGTTCCTCACTTCTAATTTGCGAAATGGCCTGGCGGCGCGCAGCTAAAGTTTTTTTCTTTCCGAGTGTTATAAGCTTTTCAACAATGGGACGAAGATCCTTTGCCTTTGGCAGAGTGGTTGTAATCTGCTCATGCTCAATTAAAGCCTGTGCAAGGTTGGCAAACAGAGCCTTCCGATGTGCACTTGTTCTATTGAGTTTTCTACCACTTAAACCATGTCTCATTTCTCGTCTCCAATATGTTACGCAAGATCGCTGTCAAGCGTGATAATTTTTATGTGTATGGGTCTTCTAGCTTCTTTGCAAGCTCTTCAATATTCTCAGGTGGCCAATTTGGAATCATCATTCCAAGCGTCAATCCCATTCCTTCAAGCACTTCTTTAATTTCATTTAAAGATTTACGGCCAAAGTTTGGCGTTTTAAGCATTTCATTTTCAGTCTTTTGAACCAGGTCACCAATATACAAGATGTTTTCATTTTTCAAGCAATTAGCAGAGCGAACTGAAAGCTCTAATTCTTCAACTTTGCGCAACAAATTACGATTAAATGGCAAGTCAGAAGTTTCTGTTGGTTTTTCAGCATACTTAGGCTCTTCAAAATTAATAAACTGCTGCAATTGATCTTGCAGAATACGTGCAGCCAAAGCGACAGCATCGTCTGGCTTCAGGGAACTATCTGTCAAAACACGCATAGTTAACCTGTCATAGTCTGTACGTTGACCAACACGGGTTGGTTCAACTCGGAAGCTTACTTTTTTAACAGGACTAAAAATTGCATCAATTGGAATGACTCCAATAGGCTTATCTTCTTGAACCAACTGTCCAGCAGGAACATATCCTTTACCAGACTCAACGGTAAGCTCCATGTTTAACTTTCCGCCTTCATCTAGCGTACAAATAACAACTTCTGGATCTAAAATTTCAACTTCCGATGGGCATAAAATATCAGAAGCCTTGACTGGACCACTCTTATTTGCTGTAAGACGAATCTTTCTTGGAGTTTCGGAATGTAATCGAACCCCAATTGTTTTAAGATTTAAAACAATATCAGTCACATCTTCCAAAACACCTGGTATTGTTGAAAACTCATGCAAAACACCATCTATTTTCACCGAAGTAATAGCTGCACCTTGTATTGAAGATAACAAAATACGACGCAATGAATTACCAAGCGTCATGCCGAACCCTCTTTCTAAAGGCTCTGCAACGACTTCTGCTTCACGCAAATCTGGATCTACAAACTGTACATTCAACTTGTAGGGTTTTATTAATGATTGCCAATTTTTTTGTAGCACCTGTATCTTCCCCGCTATTCTTAAAAACTAAAAAATCCATTGAGCCAAGGGGAGCCTCCCCCAGCAACACTAAACACGACGCCGCTTAGGCGCACGACATCCATTATGAGGCACAGGCGAGACATCACGAATTATCGTCACATTAAATCCGACAGACTGCAAAGCTCTCAAGGCAGTTTCACGCCCTGAGCCTGGCCCTTTTACCATTACTGAAATATTCCGTACCCCATGATCAGAAGCTTTCTTACCAGCATCCTCTGCTGCAACTTGAGCTGCATAGGGGGTTGATTTGCGTGAACCTTTAAAACCTACAGTCCCCGCAGATGACCAGGAGATTGCGTTTCCTTGTTCATCTGTGATTGTAATAACTGTATTATTAAAAGTTGCATTAATATGAGCAACGGCGTTAACAACGTTTTTACGCTCTTTACGACGAACTCTTCCTACCGGTTTTTGTACCATAATTGCCCCGATTGTCCTTTACTTATTTACCAACCATTTTTTTGCCCGCGATAGGAACAGCCTTACCTTTACGCGTCCGTGCGTTTGTGTGTGTGCGCTGACCTCTTACGGGTAATCCTTTTCGGTGTCTCAGACCACGATAACAAGCTAAATCCATTAATCGCTTTACATTCATGGAAATTTCTCTGCGCAAATCGCCTTCTACTTTAAAATCCCGGTCAATGATTTCACGAATTTTTAAGATTTCTTGTTCGGATAATTCACTCACTCGACGCTTGAAATCAATTCCGGCCTTATGCATGATTTGTTTAGCACGCACAGGACCGATACCATAAATATATGTTAAGGCAACAGCCACCCTCTTTTGCGTCGGTATATTGACACCAGCTATACGAGCCACGTTATTCTCCTTCTTTCATTAAACCCGCACTCCGCAAGGTTTCTTTAATGTTTTCCGTCACAATTGCTGCTGTCTGTGACGCATTGATCTTTTTTAGGACACCTTTATCCTTATAATAATCTCTTACAGGCAATGTTTGCTCTCGATAGATCTTTAATCTCGTCTCGAGAGCTTGTGCTGTATCGTCTTGACGCCTAATAAAACGAGTCCCCCCGCATTGATCACAAACGCTATCAATCCTGGGTTTCCTGTTTTTTTTATGATAAACGGCACCACAGTCTTGACACACATATCGTCCAGATATGCGTTCAATAAGCTCGTGCACGTCTATATCAAAGTCAAATACAACATCAACCTTCAAATTTTCTACACCAAGAAGGGCATCAAATGCAATAGCTTGGTTCAATGTTCTCGGAAAACCGTCGAAAATAATATCTTTTTTCGACTTTTTCCTTAAAATATCTGTCACAAGCTGCAAAATAATGTCATCCGTTATAAATTCGCCTGCATCAATCTTATATTTGATACTGCGCCCAAACGCAGAATCAGAAGTTATCTCCTGCCGTAACAAGTCCCCCGTCGAAATATGCGATAAAGTCTTTATCGCTTTCTTTAGCTCGTGGGCTTGAGTCCCCTTACCAGAGCCTGGTGCTCCAAAGAAAACCAGTATCATTCTAGCGATTACCCTTTCCTCGGGACTTCCGGATAAGGCCTTCGTATTGATGTGCCAACAAATGAGATTGAACCTGGTTTATCGTGTCAATGGTCACGCTGACAACAATCAATATGCTCGTACCGCCTAAATAAAAAGGCAACGAACCTACGCGTGATAAAATAAACTCAGGCAAAATACATACTGAAGCCAGATAAAGAGATCCTATTGCCGTTAAGCGCGTTAAAATAAAATCAATAAAATTTGCCGTACTCGGTCCAGGCCGTACACCAGGAACATATGCTCCCATTTTTCTCAAGTTCTCGGCTGTTTCCGTAGGGTTAAAAACTATGGCTGTATAGAAAAAAGCAAAAAATATGATCATAAAAACATAGAGAGAAATATACAAAGGCGTCCCATGATTCAAATACATGGAAATCGTCCCCAACCAGCTATCAGGAGAACCTGCTGAAAAACCTGCAATTGTAGCAGGAAACAAGAGCAATGATGATGCAAAGATAGGCGGAATGACACCTGCACTATTTAATTTTAAAGGCAAATGTGTTGTTTGTGCGGCAGCAGGTCTATCAGGAGCAACTTGACGTTTTGGATATTGAATTAAAATACGACGCTGTGCCCTCTCGACATAAACAACATACGCTATAACAACGGCAACCATAAACAAGATGCCCAATATCACAAGCAAGGACAAGGCGCCTGTTCTTCCAAGTTCAATGGTCCTAAATACCGAAGGAGGAAGGTTTGCAACAATACCTGCATAAATAAGCAAGGAGATACCGTTTCCTATGCCACGGGACGTTATTTGTTCACCCAACCACATGATGAAGAGGGTTCCACCTGTGAGGGTAATCATTGTGGTTAAACGGAAAAAGAGGCCGGGGTCTAATACAGCGCTTCCCCCGGTCAAGCCCGTCATCTTTTCTAAGCCAACAGCTATTCCATAAGCTTGAACACTTGCTAAAAATACTGTTCCATAGCGGGTATATTGATTTATTTTTCTGCGTCCAGTTTCACCTTCCTTCTTTAAGGCTTCCAAATGAGGAGAAACGGATGTAAGCAATTGAATGATAATGCTTGATGAAATATACGGCATGATCATTAGTGAGAATATTGTCATACGACCAATAGCGCCTCCTGAGAACATATCTAGCATGCCAAAAAAACCACCGGCATTGCGTTGAATAAACTCAGAAATTATTTCGGGATTAATACCAGGAAGAGGAATATAAGTTCCAATACGATAGATAACAAGAGCAGCTAAAGTAAACCAAATCCTTTTTTTTAAATCTTCTGCTTTTGTAAAAGTTTTTAGGCTTATGCTGGAAGCAAACTGTTCAATTGCAGAAGACATCAAGTACCCCTAGTGCTAAAATCATCATCACTATTAAATATCATATAACACCTTGGCTCCAAAGCTCTAAAATATCGAGATTTTCATATCCCTATTTTAGTGCTCAAAACCAATATTGCCTGCTGTAGAAATACTACGCTCAAGCAAATTTCACAGAACCACCCAATTTTTCAACAGCTTCCTTAGCAGAAGCTGAAGCACGGGTTACTTCAACATTCACTTTTTGTTCCAGCTTTCCTGTTGAAATTAAGCTGATGCCTTCATACCATTTCTTCATGGCACCTGAACTAATCAATGCTTCACGATCGATAGGTTTGGAAGGATCAATTTTTTTAGCTTTAATGAGCACGTTTAATTTTTTAAATGTAAGCTCATACATACTTTGAGCATGAATGTTTACAAACCCTCTCTTTGGCAATCTACGATAAATTGGGTTTTGTCCACCTTCAAATCCATTCAAGGCAACACCAGAGCGAGCCGTTTGACCTTTGCCGCCACGTCCGCTTGTTTTTCCAAGACCTGATCCGATACCCCGCCCTAAGAGCTTTTTTTTCACTCGAGCGCCTGGATTGTCTTTAATTTGATTAAGTTTTATAGTCATATTCACTTCTCAATTCATACTTTTTCGATGACAACCATGTGCCGCAACTTATCAAGAAGACCTCTCGTTGAAGGAGTATCAACAATGTCACGGACCCTATGCATTTTTCCTAATCCCAAAGACTTCAAATAAACTTTTTGGCGTGGATCACGACGAATTGGACTTCCAATTTGCTTTATGCGAATAAGGGACTTGTTTGATTTGCCTTCTGCCTTAATAGGCTGAGATTGTGGCGCAACAGTCTTAACTGGCTGCACTTTTAGCTCTGGCTGGTTTAATGCTTCCTCTGCTGGTACTTTAGAAGATTTAGAAGGCGTAACTTTATCCTCTTTTTCCTTCATAGAAACAGCTTTTGACTTACTCTCCGCCTTAGCTTTAGGTGCCTCTTTTGAGTCATCCTTTTTAGATTTTGAGGCTGGAGCAGAATTTTTTGGCTTATCTTTCGTCATCATTATCTCCTTGCCAAAGCAGCGTCACGTCGCGCCACAATCTCAGGCACTTTACGGCCTAATTTAACAGCTACCTGACGAGGCGACGTCATATTCGTTAATGCATTAAATGTTGCACGAACCACATTATAATAATTTGATGTTCCTACAGATTTGCTTACCACATCTTGAAGACCTAAGGCTTCAAAAATTGCGCGCATTGGACCCCCAGCAATAATACCAGTTCCTGCAGGGGCCATCCTTAAATTTACGCTACCAGCACCAAATTTACCCCGAACATCATGATGTAATGTTCGCCCTTCTCTTAAAGGAACACGAATCATAGAACGTTTAGCTTGTTCTGTTGCCTTGCGTACAGCATCGGGTACTTCGCGGGCTTTCCCGGCACCAAATCCTACCTTACCCTTGCCATCGCCAATGACGACGAGCGCTGAAAAACGAAGATTTTTACCGCCTTTTACAACTTTTGTTACACGCCTTACGCTAACAAGCTTCTCAATTAACTCTTGTTCTTCTTTTGCGCCTTTTTCAGAATTTGTCGTTTTACTCATCGTTTTTTCCTAAAAATTCAATCCACTTTCACGTGCAGCATCTGCCAGTGCCTTTATACGCCCATGATACAAAAAACCTGAGCGATCAAAATAGACATCCTTAATTCCAGCCTTAATTGCTCTTTTAGCTATTAGCTGACCCACCGCTGCTGCAGCTTCTTTGTTGCTGCTGCTCTTCTTCAAATCTTTTTTAAGATCCTTATCAACAGTTGATGCAGCGGCCAAAGTTACAGCCTTTTCATCATCAATGATTTGTGCATAAATGTTGCTATTTGATCTATAAACAGTCAGCCTTACACGTCCAGAATTCACTTTACGCAATTTTGCACGCACTCTAACTTTACGACGATCATGTACCTTCTTTAATGATGACATGGCTACTTCTTCTTACCTTCTTTTCTTATAACAAACTCACCAGCACGAATAACACCTTTTCCTTTATATGGCTCAGGTAGCCGGTAAGAACGAATCTCTGCAGCAATTTGTCCTACTTGCTGTTTGCTTGGTCCTGTAATCGATATCGAAGTTGGCTTATCACACTTAATAACAACTCCTTGAGGAATTGGATATTCGACATCATGACTATAACCAAGCTGTAGAACCAACTTTGATCCTTGAACTGACGCACGATAACCAACACCGACTAATTCCAAAGTAACTGTCGCTCCCTGGTCTACCGAGGATATCATAGTCTGGACTCTGCGTTGAGCGGTGCCCCAAATCATACGCACGTCCTTTTCTGTTGATTTTGGCTTTACAAAAATAACATTATCTTCACGTTCAATAAAGACGCGTTCTGGAAGCGTATATGAGCTTTTCCCAACTTTTCCTTGTGCTTCCACAGTGTTACCATTGACCGTAACTGTAACTCCTGCTGGCACTTTTATCGGACTTTTCCCAATTCGAGACATCGTCAACACCTTAATAAACTTGACATATTATTTCACCACCCACACCCTGCGCTCTTGCATCAATATCTGACATAATTCCTTTTGAAGTAGACAATATGCTAATTCCAAGACCACTGCGGTAGGATGTAAGTTTTTTAACCGCGGAATATACACGCAAGCCAGGCTTGGATACCCGCGTAATGAATTCAATAACTGGCTGCCCTTCATTATATTTCAATTCAATAATGATTTTTTCAATTCCTTTACGGACTTGTTCAGACCTGTAGTTACGGATATATCCTTCTTTTTGAAGCACATCTAACACTTGCTTACGCATTGCGGAGGACGGCGCTTCAACTGATTTCTTGCCAACGCGTTGTCCATTTCGGATCCGTGTCAACATATCTCCAATGGGATCGTTAATATTCATTTTACCAACTCGACTTAATAATGCCTGGAATTAGCCCTAATGAACCTAAGTCCCTTAAAGCAATCCTAGATAGACCAAACTTGCGATGATATCCCCTTGGGCGCCCAGTTAATAGACACCTATTGCGGATTCGTGTAGCAGAACTATTTCGAGGCATTTCAGCAAGCTTTAAAGTTGCCATAATACGCTCTTCAATTGGCGTTGTTTTTGAAATGATAATTTTCTTTAAAGCTCTGCGCTTGTTTTCTGCGCGCTTCGTTAACTTTCGCCTTCTGTTGTTTTTTTCAATTGACCCTTGTTTTGCCATAACTCATTTTTCCTTACGACTGAATAAATGGTAAGTTTAACGCTTTTAAGAGAGCAAGCCCTTCTTTGTTTGTTTGTGCGGTTGTACAAATTATTACATCAAATCCACGCACTTTATCAATCTTATCATAATTTACTTCTGGAAATATAATTTGCTCTTTAATTCCTAAAGCATAATTACCATGGCCATCAAAGCTCTTTGATGATAAACCGCGAAAGTCACGGACGCGCGGCAAAGCTATATTAATGAGCCTATCCATAAATTCATACATTCTATCTCGGCGTAAAGTCACCTTTGCTCCAATTTGCATTCCTTCGCGCAACTTAAACTGCGCAATAGATTTCTTCGCCGTTGTAACGACTGGTTTTTGGCCAGTAATAGCCATAAGCTCATCTACGACAATTTGTATTTTTTTACTATCTTGTGTTGCTTCTCCAACACACGCATTAATGACAATTTTGCTCAACCGAGGAACTTCAAGTACATTTGAGTAATTGAAATCTTTCATCAACTGAGGTCTAATTACATCCTTATATAAATCATATAGCCGTGCCATAATTACTCTCAACTCATTTAAAGTGTTTCGCCACTTTTTTTGGCAAACCGTATTTTTGTTCCATCCTTTTGGATCTTAAAACCTATCTTTGTTGCCACCCCATCCTTTGGATCAATTATGGCAACATTTGATATATGGATAGGAAGTTCCTTTTCTACTATTCCACCTGCATTTGTAGGGGTAGGTTTTGTGTGTCGCTTAACGACGTTAACCCCCTTAACAACCACTTTTGCATCACTTTGGATGACCTTAAGAACTTCACCCTTTTTACCTTTATGAGAACCTGTACGTACAACCACAGAGTCCCCTTTACGAATTTTGAACTTTGCAACAGACATTACAACACCTCAGGAGCTAAAGAAATAATCTTCATGAATCCCACTGAGCGCAACTCCCTTGTCACAGGGCCAAAAATACGTGTTCCTATGGGTTCATTTTGTTTGCTAATTAAAACTGCAGCATTTTTATCAAACTGAATTTCACTCCCGTCTTGACGGCGAATAGGTTGTTTTGTTCTGACAACTACAGCGGTGTGAACGTCCCCTTTCTTGACCTTTCCCTTGGGTAAGGCATCCTTAATGGAGACAACAATAATGTCGCCTACTGACGCATATCTGCGCTTCGAACCACCAAGTACTTTAATGCACTGTACTTCACGTGCTCCAGAATTATCTGCTACTTCTAATCTTGTTTCTACTTGAATCATGACCCTTACGCCTTTGCTACTTTGGGACTAGTCTCATTCAATACATGCCATTTCTTGGTTTTTGATATTGGACGACACTCAATAATTTTTACTACATCCCCAATTTTATGGGCATTTTCTGGGTCATGCGCTGCATATTTACAAGAACGTGTTATATATTTCTTGTACACAGGATGCTTAACATTTTTCTCAACACGAACAACGATTGTTTTGTGACTTGCATCACTAACAACGACTCCTTGTAATATGCGACACGGCATCTTTCTTCTCCGCTCTATTTCTTTTTGGTTAACTGTGTAAGGCGTGTTTTAATACGTGCAACATCCCGACGATTTTTACGAATTTGTGATGAATTTGTAAGAGCATTTGTTGCTCTTTGGATACGCAAATTAAGAAGCTCCTTCTTTAAATTGAATAAGCTATCGTATAATTCACCCACAGATTTATTAACTATTTCTTCGTACTTCACAACACTTCACCTAACCAATACGTTTCACTAGTTTTGTTGAAATAGGCAACTTAGCAGCAGCTAATTCAAAAGCTTCCTTTGCTACTTCAGGCAAAACACCATCTAACTCAAACAAAATTTTTCCCGGCTTTACACGACAAATCCAAAACTCTGGATTTCCCTTACCGCTTCCCATTCTAACTTCAGCAGGCTTTGCAGAAACAGGAACGTCTGGAAATACACGAATCCAAACCTTACCAACACGACGAATATGGCGTGTTATAGCTCTTCTTGCAGCTTCAATTTGACGAGCAGTAATACGAGCTGGTTCCAAAGCTTTCAAGCCATAAGTTCCAAAGCTCACTTCACTGCCTCCTTTGGCAACTCCGTGGATTTTTCCCTTAAAGGCCTTTCGAAATTTACTCTTTTTAGGCGCTAACATTTAGCATTTTCCTTAAATAATTTAATAATTATATAGCTCTATCGAGCTGTTGTTCCCTCGTTTAGCCTTTTTTCATGGGCCATAGGATCATGTTCCATAATCTCGCCCTTATAAACCCAAACTTTTATTCCGCATGTTCCATATGTGGTCTTCGCGACCCCAAGACCATAGTCAATATCAGAACGAAACGTATGCAACGGCACACGTCCTTCACGATACCACTCCATACGCGCAATTTCGGCCCCACCAAGACGACCAGAACAATTAATTCTAATTCCCAAAGCTCCTAAACGAAGAGCAGACTGCATCGCTCTCTTCATTGCACGGCGGAATGAAACACGCCGCTCAATTTGCTGCGCAATACCATCAGCAATCAATTTTGCATCAAGCTCTGGCTTACGCACTTCTACTATATTAATGGTTACCTCGGTCTTAGAAATATCAGATAATTTCTGCTTTAATTTCTCAATATCGGCACCCTTTTTACCGATTAAGACGCCAGGTCGCGCTGTATAAATACTTAAGCGTGCCTTTCTGGCTGGTCGTTCAATAACAACCTTGGAAATACCTGCCTGTTGAAGATTTTCCATAAGATATTCACGGATCGCAAAGTCCTGATGGAGCAAAGTTGCGTAATCCTTCTCAGAATACCAACGAGAATCCCAGGTTTTATTAATACCTAATCTTAATCCAATAGGGTTTACCTTTTGACCCATTATTCTTATACCTCTTTCTCGCGTACGATGATTGTCAAATGACTAAATGGTTTTTTAATTCCTGCCCCACGCCCTTTAGCCCGTGCATGGAATCTTTTCATAACAAAGGACTGGCCTACATATGCTTCCTGAACAATTAAACGATCAATGTCCATTCCATGATTATTTTCTGCATTAGCTACAGCAGACATAAGTGTTTTGTAAGCATCCTGAGATACTCTCTTTGGAGAGTTAGTTAAGACGTCAGCTGCGCGTGAGATATCTTTACCTCTAATGAGCTGAGCTACAAGATTTAGCTTTCTAGGGCTAACCCGTACATTCCGTAAAATTGCTGTTGCTGTATTTCGGGATGCCATTTTATCCTCTTTTCACCTTCTTATCCGCCCCATGTCCATGAAAGGTACGTGTTGGCGCAAATTCACCTAGTTTATGCCCGACCATATTTTCTGTAACATAGACAGGCACAAATTTCTTACCATTGTGTACGCCAAAAGTTAGCCCCACAAATTGCGGCAATATCGTTGAACGTCGTGACCATGTCTTAATAACTTCCTTACGTCCTGAGTCATGTGTCGATTCTGCTTTTTTAAGCAGATATCGATCAAAAAATGGACCCTTCCAAACCGATCTAGGCACTTAATATCTCCATTACTTCGCGCGTCTAATGATGAGCTTAGACGTACGCTTATTCTTACGTGTCTTTTTACCCTTTGTAGGAATACCCCAAGGCGTCACAGGATGACGTCCACCAGAAGTGCGACCCTCTCCACCACCGTGTGGGTGGTCAATAGGGTTCATCGCAACACCACGCACACACGGACGCTTCCCTAACCAACGATTACGGCCTGCTTTGCCAATACTTCTGTTTTGATGATCAGGATTGGATACAGCACCAACAGTTGCCATACATTCACCCTTGAGCAAACGAAGCTCCCCGGATGAGAGCTTTAAAATTGTGTTGCCTGCATCTCGACCAGCAATTTGAGCATAAGCCCCAGCAGAACGAGCCAACTGCCCGCCTTTACCAACCTTAGATTCCACGTTATGAATAATAGTCCCAACTGGAATATTTTTCAATGGTAAAGCGTTTCCTGGCTTTATATCAACTTTTTCCCCAGCAACAATCTGGTCACCTTCCTTCAAACGTTGTGGAGCCAGAATATAGGAATACTCACCATCTTCATAACGAATCAAAGCAATGAAAGCTGAACGATTAGGGTCATACTCTAAACGTTCAACAACAGCTGGGACATCAAATTTTGTGCGACGAAAATCAATAATACGATAACGTTGTTTGTGACCACCACCTCTATTCCAGGAAGTGATGTGTCCATGGTGATTTCGTCCACCTGTTTTTGATTTTCCTTCAGTTAATCCTTTAAAGGGCTTCCCAGACCAAAGTTCACTTCGATCAATATTAATCAGCTGTCGCTGAGAGGGCGTTGTTGCCTTATAATTTTTTAAAGCCATGGCTAAATTCCTGATCCGAGGTCTAATTGTTGACCATCATTAAGAGTAATGATGGCGCGCTTTACATCTTCTTGAATACCTGCTCTCCCCTTAAATCTCTTCTCTTTTCCCTTTCGAACAAGTGTGTTTACGGCTTTTACTGAAACACCAAATATTTGTTCAATTGCAGATTTAATTTCGGGTTTTGTTGCAGTTTTGCAAACAGCAAAAACAACTTGGTTATGAGCACTTAAATTGGTTGATTTCTCAGTAACAATGGGATATTTAATAACATCCAAGAGTCCAACTTGTTTCTTTTCCTGCACTTTAGCAGTTTTCTCTTTCTTTTTCATTTTAAGCGCGCCTCTAATGCTTTTATTGCATCTACCGTTAAAATAAGTTTCTCTTTACGCAAAATGTCATAGACATTCGCGCCAATTTGCGGAAGCACGTCAAAACCAATAATGTTACTGGCAGCTAACGCTGTATTTGTCATACGTGCAGTATCTACATCAATTAGAAGGATATTTTCTGTCCCAAACTTGGACAAAATACTCTTTAAATCCTTTGTTTTTGGTTTATTAATCTCAAAGCTGTCAACGACAATAATATCCCCAGATTTTAATTTAGAGGATAATGCCGTCTTTAGCCCGAGTTGACGAATTTTCTTTGGCAAACTGTACGCATGGGACCTTACAACAGGTCCAAAAATGACTGAACCGCCTCTAAATTGTGGGGCTCTCTTACTTCCATGGCGCGCACCACCTGTACCCTTTTGACGATACATTTTCTTTGTTGTACCCTGCACATCAGCGATTTCTTTGGTCTTATGAGTACCTGCGCGGCGCTTTGCAAGTTGCCATTCCACTACGCGAGATAGAATATCAATACGAACGGATTGTAGGAATAGAGCGTCAGGAAGATCAATATCCCCAACTTTCTTATTTTGTATGTTTACAACTTCATGTTTCATTTTCGTATACCATTTTATCCTTTTAGTGGACGTCCATCCTTATGCTTTAGCCGGAGCTTTTACAGCATCTCTAACATAAACAATGCTTCCCTTAGCACCTGGAACGCTTCCTTTTATATAAATTAAGCCACGTGATGTATCAATATCATGCACTTTTAAATTCATTTTAGTAACACGCCTTGATCCCATATGACCAGCCATTTTTTTATTTTTAAACACCTTACCAGGATCTTGGCGATTACCAGTTGACCCATGGCTTCGATGAGAAATCGATACACCGTGAGAAGCTCGAAGACCGCCGAAATTATGGCGCTTCATCGCACCTGCAAATCCTTTTCCGATGCTTGTTCCTGTTACATCAACAAGTTGGCCTGCTGCAAAAATATCAGGCCCAACTACTTGGCCAATGGGCATTGCACTAGCATCACTCACTCTAAATTCATGCAAATGCGTTTTTGGATCCACTTCTGCCTTTGCAAAATAACCGCGCATAGCCTTTGATAAAGACTGAGGTTTTGCTACTTTAGAACCTAACACAACAGCTGTGTATCCATTTTTCTCTTCAGTTCTTGTAGCAACCACTGAGCAATTATCTACCTTAAGCACTGTTACTGGAATTTGTATTCCTTCATCAGTGAATATTTGGGTCATCCCAATTTTTTCCGCGATTAATCCTGTTTTCATAGTGCACAATTCCTAGAGTTTAATTTCAACGTCAACGCCTGCTGCAAGATCCAACTTCATCAACGCATCCACGGTTTGAGGGAGCCAATCAACAATATCTATGAGTCTCTTATGCGTACGCATCTCAAATTGCTCACGAGATTTCTTGTCAATAAATGGTGAGCGAAGAACCGTATACTTTCCAATATTTGTAGGCAACGGTATGGGTCCTCTCACTTGAGCTCCTGTTCTCTTAGCCGTATTAACAATTTCCTTTACAGATTGATCAAGCAAACGATGATCATATGCTTTTAATCTGATTCTTATATTTTGTTTTTCCATCTTACCTTAGCTCACTCAAAAATGTATGAGATATTACCTCATATACAGATTATTTCAAGATTTTTGCAACGACTCCTGCACCGACAGTACGGCCACCTTCACGTATCGCAAAGCGTAAACCTTCATCCATCGCAATCGGAGCAATCAACTCAACTTTCA
>VGEY01000017.1 GCA_016869075.1 Alphaproteobacteria bacterium
GATTTCTATCGTTCGTAAATGTCCTATAATCTGCCCAGCATCAAACTTCTTTCGTGCCATACTTTCCTCCCTTTTTAATCCAGAATCCTAATTTATTTTCTGGACTAATTATAGGGGGGCAGGACACCTAGAACCAGTAATCCAAAAAGAACCAAGAAATTTGTAAATAAGAAGCGATTAACTCGTAAAATCGATTTCACAGGAGCTATAAGTATCAGAACTAATAAAAGTGCATAGATAAGAATAATGCTTTTTAAATTAAATGACCATCCCATATATGAGGCAAAAAAGCTTTGTAAAACGGAAGCACCTCCATATAGGTAAGCACATAATAACGCATAAATTAAAAGGATAAAACTGGCATTTCCTATACTTGAAGCAATTCGACCACTATACAGACTTGCAAGCTTACCTATTGGAAGGCCATAACCAGCACGTAAATTTATTTCAGCTCCTAATAGGCTCGATATGTACATAAAAAACCAGACACCTAAAATTAGACCAATGGTTGGCAAGATGCCAATTTTACACAATACCATAGGAAGTGCGATCATGCCTACTCCCACGGCTGTTCCAGCAACAAGACAGATTGAAAGAACTAATTTTTTCATTGTCCTTTTTACTCGATTATTATCATGGTATTTACTCCACAAAAATCTTGCTTTCATGAGATGCATTTTATTTCGTTAAAAATTTGGCGGAACGCAGGTCAAGTAGCAATTTATATATTTAAGAGCACTATAAATGATTGAGTGATTAACAACAAGTTTCTATATACGGGTAGTTTGAAACCTGACATATTTTATAAAGATTTTTCAAAAATTATTATGTTACTGCCTATTAAAATTGTATTTATTCAGTTTAGTATAGAGGTTCTGAATTTATAATTTATTTTCAACAAGACATTCCAAGTTTCAATCGTGCACACTCACTATGAAATTGTGAGCTTCGGATGATCGTTTTCTCTTTCTGCAAGTTTTGCTATTTTCTTAGCTAGGTTAATAGCATTCATGAAGTCACTAAATTTAGGTGCCACCTACAAAATTCACCCTTTCAATTCATCGCCCACTATTATGCCCCTGAATAGTGCGACATCTTTCCCAAACGTTCTATGGTTTCTAAAGCTCCTGTGGCTGGTTGAGCTCTTGTGCTACAACCAGGTAAAAAGAGCCTCAAAACCTTCATGTTTACTTAATTAAAGATTCGATGGAATCACTTTTACCCATCAACTGTTAAAGTCGCATCAGGACTTTTCTTGAAAACATCTAGACCGATAATTATTTTATACATGGAACAATTCCTTTTAGGGGGTTTGTTCGTTGTTGATGCCAACCTTGTTCATACTGGCTATTCGGCTAGAGACTCCTAAAAAAATGGACGATCTTCAAACAATCGAGAAAAGGGACCACAATCTCAACATCGGACTTTTTGTATTAGATTAAGTATAAGCTCGCCTTTTCCCACTTTTACACGCGGAAGCTTAACACATGCCAGGCTTAGCCAACGCACAAGCTTAAAAAACGTAGTCTCTCTTAAACGTTTCACAAAGAGTTCTGCCAT
Source organism: Alphaproteobacteria bacterium (assembly GCA_016869075.1). Taxonomy (GTDB): domain Bacteria; phylum Pseudomonadota; class Alphaproteobacteria; order Paracaedibacterales; family VGCI01; genus VGCI01. Next base: position 1,561 of record VGEY01000017.1, read on the forward strand.
GTCTGATCTCTGTTGAACTGATTACAGTAATGGTAGTTCGCTTCTCTCCTTTATTAATTCACATTTCGAGCTGTAGCTAGATCGCTTAAAACACTATTCCGGATAAACTTATGGGTGGCTTTTGGATTGAGAATGTAATGCGAGACCGACGAGTTGATGAAACTACATCTTACAAATATGCCATTTGGACTATTACAATAGCAGCATTTATGTGCAGTATTTTGTTTTTGTCTATTGGATCCGTATACAAATTATATTCATTCGTTCTCTTCTATGTTAACGTAAAGAGAGTTGCATTAATTCTTAAATTCTTTTTGAATAGCTGTGGTAGCTCTATATTTTATCCTCAAATTTTTAGGAATAGAATGCGAGTAGCTTTTTTTTGATTTTCCTCAATAACTGAAGTAGCTATAATTATCCGAATGACTTGTATTAACTTTTTAAAAGAAATAAACATGAACAATCCTAATATATGCCTTTTAAATAAGACATGCACGCCATGCCAAGGAGTCTCAAACCACCATTAATAAATAAGGAAGGAAGGAAGGAATAAACTACTTAATGAACTTGGGCAGAACTGGTCAATAAATATAGATAGCCATTTATATAAAGAGTACAATTTTAGTAACTTTATAAGCGCCATGAATTTTGCGAATAAAATTGCAAAACTATCAGAAGAAGAGGGTCATCATCCAAATCTTTTGACTTCCTGGGGATTATGCTCCGTTGAAATTTGGACGCACAAAATTAATGGCTTGACCGAGAGTGATTTCATTTTGGCAGCAAAGATTGACACCATAACAAATTAATAAAAACTTGCGTATTAGAAATATAGTTATGAATTCTTCATCCGCTTCCTCAAAAACTCTTCAAGATCCATAATGTCTTGGTACTTTGAAGGTGCCCAGGATAAACAGAAAGAGAAGCCAAAGTCTTCAATTGTCTTATGAGCAGGGAGTTTTGTTCTTGCATATCACTTATTATAACTCTTGTCATTTCGGTTATTGAGCTCATTCTCGCATAATAATTCAAGGAATTGCTGGTAAGGAAGCTGTATACCATTAGCATAATCAATTCATTCATCCAGAGACATCAACGTGCCTGCTAATTTAAAGTTTCTCAGGCGTTGTTTTAGTGTTTCCATAAGGCCTTCTCTTTGTAAATGTCAGGAAATGGAAGGTTATAACATTCACTTTCGCAAATCCTCTTTATCTTTCTATAGTGAGTAATTCCAAAGGCTAAAGCTTTCTTATATGAAAGATCAATACCGGAGGCAGCTTCTATAACAGTAGCCTTATAAAATAAAAAAATAGACAAATTATGAAAAAATATAGATTCTCATATTATTTTCAGTTAACTCTGTTTAAGTACTGTAGGTGTGACAAATCTATCCTTGACTTTTAAAAATCTTCGTTCTATATATAAAATCACTTAAGTAGCCTGAAGTTGAAAAAAAATAGTAAAATGTGCTACGTAGGTATATTCCAACAAAGAACAATTAAATAAATTTGGGAATGTGGCCATTAAAAATGGTCGCGGATTAGAGGCTCCGCGTAGCCTTTAGAGATAAAATTAAAAAAGTAAAATTTATCAGCTAAAGTTTCTTTGAGCAAGCTTTCGTATTATACTACACCTTAGAAATGTAAATTATACTTGCTCCGAAACCTTAAGCATCTTATACCCTCACAAAAGACACCTCGTCATCCTTGTTGGCGTACAAGGGTTTATTTTGCAATGTGTTAACCTCTTTTTTAAAGAGGCTCTGATAACATTGCATTGATAAGTAAGGATATGGGTTCCATAACCTTGTTATATTTTTTCAGAGTTTCATCCAGTTGTAAAACTTAGGATGTAGCTATTGATTAGTACTGATTCTTTTGAGACGTTAAAATTAGCACAAGAAGTTGATAAAATATGTAGCTATTTCCTTCATCCAAGAAAACTCTCTTTTTTCCAATTTAAAAGAACCTATAAAAACAACACATCTATTATCCTTGCTAATAAATCTGATTTTTTTAGAGAATTTTTGATAAATGGATTCATTGAACCAGAAATTCTTTTGCCCGTTAATACACGCCAAAGTTCCTTTTGTTTTTGGGATGAAACCTTATCAAATACACAGCTATCAATTTTGAAAGAAACGCTAGGAATTTACCATGGTCTTACAATCCTTAGCCGTCGAAAATCCTTTTACGATTGCATTACCTTTGCAAGGTCAGAATCTCATCCTTCACCAGTTGCCTACTATCTTCACTTAATCAAAGATCTTCAAAATTTTTCGGAAATTTTCCCAACGAAAGCCCAGCATCTTATTAAAGAGTCAGCAAAAAGCACTCTAAAAACTCGAACTATAAGTAAAGGGATAACTCGGAAAAATTTCTTATTACCTAAACGTTCCACGCGTCTCTATATTGGAGATGATGTAAATAATTATATAACAACCTATGAAGCTATTTGTGTGCAGCTAGCGCTGGAAGGAAAGTCATACAAAGAAATTGGTGCTATGCTGTCAATGGCTGCAACTACTGTAAAAACTCACCTGATTCGTTTAAAAGCAAGAACAGGCTTATCGTTACAAGAGATATCTTTGCGTTCATTTCGAGCATATAACACTATTACTAATATAAAAAATGGCCATCCTCAGAATGATAAAACCAAGGAAAACAATATTAAACTGAAGAATATATAATGAACTTTTATAGCTTTACTCACGTTTCCTAAGAAAAGACACCATCTTGAATATCATTTATTTTTCTAATTAATTCAAACAATTAACATGGTCTTCATCAGTCTTCAAGAAAATCTAGATTGTTGTTGATGTTTCATTACTTCCAAAAATGATTCATTACATATGTTATTTTATGCTTCTGATTAGATTCCAATGGTTCCACCACACAACTATTACACCCCCTTAGTTTTGAAAAAGTCCTTTCTCTCTAAACATCTAGGAGGAAAGAAAGAATATCCGACATTTTTCGATCACTAATGCCTGATGAATAAAATGAGGCTTAGTCGAATTGAGTAAGAGAACAGCAACCTATAGCTTGTAAAGGTAACAAAGCGCCCTTACCTGTGTCACTGGTCATGCAGTATTCCCCCTTTATGGTCACTGAAAGTTCCCCCCTGACCAAAGGAGGACATCATGTCAAAAGAGACAGAATTGGATCAAAATACTCTTCAACCCCCAATGTTGGAGAGAAAGATGGTCAGAGAAGAACAACATACGGCAATCAAGGAACTTTATGCAGCTGGAACTCCTAAAAAGGCCATAGCCAGGCTTTTAGGAATCGACATCAAACCTGTTCGTCGTCAGCTCAAGAAAGCTGAATGTGTGACTTATCAAAGAGACAACTGCGACTACAAGAGTTTATCCATTTTCATTCGAAGATCTACAAAATATTGACGGTATGCTAAGATTTTTAACACAATTAGAAAGTGCTTTAAAGAAATTTTCCTCTATCGACGATGAGGATCTACAAAAGAAGATGGGCGAATGGATTGGTAATTGTAAGAGCATTGTTGTAAGAATGAAGGCTTCTATCAGCGAACCAAAAGTAACATCAAATGAATTTACAGGCCATACCGAACAAAACATATTATATTATTTTAATCACGATCAATCTATCCTCGAAAGGATAAAGGCAACAATTAGGAAGGGTAGTGGAAAAGTATTCTCCTATATCCTGGAAAGTGCCTAAAATGTATTTCCATGTAATTATCAAAGGGGAGAATAGTGTAAACTTCAGTGACTTCTGAAAAAACATCCAAACCACCGCCCAGCGCTTTACATAAAGCTTCTTTAGCGGTCCATCAGGCAATGAGTGTGATATCACTTACAACCGGGCTAGCTTCAATGAATTTGTGTTCATTGGGCGTGATGGTTTGCTCAATTGTTTTCGTTTTCTGAAGATTAATCTGCTCGATATCAATGCCTAAAGGATAAAGACCTTCATAAGCAAGTGCAAAGCCGAGGGTTTCTGAATGGGTGACGTTCACTTGGAGTTGAGAATAGTAGAAGCGGTTACTCGTTAGAATCAGCTGGTTCATGGTATCTTTGTCGAGATGAAGATGCTTAGCTTGACTCAATGGCTTTTTTAAACAGGATAAAATCACCCTCTTTGCACAATAATTACGTAATAGGTAGTCATGTTTTCTTCTGGTGTTCTGGAGGGCGTCATATTCCAGAAACTCAGTTTTGTGCAGATAACCATCAACCCAAGCCTCAAGAGATTCATGAGAAGGAGTAGCAACATAAAAGAAGCTTTCAAAAGATGAGTTTGATAAGGGGAGAATAAGCTTAACCATCCAAAAATCCTTGTTCATGATCTCTCTCTCCTCATAAAGCTTTGTAATACTTTGCTAACAAGCTTTTATATAAGACCGATCTTCTGAACATAACAGAACCCAGAAGGACAACTTTTCATTAAATTATCGAATACTATACGATACAGCAAATTACTTTAATTCTGGTCATAATGTCTCATGGAAAAAGTCTATTTTCTTAACTCCCTGTATGCAAAAATAAAAACGTACTCCTTAGATATTTGGCAATGGGAGCCAATATATATATCAGAACTTATAAGGGTAGCTTATTGCGACCAATTTTATGGACCGCACATATTTAAGCGTAATTCTTAGGCTTTTTTGACTTCAATGCTTTTTACTTGTTTTTCACCACCTTCTGCTTTGGGGAGTGTAATATGAAGAACGCCATCTTTAACATGGGCTTCGATAAGGCTTTCATTGATAGGAAAAGGTAGCTGAATAGATCGGCTAAAGCTTCCACCCAATCTTTCCGTAAGGTAATAATTGTTTTGTGTTTCTTCTCGATTGAGCTTCTTTTCCCCTTTGATGGTTAGAACTTTGTTACTAAATTCTACTTTTAAGTCTTTTTCTTCCAACCCTGGGACATCCGAAGTTACGGTAAACTCTTTTTCATTCTCTGCAACATCCAAGGTCGGCAAAGCCGGGAATACTCTTTGGGAGAGTAACGATTCAGAAAATTTGCTTGGAATTGGCCACATATTTTGAAATAGTTGATCCACTTCTTTGCGAAGCCAATTAAAAGGATCTTGATTACGATTGGGTCTATTCGCTAATGCATTATCAGTCATACTTACCTCCATTAAAATTGAGATTATCAATCAGTTGGTAATATACCCATATAGCCAGAAAACTTCAACTGGTGGAAAAATAAGCAAAGGCACTCAGTTAAAGGTCGTTAATTATCCAAACATCATTTCTCTTGAAGGCTCATCCCCTATATGTTAAGTGAATCCTCTATAAGATAGGCACTTTGTATAGTGCTCTCGATTGTTAAGGTACTTTTCCAGTAACTTTGAATAAAAGGAGTCCCTCGATGTGTTTATACGATTGGGATCATGAGGCTGCTACTTATTGTTCCACTCTTATTGATTATGAATATCCTTCAGAGCGTTAAAGGAATTTCTTCCTCCCACGGCCAGGTTTTAAAATAGTGCGGCCTTCAGATTCCCATTGAGAGATCCGCTTATCCTTTTGACCGACAGCTCTGACAACTTCGATAACGGCACCTGCTAATATCTCATTCGGCAATTTATTGGCCCCACACCGATTGATAAACTTTATAAGCTGGTCACTCCTTTTATTCTCGAGTTTACGTTTACGGATGTGTAGCTGGTTAATTTGTGTTTCGATTTTTTCAAGACGATTATTTTTTACCATCTGATATTCCTTATTTGTATCTTTTTAAACAACAGACATGTTAAATTATGATCATTTTAACAAAATAATATGAATTATTTAATTAAACAAGAGGCTATCTAAAATTGTTATTTTAAATTTTAAATCGTGAATAACTTGAGCCTGATTCTTTATTTTTACCAAATTCTTTATCTTTATAAGCGTAGTTTCGGCGAATCTATAAATTCTGTATCCGGTAAATAAAATCCCTTATGATGCATCCTGCCCTCACCAACTTTTATGAACATCGAGATCCCCTTGACATACCCTTAACAATTCTTATAGAAATGACAAAAAACAACTCTATAACTTATTCTTAAAAAATGACTGTTAAAGTGAAGCCCCAAAAACAAACATTGAAGTTTCAAGCAGAAATCAACCAACTCCTTCACTTAGTTACCCATTCTTTATATAACAATAAGGAAGTGTTCTTAAGGGAATTGATCTCAAATGCCTCTGATGCACTTGATAAGTTGCGATTTTCAGCACTTTCCAAGAATGATCTTTATGAAAACGATCCGGATTTAAAAATTCATATCAAGATTGATAAGGACAACAATACCCTAACAATCATTGACAATGGCATCGGGATGACCCGTGCTGAGGTCATTGAAAACCTCGGAATGATTGCCAAATCAGGGACTCAGCGGTTTTTAGATCAGCTTGCTCAAGGTAAGTCAGATGTTAATCTTTCAGATATTAACTTTATAGGGCAATTCGGGGTTGGATTTTACTCTGCCTTTATGGTAGCCGATAAGGTTACGGTCAAATCAAGAGCAGCTGGGTCTTCTGAAGATGAAGGTGTGCGTTGGGAATCTTCCGGAACAGGCGAATATGTTATTCAGAATATGAAAAAACCGCAACGTGGAACAGAAATTGTTTTGCACTTGAAAAAAGAATATTTTGAATTCCTGGAAGAGGCAAGACTAAAACACATTATCACTAAATACTCAGATCATATCCCTTGGCCTATTATGATGGGAAAGCGTCTTGAGGTCACTAATCAGGAAGGATCAAAAGAAGATGGCGATATCCAGGCAGTTGCAGAAGAGGTTGTCAATCAAGCAACTGCTCTTTGGAGACTCCCCAAAAATACAATTACAGAAGAACAATATAAAGAGTTTTATAAGCACCTCTCTCATGATTTTTCTGAACCCTTGGTATGGAGCCATAATGTTGCTGAAGGCAAGCAAGAATATATCAGCTTATTCTATATCCCGTCTCGAGCACCTTATGATCTCTGGCATCAAGATGCACAACATGGGTTAAAGCTATATATTAATCATGTTTTTATCCTGGAAGGAGCCAATCAATTTTTGCCCCAATACTTGCGTTTTGTGAGAGGCATTATTGATTCAAGTGATCTTCCGTTAAATGTTTCAAGAGAGTACTTGCAAACAAGTCCTTTGGTAAGTTCTATTAAAAAGGTCAGTACCAAGAAAATCATAGCTCTTTTAGAAAAGATGGCTGAAGGGGAGAAAGACAAATATAGAACTTTTTGGTCTGAGTTTGGATTAACCCTTAAAGAAGGGATTATCGAGGATTACGAAAACCGAGAACAGCTCGCAAAACTCTTAAGATTTTCAACCACGAGATCCGATCAACCAGAAACGTCTCTAAAAAATTATCTAGATCAAAAACTTGAGACCCAAGAAGAAATTTACTATATCATTGGCAAAAACCTCGAAACCATTAAAAACACCCCCCACTTAGAAGCATTCAAAGAAAAAGGAATAGAGGTTTTATTCCTCACAGATCGTATTGATGAGTGGCTTATCTCCCATCTGTCGGAATTTGAAGGAAAGAAGCTAAAATCAATCACCAACAGTGATACTAAGCTTGATTGGGTTCAAGACGCTGAAAATAATAACAAAGAAGACGAAAACAAGATCGATGATACCTTTTCTGACTTTTTATCTCGGCTTAAGGACACATTAAAAGGCAAAGTCAAAGACATACAGCCGAGTCATCGACTCACAACCTTTCCGGTTTGTTTTGTGAGTGATTCATCGGCAAGATTTCCCTTCAATCCCTTAAAAAACGAGGACAACTCCTTTTCTGGAGCAAGATCCATCTTAGAAGTAAACCCCAAGCACCCCCTCATTCATAAAATTAAGGGAGAACGGGATGATGGTCGTTTTGAGCAATGGGCAAACATTCTCTATGATCAAGCGATTTTATCAGAAGGGAAAAATCTTTCCAATCCCACGGAATATGTCCAAAGGATTAACACGCTTTTATTGGAACTAATGAATTAATATCCCCTAACATTTTGAAATTTGAGAGATATAAATTATGGGATTTGGGTGATTCTTGTTGAAGAAGATGATTTAAAATAGCCCTGTTCAGTCTCAAAAGGATCCGTTTAAAATCAACCAACCTTTGTGGAGTATATTTTGTTTTAATCCCAAATACCATTAGTACCTGAGTATATTTGTGAGAGATCGTAAAATTAGCTATTATAGTATGGTAACAATAATGGAGTTGTTTTATAGGGTAAAAACTGAAGCGTAAATCATTTTAGGATCTTCTGACCTTAAATTACAATATTCATTCTTACTAACTCTTAATCTCTTACCTTCAGCAATCTGGAGATTTTTATTTTGGGGGGCCTAAATAACTGGATTAAGCTATCCCTAACCTACTGTCAATATGACAGATCAATTTTAGCCTCAGGAGAACTCAAAGATGCACCAGCGAACAGTCAAACATCAGCTGTTTGAGGAAACTGCACGCAAATTTGATGAACTGATTCTCACAATTCACCCGTGTGATATGATAAAAAAAGGGCTTATTGTGGAGTTATGATTTTAACAACTCTTTGGGGAGTGGAGTCATGAATAAACATCGTTATGAAGCCAAAGGGGAAAACCGACAAATACCGATAACGTTTGTTGAGGTAAGGTGCTGGTAAGTCCTTGATCTTCAACAAGGAGAAGACCTCCCCATGGAAGATTTCGTTTTCATGCTATCATTGATATAATTAAACATTCTTTAGGCATTTTTAATTCCTGTGCTTTTTGGGAAAATCACTTGATATTCAAGGTAAAACTAAAGCCATCATATATCACAGATGCTTGATCTTTTAATCCTTTAGATTTCCTTAAAAAATACAATATTTATAAATAATAAATTAAGTTTAGCATTTATTTATGAATAAATTATAACTCAACAAATTGGTGTGGGTTTTCGGGCTTTAATTCTGGTATCTGTAGATTAGGATAGGGGGCAATATATATTAGCACCTAACACACAACCCTCACTCGAAAAGTCCACTGAGCGGCATAATAATAAATTTTTAATAAAAATGTAACCATTTTGGACATAGCGCGTACTCTTTGTTTTTCAACACTCTTTTCAGCTCTTATTGAATGAGAACGAGCGAGTTGTAATGATGAAGCCAGTTGACCTGCTTACATTTTAAAAAACTCTTCAATCCGATTATAAAATAAACTTAGATAAATCTGCATTTTGAGCAAGATTTGAGACTTTTTCACTCACCTCTTTGTGGGTGATAGTGATCGTTTTCCCCGCCATTTCGGGGGCGAAAAAACTAATATCTTCCATGAGTTTTTCTAAAATAGTATGTAGGCGACGAGCTCCGATGTTTTCTACTGTTTTATTAACATCGGCGGCTAAATTCGCAATTTCTTGGATAGCATCATCAGTAAACTCTAGAGTTACTGATTCGGTTTCCATCATAGCTTTGGCTTGACGAATAAGGTTAGCTTCAGGCTCTCTTAAAATACGCACAAAATCTTGCTTAGAAAGGGATTTAAGTTCAACACGAATCGGAAGGCGCCCTTGTAATTCAGGCAAAAGGTCGGATGGTTTGGTAAGATGGAAAGCGCCGGATGTAATAAATAAAATATGGTCGGTTTTGATGGTTCCGTGTTTTGTAGAGACAGTTGTACCCTCAATTAATGGGAGTAGATCCCGTTGAACACCTTCCCGACTGACATCAGCTCCATGGTGATCCGAACGTGCACAAATTTTATCGATCTCATCAATAAAAACAATTCCATTTTGTTCGACCAGGTCGATGGATTCACGTATCACTTTATCATTATCCAGCAGTTTATCACTTTCTTCTTGAATTAAAACTTTATTCGCTTCATCAACAGTCATTTTCCTGGTTTTGGTGCGTGGTCCAAAGGCCTTGCCTAGCATATCTCCTAAATCCATCATACCCATTTGTGCGCCCGACATGCCCGGTACATCAAGGGTTGGCATACTCATATTACTGTTATCAGTGACTTGAAGTTCAATTTCTTTGTCGGCCAAGTCTCCTTCGCGAAGCTGGTGACGGAATTTTTGCCGAGTTTCGGGAGTAGCACTTGCACCTACGAGAGCATCAAGGACACGCTCCTCTGCGTGTGACTCAGCTTTTGATTTGACTTCGCTGCGTAATCGTTCACGAGTCATAAAAATAGCAATTTCGATGAGGTCACGAACAATCTGCTCCACATCACGACCAACGTAGCCTATTTCTGTAAATTTCGTTGCTTCGACTTTAATGAATGGTGCTTGAGCTAATTTGGCCAAACGCCGGGCAATTTCTGTTTTCCCCACCCCAGTAGGTCCAATCATAAGAATATTTTTGGGGAGGACCTCTTCCTTTAAATCTGGGGGGAGTTGTTGACGGCGCCAACGATTACGCAAGGCAATCGCGACAGCACGTTTTGCATCATCTTGTCCAACAATAAAGCGATCTAATTCAGTTGCAATTTCTCGAGGCGTTAAAGAGGTCATTGTTTTATATACTTTCTATAATGATATTCTTGTTTGTGTAGATACATATATCTGCTGCTATTTCAATAGAGCGACGTGCAATGGTTTCAGCATCTAAGTTATCTATAGCCAATAGAGCTCTGGCAGCAGCTAAAGCATAAGACCCGCCTGAACCAATCCCAATTAATCCATCCTCAGGTTCAAGAACATCGCCTGTTCCTGTCAGAACCAAAGATACCGAATTGTCAGCCACAGCCATCATGGCTTCAAGGCGTCTCAAATACCGATCCGTTCGCCAGTCTTTGGCTAATTCTACACAGGCTCGAGCTAGCTGACCGGGATATTTTTCTAATTTAGCTTCTAAGCGCTCAAACAGGGCAAAGGCATCAGCTGTAGCGCCGGCAAAGCCAGCAATCACTTTGCCATCACCAATGCGGCGGACTTTGCGGGCTTGCGTTTTAATAACTGTTGCACCCAGTGTTACTTGACCGTCACCAGCAATAACAACTGTATCGTTTTTACGTACACATACAATCGTTGTACCATGCCAGATGAGAGAGTTTGGTGTACTAGCCATAAAAGCCTCAATTTCAAATTATTAATGCTTATGGTAGCTTTACACGAAAACATCTCAAATAGGCAAGAATTTGCAGTGAATATAGTGATAAAAAATGAAGATGAGAAGATCCTATAATCTAGACAATACTTTTCCAAAAAATTCTAGAAAAAGGGGTATCTTGTCGGGAAAATTATTAAGATAAACGTGTTCTTAACATTTGATGGATAAGTTTAAAACATCCACCTATGTTTGTGTCTGACAAATACCCTTAGTCTAGATGAAAGAGAGATTTTATTAAAAAAATACAAGTCGTATTAAGACGTGTCAATGCAATTGGAGGGTCCCATCATACGAGATCACCTTCAATCCGATAGAAATATAGGATCTTTTTAGGACTCCTTCAGGTTTGCATTTATGAGAATAGGATATACACACATTGCCAGTGAGCTCCAATTTTCAATGATTGTGCCGTTACATATAAAATTCACCAACTTTTTACAAGGGTAAGCGACAATAGGGATAGGTGACAGATAGAAAAATAATAAAGAAAAGAATTCTTACGAATCGACTTCTGACTCTAGAGTATACCAAAAACGAAACGGCTTATGATCGGATTCTCATCAGGACGGTTGAATTTGGATGTATTATATACGATTCTCCCGAAATGCTATAAGCTTACCTCGAGAAAGCAAGAGTTTCGATATTCAAACAACACTGTTTTATCGTGTTTAACCATTTGCGTTGATTTGTCGTTTAGTGCCCACCAAAGAGTCCATTCTCATATCATTGGCCGTCGGAATCTTTCTCCAGAGCGACGTGATTACAGTCGACTATTCTGTTATTGCCCCACAGGACTTATCTCCAGCCAAATTCAATTCATATGAAGATGGAGAGTGCCTTTAATATTTTAGCATGGTTGGCAAGTTTATGAAGCAGGGCAATAGAACGTCATATGATACATATGAGATACATGGGCGAATTGGGCACCTCGGACCTGCGTTTGCGAAATTATTTCAAGCGGTTATCACCCCCTTACCAAACAAACCAAAGTAAAATTGCAAAAGGACCACCCAAACTTGGCTTGCTTGTTTGTTCAAATTATTTTAATATTAACCAACCCTAAAAAGAAATAAAACCGGGTTATACCAAAAAATCTATGAATTTAAAGCTCTCAAGATGATGCTTGGGGTAAGTTTGCTGGCGCTTGATAAAACAAAGCTTCTTGCATTGTTTCAAATAATAACTCAGCGACCATAAGCTTGCTATAAAGAGCTAACTCGAAGAATAAATTCTCATCTAACTTCCCTTATTTATTGGAGGAGGGTTCCAATTTATTTAGGATAAAAATTAAAGGTTTTAAAGAAAAATGCAAACTTATTTACCACCCAATAGACAATTATCTAGAACCATTATGGCATTACCAGGTAAAGAAGAATGGGATCCAAGCATCTCAGATTCGTGGTTAGCATCCCAAATGCATATGGCTGGTTGCTTTGTTGCCCGGCATAAAGCAAACGGAGATGTTGAAACGACTGCAATCAATGAACTTTTATTTCATGATACCATCCAGCTGGGCGATGAGGTTAAATGTTACGCTGAAATCGTAAGCATTTACCGTACTTCCTTTACTGTCCATGTTGAAGCTTGGGTACGAAGAGAGCCTCTATCAGAAGACATCAAAATGGCGGATGGAATTTTCACTTTTATTGCAAAAATTAATAATTTTATTCAGTAACACCTATTACTTCCACTTCTCATCATTGACTTATTGAACAAGATGGTTACTCAATCGACCTTGTCCATCCTTATCTTTAAATACTTCTTGATATTCATGATGTCTTGATCTTCTTTAAGATACGCAGGATACGCAAAATATTCCTGACATTTCTGGATTGTCACATCAGGCAAAATGTTTTTAAGAGCTGAATTTTTAAGAATTGTGATTTTATCATAAGCACAAATAATTCCTTTGCCTTGTTTTGCTGCCTCAATTAAGCATTCAAGGGAATTAGATACAAAGACAGGACTGCACTCATTTTCACTTTCCACTTTTGGTTCTAAATTCCCCCATACGCCTCCAAATGGACAAGCTTCAGTGGTGGAGGAAATGATAAAATGGTGATATCTAAGATCATCTATTGTTATTGGTTCCCCATAAGTTTCCAAGTATTGCGGGCTCGCATATAACTTTTTCTCTAAAGTGAAGAACGGTTCTTGAATTACCTGATTGTTCACACTATCCATTTTTGGATTATGTGGTTGAATTGCAATATCTACATCATACAAAATAACATCAACGGCTTGGTCCACGCCCATAATCTCGAAGACAAGGTCAGGATGATCTTTATTATAATCTAAGATCAGTTCGTTAAGGATATAAGAGGCAATGGCGGGATTGGTCGCAATCCTGATCTTTCTGTTTTGTCTTTGATTCGTGATCCCGTAGGTACGGCTGGTAAATCCCTTCATGCCCACAAAAATGTTCTCAACAATCGCAAAGAGTTCTTTGCCTGTTCGGTTTAAAGTTACACCATTTCTGGTTCGGATAAATAAGGGGTATCCTAAATGTTTTTCCAGCGCTGTAATGCTACGACTGAAAGAAGATTGATTGACCTTCAAGAATTGTGCAGCATGAGAAATGTTCCCAACCTTGGCAACATAATAGAAGGCTTTGAGTTTTTCCCAATCTAAGTCTCGGAAGTAAGGAGAAGTTTCTAAGCCCAGCATGACAAACCTTTCCTCTCTGGGTCCAAGTTGGCCCCAAAAATTTTAAAATAATCCCTAATGATGAGATCATGGAAAATACAATAATCGAGGCACCACTTCTGTTTGAGGTAATCCATATTCACATTGGGTGTGTTTACGATATAAAGTGGGCGGGGATAACTACCTGAGCAAATTTCAATTAAAGGTAACTCTTCTTCAAAAGCCTCCCGGATAGCCTCGTCTGGATTCTTACTATATGCATAAAGGCTGGCCACTTGTTTAGATGAATAGATCGTAAAGCTCCAATTCATCTGCTTAACATCAAAATGATGTGAAATAAACTTCAGATTTTCAATTTCTGTAAGATAATCAAAAAGCTGATTGTAGTTGTCAAACTGTTGGACACGTTGGCCATTTAATCCTAAAATTTCTATCATTTTTTCAAACTCTCCTTTTCTTTGAACCCCTTCTCAAGTTGATTAAAAGGGCTGTTAGCGACTGTGTTTGCTTATTGGGCGCTTAAAAGGAGACATGAGAATATTGAAAAGCCTTTAAATCTCGGCTATTACAAGAATATTCAAGGACAATGGGGATTAGTTTTTCTCTAAGCTAAAATCTATGCAAAAATAATCCCCAAGCCCTGGTGTACCTGAACCATGCTCCTTAAAGCACCACACGAAAAAGGAAGATAGGGAATTATCCCCATCCTCCCTTTATTTATGCATGTTCAATGAAGGCACACTTCTGGCCGGGTTTTTGATGGTCCAGATTTATGAACAACTCTGTTGATCAATACTTGGAAAAAATGTCCAGGATGGACTATACTTGTTTTAGCCATGTTAACTCCTAATCGGTTAATGTGGTTAGTGGCATCAAAGTGTTGAACGCACTTGGGTGCCACGCTTAGTTAGGCTCAAATTGCTTGCCAGGCAGGCGCACATTTTTTAAACCTACCCTTTTAGCATAGGGAGGTTGCAAACAGGTTGCAAGTACAAATTTTATTGATTTATCAAAACATTAAGAAATCCGCGACGTCCGTATTATTATAAGAAAAAATTAATAATCTAGCTCACGACCAAGACCTCCTACATATCCAAACCCCGTTGATTTTGCCGACTTAAGTCGCGAGTTTTCATTTCTTGAGCAAAGGCTTTGAAAGAGTGGATTTTTGCATTCATGCGCTCAATCTTATCTGAACAGAAATTTTTGATTTCGCTTACTTTAAGGGTGGTTGGTAAAATTTCCTGTTCACTGTTAATCTTGAACAAAACAGCTTGCTGTTCAATGAGGGCTGTATAAATGTCCCTGTTCCTTTCTTTACCCATAAAATCTTCGTGAATTTTAATGGTTTTGCAGATTTTATCGAGTTCTGAAGTATTTGGAAGCTTGTTTGTTCTATCCTGATGAATCAAGACGTGTTGCTCAAATTGCTTCAATTGAGTTTCTGTGAGGTCAGTAGCTTTGCCAACCAGCATAATTTCCGTTGGTATTGCTTGATTCTTTAAAAGTTCATCTCTTGCCTGAAGAGTGAGTTGCTTTTCATCAATCTTCTTCTCCCTTTCTAGAGCTTGCGCATATAACCGCCCTTCAATAGTTGTAAGGCGTTCCCCTTGCCAATAGGCAATTCTTAATTCTTCTGCGTTTTCCGGAAATCGCTTGTGATGTGCCATAAACCCTAGGGTTACACACCAGTCTTGATGAAGGACCAAGCGTTCCCTTTCAAACTCTTGCCGTAAGATATCAAATTTACTGTGAGGCGCTTGAAAAGTTTGATGCTGTTGACTGCTAAACCTATCATCAATTTTACTCACCAAACTTTCACATTGCTCACCTATTGCCTCTTTGATAAATTTGCGAACCGTTTGATTGGTCCACCCCTCGGGTAGTTTATCTGCCAAATCCCATTTGTTGGGCAAATATTCGGAATTTGGCAGGTGTTTAAGAAGATCAACAATACCCACAGAAACTTCTTTAGCAGCTGCTTTGTTTAATTGGGTTAGGATGTTTTGAAGTTTCTTGGCCGCTTCCCGGCCTGCTCCATCGTAATCATAATCAGGCCAGATGACGACTGTCTTGCCAACAAGAGGTTCCCAATTGGTTTTATCAACATTTCCAGCGCCTCCGCTCCAGGTCAAAACATGGTATTCTGGTAAAAATTTTTGAGCAGCATCGGCTGTTTTCTCTCCTTCAACCACAAGGATAGGTTTGTAGGGGTCTTGTGATAGAATCTCGATTTTATAGGGAGTCTTGTTCTCTTTTTCAAAAGCTACCCACCTCCAGGCTCTTTGACCCTTACCATTTTCACAATAAGCCAGAGGTGGTGTTTTCTTGAGAATCTTATCCCCGTCGGGTTTTTCAAAACGGACGACATACCCTTTGAGATTCCCTTGCTCATCCCGATAAGCATAACGAGCAACTTCCTTAGATCCATCTTTGAGCATGACATTAAGATATTTATTACCAGCTATATCTGGATTTTCTTGGTCTTTTGGCACAGGTATGATGGGTTTCCACTCCGATCTTTTATCTTCGCTTATCTCCTTCTTTTTAACAAACGTATGACGCTCGATAACCATCTGACTGCCCCCAAGCCAATCTGCGGCCCACTTCAAGGCATCTCTTGATGACAATCCTTGCTGATCCTCAATGAGTTTAAGAGGGCCCCCTTTAATTCCCGTTTCGAAATTATGATAGAACCCCTGATATTTTCCGCTTAAAGCGACACGGATTTCCCTATCTTTGCCAAACCTTAACTCCCGAGACGTGTTCAATGTTATCGGTTTATCAATAGTCCCCGTTGCCAGCTCAAAAATTCTTTCCTTAAGTTGGTCTTCAATCTCGTTGAAAGAAAGATGCTTTTCCTTGATAACTATTCTGGAATCATATTCTTTCTTGATCTTATCTTGAACAGCTTTGAGCTTTTCATCAAATGACTCGGTGTTAGAGGAAAAAACCGAGGGTTTGTTTCCTTGGTTTTCTTGATGAGATGCGGATGCTTGCGCCTTTGAAAATGAAGGATTATGAGATGCACCCCCTTTTCCTTGCATCTCAGAGGCTGCAGCATACGACTGATTTTTATGAGTCGACCCCCTTTCTCCACCACCTGATCCTAGATCTTGTTCTCCTGTAAAAGCCCTCTCACCTCGCATGTTAGATGAATCTGCAAAGAAATCCCTCGATCTCATTTCTTCTGTATCGTCAAAGGATTGGAAGACTTCTTCTTCCTTATCTCCTTGTGGAAGACCTAAGGCTTTATCGAAGACATCCTTTGCTGTGAACTTAATAGCCTTCCAAAAATCTTTTCCTTGCTGGATTTTTTGATGGTGCCAGAGAATTTTTGTATCATCTTTCAACTTCTCTTGGATTTTCTCTGCATCAAGATAATCAAAACCAGATAATTTTTCCTGAATACGTGACAGACGATCAATGATTTTTTCTTCCCGCCAAAAATCAAAACTTGATCCATATATTTGAAGAGTCTGCCGATGACGACTCATACCTACATAAGCCAGATTCCGATATTGCTCGAAAGAAGCAAGCAGCTTAACATGATCAACTGTTACGCCTTGGGCTTTAATGATAGTGGTGGCCCATCCGTTATCAATGAAAGGGTACAAGTTTGGAGAAAAGGAAACGATTTGTTTATCCTCACCATCACTATCTAAAGCAACGGTGATCTTGCTTTTGCTAATATCGAGAATGGTTCCCAAGCTGCCATTTTTAACTTCCAGGCTATTGTTATTGCGTGTAAAGAGAAGCCGATCCCCTTTCGCAAAGGCACGGTCATGGTAAGTTCGGTATTCAACCCCAAAATCATCGGTTTCAATCCGCTGAGTAACAAACTCAAAATCTTTTCCTTGGATGTTTCCTTGTTCGTGCATGTGGATTCGAGCTGCTTCATTTAGCTTGTTAGCATCTTTGTTTGTAAAAGCCAGCATAAGGTGGGATTGGTCGGGAGCGGATTGATAATCCTTTGCCCAGGCATCTACCAACGCTTGTCGGGTGTAACACCTTGTATCAGAAATATGGTCATAGCTCATCTGCCGTAAGATTGTTTCGATCTTGTTAAAGATTTCAGGGTTTGGTACGGGAACTGCCTTATACTCAGCCACAAAAGATCCCAAAACTTTAACATTAACCCCCCTTTCTTTGAGTGCTTCTTTCTGGTTGTCATAATCATCGATGATGCGTACGACCAAGTCTTGTCGTGTTTTTTTCCAGTCTTTAAACAATTTAAAATCCTGGTGTTTGGCTAAAACCTTAAAGTCGGTTTCCTGGCGCGCCAGTTTAGGATCAAAGGAGACATCCTTACCAGACGCGTCTGTGCCAAACTCTCCCTTAAAATCTTGAATCATTTCTTTCCAGACTCGCCCAGACATCTGCCGTGCCAAACAGAAGCTATTGAGGAGACAATTCTTATCGTTAAAATCTGGGGTTTTTTCCAGGATTGTGGTAAAACACCCATGCTCTTGATAAGCCTTTAAAGCGGTGCGGGTCTCTAACCTACCAAACAGACGTGTTGCCTCCCGCTGCCACTCGGTTTGCTGACGCACCACCATTTCCAACACAATGGGCTTTGCTCGCTCCGTAAGTAGACGGAAGGCTGGTCCAGCTTCCACAGCTTGGGCCTGATTGCCGTCTCCCATGGGCACAACTTTAGCTCCTGTTTTATCAATTATGGACAGAAGCTCTGAACATCTCCGGCTATCAACCATTCCGAATTCATCCACCACAAGGATTGTTTTGTCAGATATTCTCTCCCTTCCACCCTTTTGAGCATAAAGGAACTTGTGGATGGTCATGGAACGGATGCCGGAACCTTCAATATTGCGAGCGGCTTTCCCCGTTGGTGCTAATCCAATAATTTTGTAGCTCTCCTCTTCCCAGGCTTCTCTTACCACCTCAAGACAAGTCGTCTTACCCGCCCCTGCAAACCCAACCACACAAGAGATTTGATTCCCAGCTAACATATGACGTATGGCAGCTTCCTGGTCGACGCTTAACCCTCCATGCTTTTTAAATTTCTCGTGATGTTTGGCAATGACTTTCTCCACAATCTCTGAGCGAACCTCATGAGTATTTTGGGTGGACAAATGGTCTGCCTGACGTATGAGGTTCATTTCAACACGCAACATTTCTTGAGTGGTATAGACAGGTTCCTGAGTATCTTTGTGGAATCCAGAAGATGCCAACTCCACCAATTCTTTTGAGTTCATCAGCCGATCAAGAAGAACATGAAACTGCTGGGCATCATAAATATAGCGGTGTAAAACTTTCGCAATGTCTTTGCGGGTAAAGGTGGAGTGCATTGATGTTACGATTTTAAAAACAATTTCGGGATTTTTAACGATCTTGAACTGGTTCTTGAGCCGAACAAGGTCAAAGATTTTTTGCTTATCCGTTTCAATGCCGCGCTCGGTCATTTCACGAACATTCTGCCCCAACTTGGTTTGAGCATCGATATCTAATTCCCGATCCTCATAAGAAAGATGGGTTACTCGAATATCGAACCCATGTTCTTTTAAGGCAGCATTTTGATAATTGGCAAACTGTTCCCGCCATTCTTCGACCAACTCGTCAGAGTCCCAATCGCGGTTTTTATGTGGGTTAAATCCCTGTTCAGCAAGGTTACGAGTTGACAACAGTACATGACAATGGGGCTTATAAATACCCGTTTTCTCATCCACCTCACCGTGATAGTTCACAATAGCAACCATACCCTTCTTGCAAAAATAATCCTTCACGAACTCTTTCGACCATTCGATATTTTGCTCATTGGTGAGTTCATTGGGTAGTGCAAACTCCACCTCCCGATACACACGGGAATTTATACGTTTTTCAGCGGCTTCAATGATATCAGAGAACTTTTGTAAGGCAGCTTGGCGATCTGCATGGCACTCTAATGCTATATCGACAATCCATTTAGAGGCGTCCTTGGGTAGGAGAATATCCACATGAAACACGTCCCACCTGTCAGAGTAATTGTACGTCTCTCCATTGCGTAAATCCTTTAAGTCGGTTGCACTGCGATAAGCAAGTTTAGCAACGGTGCTCTTTCCTCCCCGACGGGATACAGGTTTTACGGTGAAGTGATAATGAGCCATGGCTATAGTTTGTCCCTCTCAGTTGGGACCCAATACTCTATCAAATTTTAGACAAATTTGCAAGGCCAAGGAGAAGGTTGGGGTGCGTGCACCAAAGCGACCAAACGAAGTTTGTGTAAGCGCGCACTTTGAAAAGTTTCAAAGTGAACGATGGATTTTAGTAAAATTTTATGATATAGTGGGTCCCGCAAAACTGAGCTGGGGTCGTGAGGGGCAGTGTATAATCCCCTACCCCAAGGGCCTTCGTCAGGGGAGAAAAATTATGGATGCATCTTTAAACAGACTTAAAGCCAGGATTGAAAAACTTACTAAACAGCAACACCAAATGGAAGAAAAGTATATCCATGCTGTGACTCATTTGGTGAGAGACCGAACACAAAAAGGCCATGACCTACCCATCCTTACAGGGATAATTTTAAATGCTGACCAAATCATAAAAGAATCATCAAACCAAAAGGAGTTTTGGCAAACTGCCGGACAAAAATTTCTGGTTAGAGCAAAACATAAAAGTTTCCAAAGCAAAAGATCTGCTTCAAAAGCTAAAGCAGCTCACGCGCCTACATGACCAGAAAAGAGAAAGGCAACTCCATAGACAAGGATTAACAAATATGAGTATACGAAAAGCACAGATAAGGACAAAAATACAGCTCGGAGGACTCGTAATAAAAGCCGGGCTTCTCGATCCTTTGAATCTTCATCTGGGGGATGACCTCCAAAAGGATGAACAAAATTTTGAAGCTGTCGCAACCCTCTTGGGGGCCTTTTGTGATCTTTCTGAACCCCTCCAAAATGACGAAGCACAAAAAATTTTGTGGAGAGAAAGAGGAAAAAAAGCTTTGGCAAACATATGAAAAGCCAAAAATGGAGAAAGGACATGCCAACCAATCATACTAGCAAGCTCACTCAACTCAGGCAGAAGATGACAGCATTCCAACAAGAGGAGGAAAAAAATTACCAAAACCTCAGCAATGAATTATCACAATGTTTGTTTCCCGAGCATTAGACATTGATTTTGATACCTTCATCGGCGGCATCTTTGAAGTCGTCACTGAAGCTCAACTCGATCCCAAAAAAGCGAAAGCCTGGAAAAAATCTGGGCAGAGTTTTCGCCAATACCGTAGACGAAGGAAGCAGAAAAGGGAACGGGAAGGGAAATACCAAAGGGAACAGAATCCCCAACACCTCTCTTCGCCAGATGTCTCGCAACCAGAAAAAGTTGCATAAGATAAGGATCAAAATAAATCGCATTCTCCCTTCTCAGGCACGGGTGACTACGATGATGAAAACACAAAATGACAATGTTAGGCGCGCCAGAACGAGAACATTAATTCAATTCTTTAGTAAACCTGTCTGGTCTTCCTCAAATCTGCCAAATTGAAGAGGGAGATGATCTGCAATTCGATATCAATTATCGCGACAAGGCCGCGACTCTTCTCGGCATTTTTTTGGATGCTGCTCAAAATATTTCTGATCCACCGGATGCCGGACAAATGGAATATTGGCGAGAATCTGGAATCAGTCTTTTGAAACAAAGGACATCTCAACTGGTTTATCAGAAAAGAAAGGCAACACCTCAAAAGTGAGTTAATGAGGCATCGGTATCTTCAAGACGCATGCTTTGATGATCGTATCGCTCGTGTGAGTGCCCATAAATTGCCAATTTTCTCCAATCTAAAATAATCTAATATTGGAGTAAGGAATGAGCCCAAAAAATGTCTCGTAATCAGTTGAAAATAAACAGAAAAAAAGATAAAAAAATCAAAGTTTTTTATATTTTTTTGTTTACAAAATATGTTAAAAGATCCTACAATTTAATTATAAGGTATGAATAAATTTTTAATCAAATAAGGAGAAAGAAAATGGAAAATAGGAAATCAACATTGGACAAAGAACTAGAAAAATCAATATTTCGTGGCTGGGAATCTCCCAACGCAAAAAATGCAACAGATATAGAAATACAAAATGCCAAAATGCATTGGGGATTTGCGACTGCAATGGACAATTATTTTTGCGGTTCACCTGATTCAAAAAAATTTGTACAGGCACTACAAAGCGCTGATTTTAGTGATGATTGGCCTTCGTGTGAAAGAGAGACCGCAATAGCACGTCTGGCAATTAAGAAAAAATTACGTATGTGGGGGGAGCCGCAAGCTCAATTAAAGCCCAGGGTTCAATCTATTCTTAATACTTTCATTGCCGTTTATCACTCCGTGCGCGATTCACAGGAAATATAAGCTATCAGAGGGGGGAAGCAAAATATGGGAAAACATATTAAAACTTATTTGACCCAAAAGTCGCCTATCAGCAGGTAAGGGAAAAAATCATTGAGAAACTTTAATGGATATAAGCCAAGGAAATGATTCAATAATGGCAGACTTACTCGAAGAAAACGACCTATGCCTTCACAAATTTTATCAGGCCATTCTTATTGTTGAGACCAATACTGAAGCAAAAAATATTGCGGAGGTTAGAGTGTAATGCATGAATCAGATCGTGGATTGGGAATAAACAACTTAAACTCGGTTCCAACCATCAATAATTTTTGGTATAGTTTAAAAGTACCCCAATAGAATGTTAATTTGATCAATGTATGAAAGCTAGAAAGATGTGAAAGATAACTAAAGGAGATAGATCATGGAATCATCATTTCTTACACCTGAAGAATTAGCCAATAGATGGTGAATTACTCCTGGAACTTTGAATCGGTGGCGACTTAAAGGAACAGGACCCGGATTTTGTCAAACAGAAGATGGTATTTTTTATAAACTTCAAGATATTGATACCTATGAAAAAAGCAGAACTTATCAAAGTACGGCCGATTATCCCCCCGAACTTAAGCGTAAGGGAAATACCCGAAAAGATTGACCTATCACTGATCTTGTGAATTGCTGGGTATTTGCTATTTTCCTATGCCAAGCATCATTTGTGAGGTAATCAAATGATAATCTAGTCCTAGAATTAACCTTTTAATTGCAAATAATGTCATTATATGGCATTATTCTTATATGAAAAGCTATTCTCGCCTCATTGATTATATTTATGACCTCAGAAAGCAGGGAAAATACCTGTTTCTTAAAGAGGAGGCAGCTAGGGCCCTTAATATAAGTGAGAATGCAATTCTTAAGAGTATTTCCCGCCTTCTCAAGAAAAAAAAGATCGGGTATCTTAAAAAAGGGCTATACCAAATTATCCCTGAAGAATATGCCCATATGGGGTCTTTACCCCCAGAATGGTTTATGGCTGATCTTATGGCTCATTTACAAGTGCCGTACTATATTGGGTTGTTGACGGCAGCATCCTTCCATGGGGCATCCCATCAAGCACCTCAGGTTTTCCAGGTCATCTGTAAGCGTATTATCCCAGATATCCTAACAGAGAGCCTTAATATCCGGTTTTATTACAGCAAGGACTTATCTGTAATTCCGACACAAGACCTGAAAACACCAGCAGGATATGTCAAGGTTTCCACACCTGAAGGAACCGCTCTTGATTTACTACGGTATTTGCACCAATCAGGCCATCTCAATCATGTGACCACAATTCTTACTGAATTAGCCGATAGTATGGATCCTCAAAAACTTGCTCAAGCATCAGAGCGCTTGTCTATCCGGTACGCACAACGTTTAGGATATATACTCGATTATCTAGGATACGATGCTGTAGCAGAACCTTTGCATAATCTTGTTATGGAAAAAATGATGAGGTACATTCCTTTAAGGCCCGATAGCCCAGCCCAAGGCACTGAAAAAAATACTAAGTGGCATATACTTATCAATGAAGAGATAGAGCCTGACTTATGATCCCTCAAAACTATATTACAGCCTGGAAGAACCAAGCACCATGGAAAGACAACGCTCAAGTTGAGCAAGACTTGATATTATCCAGGGCTAT
>VGEY01000018.1 GCA_016869075.1 Alphaproteobacteria bacterium
AGAGCCCAAGTTTTATAGCAAGATCACGCCTATCTATCCACATGGATAGCTGTTAACTCGCATCCTTAATAACCTTAAGGAAGCGCTCTCTCCTACCGACTGAAAAGTCGAGTTTGGAGCCTTCCGATGCGGACACCAATGGGGATATAGAAAGCGAAAGAAAAAAGAAATGAAGAGAAGAAAGAAAAGAAAAAGAGAGAGGGAAAGGTGTGCCGGTCGTCCTTGCGAGGCCCCTCTCTCTTTGTCATAGCGAGGCCAAAGGCCGTGCAATCCATGTATTAATAGTACATGGACTGCTTCACTGCACTCGCAGTGACTGGTGTGTGCGCGTCATTGCGAGCGACCGTAGGGAGCGTGGCAATCCATGTATTTTTTTATTCTAAAAAAGAAACGTAACTACATAGACTGCTTCACTGCGTTCGCAGTGACGGTGGGAGGAGTCATTGCTGGGCCGAAGGTCTTGGCAACTCGCAGTGACAATATTACTTGTTGTTTTAACAGCAATTTGATAAAGGAAAAATATTGTTCCTTTAATAAAAAGATACAACATGGACTTTACACCGGCTCTTATTCCTGGTCAGCTTGTTAAACGCTACAAACGCTTTCTGGCGGATATCGTCTTAGATACTGGGGAGACAATCACAGCGCATTGTGCAAATTCGGGAGCACTTTTAGGTGTAACTACACTAGGCTTACGGGTGTGGGTCACTCCTCACCCCACGTCAAGTCGAAAACTGAAATATACTTGGCAGCTTGTGGAAATTGATGAAACATACGTTGGCGTTAACACAAGCCTTCCCAACAGGCTTGCCGAAGAAGCCATTTTGGGAGGGCTCATTCCTGAACTTCAAGGATATGAGTCTTTGAAAAGAGAAGTAAAATATGGACAAAATTCACGCATTGACCTCCTTCTCACCAGTCCAACAAAATCCCCCTGCTATGTGGAGGTTAAAAATGTTCATCTCAAGCGTAAACAAAATGTGGAGTTTCCCGACTGTGTAACAGCACGGGGAACAAAACATTTAAAAGAATTGGAAGCTGTCGTGCAGCAAGGAGGGAGGGCTGTTATGCTTTATATTGTCCAGCGCACAGATTGTACCGCTTTTCAACTTGCATCAGATCTTGATCCCCTCTACGCACAAACAGCAGCGCAGGTGTTCTCAAATGGGGTAGAAGCACTGGCTTATGCGTGCGCCATCACACCAGAAAGAATAGAGGTGAAAAAACCCCTAATCATTATTTCATAGGAGCCTTATCTCCATGAATTGGAAGTACTTTGCCACCCAGATAACTTCCAAGGAGTGTTTCTTTCTTATATCTTTTTATTTCATCAGCAGAAATATGACGCCAAATTTGCTTTATTTTCTCAAAATCATCGTCTGTCCACTCCCTCAAATCATCAGGTGTTAAGAGTTGGATTTGGTCTAAAGAAAATGCCAGCAATTGTTTAGGGGTAAAGTGATTCGAAAAGCCAGGACCAGTAGTATGACCCACATGTGGAGTGTCCAGATAAGCTCTTATATTCATTAATTTTACATTTTCATCACGTTCATTAAATATTTTGAGTTCTTCTTTTTGTTCCTCTGTTGTTGGGTTAACAACGATAACAGGGGCTGCGCCGTGTACAGGACGAACGATCCCTGATTTTCCAGCAAAAAGGACAGGAGCAGGAGCAGCAGCCACCTGAGCAGAAGACGTACCCTTTCTAGCAGCGAGCTTTGCAGGCTCAATCATTTCTATGAATTTTGCCTCTATTTTGGCCTTATTACACACCTGATTTAAAAAATGCATAACATCGTCAGGTGTAGGGGGCTGCAAATCCCAATATGACATGCCTTCAGAAATCAACTGTACGAGTGGAGATTGAATAAGCTCCTTCTCAAGATCTGGAATTATAGGCTCAGCTTTCCTTTGCAATGGTTCAGGTAAGGCCAAATATGCAGGAGTTGTTCTCAAATTTTGAAAAAGTTGATGACATTCGTTGCATTTGTTTTTGATTGCCTGAAATTCAACCTCACTAAAACCAGATGATTTTGCCGCTCCACCGCCCGGTGGTGGGGGTAGCGCACTGCTCAATCCACTCCCTGCTGAAGGAGATACTTGTGAACCTGGAGGAGGAGGTGGTGGTGGAGGTGCACTGCCACCGTGGGCAGCTGAATGTGTTCCAGGAGGGGGCGGAGGTGGAGGAGGCATACCACCACCAGCGAGAAGTGCGGGGCTTGAACTAGATGGTGAGAGTCGAGGAGACATGAGAGGAGAACTTGACGCTGAACCTAAAGCCGAAGCTGAAGGGAGAGCTGAAGCTCCAGCTGCGCTACTTAAAGCTGCTCCATGCACATATTTGGAGAGCATGTTTTCTATTAATTGAGTAGGGGCAGGCAATTTTCTATCCGCAAAACCTTTTGTCAACTTACCCGCTAGATTTTGAGCATCATGAGGAGTTAAAGTACTATCAAACCCTCCAAAACTTAACGTTAAACCCCTCAGTTCATGACCCTTAGGGTTAACGGCCATAATTTCTTCCTTAGCTTTTTGATATGCCCCATGAGCGCTTATTAATTCACTTTCAAAAAATTCAACAAGCTCGAGTGGTGCTCCCGCCCAAGTATTTTGACCTTCATCCTGGAGATTTTTAAAAGAAAAAATAGGAAAATTATATGCAAAATATGTTGCCCTCATCAGAGGATCAAGCCCTAAATATAATTGACCGGGACTTGTAACTGCTTTAGTCAACTGGTCTTTTTTATATGTGATAAAGGACTTCTCATTTGGGTCGGCAGGCACACGTTTAGTTAATACCTCATGAAGAATGCGAACCCCTTCCAGCTGTGTAATAAACTCTTTATGGGCTGAATAAGCTGTAATCACCTTCTCAAGTTGTTTGGCTAATTGCCTATGTTCCCGGGGTCTTTTTGTAATAATTGCAAATACACCTTCAAAAGTTTTTCTCAATTTTGCCTTGTCGTGAACTTTACTATTAAGTCTCGCAAAGTAAGAGCCGTCCGTTTTCAGTGACATATCATACCCCTGGTCAAATGTCTGCCTTTCAAGACTATAAGCAGTTAATGTTCCAACTATGCTCCCTCTTGTATCTTTAAAAGACGTTTGTTCTGCGCTTTGCTCTTGTAGCAAATCATTTAAAAATGTTTGAAACGTTGATTTAGATGAGACCCTAAAAGCTCCTATTTGCAAATCAGATTCGCAAAGTGCTTTCCATAAAGTTGGTTTGATAACGGTACTATTACGCCAGTTGAATTTCTCTTTTCTTAATTTCTCAAAATGGTCTAGAACTTCGCTGGACAATTTTTTCTCAATTTCTTCAGTAGTAGCTTTCCCTTCACTTACTATGGCCTGTATTTCGTTAAAATCGATTGTAGTTGCGCGAGCCCCTATAAGATCGAGTAAATAGTTGCTAACAAGCATATTTCCATACTCATCAGCTAAGGGGAGAAGAGTTAATAATCCAAATTCTGGTGCTATCAACACCGGTTTAGATTTAGGAGATTTAGCTTTAGCAGCTTCCGTGCTCTCTGAAACTTTCGCTGAAGCTTTCTTTTTAATATTAGCAATGGTTTTATCTTTATCTATTGGTTTTTTATCAAGTTTCATTTTTGCTTTGGTATCAGCACCAGTATCAGAAGGTTCGAACTTAAGCTCTCTCACCAACTCAGGATCAATAATATTCATCAGTGTAAAAAAAGTAGCTCTTAATTTTACAATCGTTTTATTTAGTTCTTCCAACAGTACGGTCAATGCGTATAAACCATTATTATTTGGATCGCGAATGAATTCTTTTTTTATCGTTTCTTTTATTCTTCCAAGTTCATACTCTGCATCTAAGAGTGTCGGGCCCAATTCTCCTTCTTGTGCACCAATTCCCTTGACAAGCTTCATACCAATTATGATGGCATAATTACCTAAGTCAACGGTGGGATTTTTTCGTTGGGTTTGTATTTGGTGAGCAAATAGAACTGGATCATTATGATAGCCAGTATGAAACAAAGCCTCCATTGTTTGAAAACGTTGCATAATCTCTGCTGAGTTTTTTTCTACTGCATCTACCTTTGCAGTCATCCTTGCAAGACCATTTGCGATTGTCGATGATGGACTATAAGTGTTGATTTCCATTAATAACTCTTTAGCTATTTCCAAAAGGATCCTGACATCTGATCGTTGAGTCCTAATGATACTCTCTAATTTTACTACTCTAGCTGAAAACTCAAGAAGTGACTTGTTAACATCCTGCTTTGTTCCCGAAACACGCAAATAGCTTTCCAAAGGAACGGGGGCAACATGTTGATCTTCATCAAAACCCTCTTTGACTTTTATACCCGCCTCAGCTTGAACGGTAACACTTCTTAAATTTTCTACATAGTTTTTCTCTCTATCACCTGTCCATTTCATTTGAAACAGACTCTTTTTAAAGTCAGTTATCGCTCTTAGAATTTCTTCTTCTGTAAGACCAGCTGCTTGTGCAAGCAACTGCTTGAATTGAGCTGCCTCTACACCTGCACGTTCAGCTTGTGCCCTAGATGCAGCCGCTTCCTGCTGTAACCGCCCTAGTTGTTCTTGCTGCTCTTTAAGCTGCTGTGAATGTGCACCTGTTGCCACGACTGCATGTTTTGCTGCCATAACGTGTGTATTGAAGGCTTGTAACGCTGTTCTTGCCTTAAAGAGGGGGTTACCAGCTGTTGTATTAAATACTTGCAAAGCATGTATAGCTGACTCAGCATGCATACGATCTTTTTTAAGTTTTTCAAGACTTCCTGTAAAAGACTCAATATCTTGTTGGTTCCTTATTTGAGCAGAAATTGTACCTTCTGCAGAAGGTGAAAACTCTTCCGCAGAAAAAGCAGATCCCTGACAAATAAATACAAAAAGACATAAAAATAGCATACGAATACCCATGAATTTTGTACTTCTTTTCATGCATTTGTCTTTCAATTTTGATGACTATATGAGTTTATTTTTACATACTAAGAGTTAATAAAGGTTAAAAGAGGTAATTTAACCTTTATATTATATTCTTTTAATTATTAAACGCTAAAAGAGGTAACTCATCCTCTTGATTTTATTTTTAATTATAAGCGTTAAAAGAGGTAACTTAACCTAACCATTGCTCGAATATTCCGAGGCTTAAATGCATTTGTGATAATATCATTTGTGCCATCACCACTCGGAGTAATATAAGAGACTTTAAGTCTGCTATAATTGATGAAACGGATATCTGCGCCAACACGAAATGAATTCCAATTTTTTTCTACGCCAAAACCCCACATAAATCCCTTGAGTGTTTTAGAAGCAGAAAAAGTGGGTGGAGAAAGATCGTTTGCAGGGGCAGCAAGAAGGGCCGCGCTTCTGGGCACATAAAAGGTTTGATATTGGAACTGGCTTGCATCACAGCCCAGAAGAGCATATGCCCGTGTCTGATAAGGCAGGTGGACGCCCGCTTGGACAGATAGCCCATAAAAATAAGATTGACGAATAGAAGTTTGCATGGCTCTATTAGCCCCAGTATTCGGGTCCAAAACACTCTGCTTATATTGAGATTCCGAATCGCTGCGTCCTAAATATATTTCTGGACCCAGAAAAATTGGAACCCCTGGAATATCACTCGTAAAGCCAGCAAAAAGTGAATAGGCGGCTTTACTACTGGTAAATCTAACATTACTCGCAAAAATACTGAGTCGTGGTACACCTATCGCATTAAAAACGCTCTCGTCGCGTCGACCGGTCATGCGCCCGACCCCTCCGGAAATGCCTACATATTTCTGGATTGAATTTAAGGACCAACTTTTATTTTCAGCTGAGGAGGCTTCTACTTGAGCAAACCCTGCAAACCCAAGCAATAACCCTAGAATATATGTCTTAACCTTCATCTGTCGCTCCACAAATACGCTAAATTTGTGATAAATATATGCTTTCTATAAGACTTCGTAAAGAGCTTTCTAAGACCCTAAAATCGATAGC
Source organism: Alphaproteobacteria bacterium (assembly GCA_016869075.1). Classification (GTDB taxonomy): domain Bacteria; phylum Pseudomonadota; class Alphaproteobacteria; order Paracaedibacterales; family VGCI01; genus VGCI01. The sequence goes on from VGEY01000018.1 coordinate 5,971, forward strand.
TTACTCTGAGAGAAGCAGAATAAATGATCGGGCGTACGGTGAAACGTAATATCGCAGGCCCAGTTGCTAAAGGAACACCATCATCCGTGATCTGACGACGGTATTGTATAAGCTTTAAATCAAAGCCTACATTCACTTTACTCACTTGTCTTTCAATCCCAAACCCATAAGAAAGGCCATTAAATGACCTTGTTTTTTTGATCAAAGACGATTGACTTGTGGCCAATACCCTTGTTGTTGTAAAATATCCCGTATCCAAACCGAGGGAAAGATAAGCAAAATAATGATCGCAAAAATGTGGACCAACTCTTAAAAGGGCTCCATAAAAGAGTTTTCTTTGAAAATCTGTGGCATAATATCTATTGGCACCTGCGACAACGCGCGCATCTCTTATGGAGGAAAAGTTACCTCCTCTCCCTAAGTAGACTTCAGGACCCATCCACAAGGGAAGTGGAGGAAATTTCCAAAGGAAACCTCCCATGACTGCTACTGCAGTTGCGTTGTCCAACATTCTAATGTTGCTCGCATAAATTGTTCGCGTACCATTCGCCTCCGTGAGACCATCTGTTCGCCGCCCTGTCATGCGCTCAATAGACCCTGTAAGACCTGCGTAAAAATGAAGCGGATGGGATGATTCAGCCTCAGCATATGTTGAACCTATTAAGGTAACCAAGGACAAGACGGTTAAGATGATCCTGCTTTTGTAATTCACTCAGTCTCTCCACAAAGAAAAATTTAAATTAAACTTTAACTAATAGACTATAAGCTAATGTTTTCCCTGTAAAGGGGGAAGAGCTATATTTTTCTTGGAATCGGAAAATTATATATGTCTACTAGGAAGAAACTGGACATAGGAAACAGAAAAAGGGCTCATGAAAACAACCTCATGAGCCCTCTTATAAATCTTATTAAGTGATTAGTCGTCTTTTCTTCTTTTCTTTATGTCCTCAAAAAGCGCAGAGGATGGGCCGCTCTTTGAACTAGTTTTGGGGGAGTGCTTCCCTGAGCCAGAGAGCACACCTGAAGGCGGCGGTGGTGGTCCACCGTGTCCAGAAGGCGGTGGTGGGGGGGGCATACCACCAGCTTGCATAGAGGAAGGTACAAAACCTGAACTTAAAGTTTCTTCTTCCTTAGCCCTTTGATTTATATCATACCCCAACCTAATGGTTTTCCTCTTTATGCCAGTAATCTGATTTCTTATCTCATCCAAACGTGCTGTAAAATCACGCGCACTTAAAGAAATTTGGCCTTGGCTCAAAGCGGAGACAAATGCTTCAAGTTCTAAGAGTGTTGCCTGGCTCAGAAGTATGTTATTTAAAGCTGCCTTATTAAGGTTTTTGTTTTTTAATTCCTCTGGGGAAGACGTAATATAAGAGAAAATAACATCATTTTTCTTTTTGCTAATTTCAATGAAAAATGGACTCTCTTTATTTTCTTGCGCTTTTTTCCAGATAAATTGGAATTTTTCATAGGCGCTCTTCTCATCTGGCGTCGCAGTAAAAGTGCTTACTGTTCCACTCGCTGCAGCTGGAGCTACACCTAAATTTTCGAGCCTATTAGTAATTTTTGCTTCAAGGTCACTAAGGAGCCTTTCAGTCTGACGTGGGGTTTCTTTAATCGCTAAATAAGCTCGCGTGATATGTCGATATGACCTTAGCACTTTCTCAGAAGATTCATTTTCAACAAGATGCATAATCTCGCTGTTTGATTTTGCATTTGTAAACATCGGATATAATTCATTATTGGTAAGTTTTAACTTTCCTTCGAGAGTTGCAGGATCTGTCGTTTTGGAAATCCATTCGGACCGTTTTTTATAAATTGCTAGATCTTCTTCCTTCTCAGCTTTTTTCGCGGCCTCTCTAGCTTCTTTTTGTGCCCTTGAAGCTTCCTCGACCTTCTTCTTTTCTTCGGCTGCTTCATCTATTCCACCAATAGGTTTACCAGCTTTATTTGCTTCGGCTATTAATTTTTCCATTTTTATATTTAAAGCTGTCGTATCCTTTTGAGATAACCCAGGCTTACCAAGCTCTTCACTTAGTTCTTTATATTCCTTCTCAAAATCTCTTGCACCTTCTCCTAGTGATGCAGAAGGGGGTGTTGAAGGACATTTTGCAACTTTTGCTTCACGCAAAAGACGTAAAATTTCCTGATTAAGCTGGGAAATAGTAATGGTGCTTAAGTCTTTAGCTTCTTCCTTTTTTCCTGTTGCGTGAGCATGGAGCTCCCTTGCTTCATTATAAGCAGGCGTCAAAGCCTTAATGGTCGCTTTATTAACTTCTTCAGGCGTACAAGCGCTCCAGCCTTTATAACTTCCTAAGAGAAAAAAAGCAGCTGACATAAGCAGCACCTTTCTTATTATTTTATCTTGCGTCATTTCAAAGTTCCTCCCAGTAAATTTAAATATAATTAATTCTAATAAACAAATAGATAACAAATGATTAATGCTAAGAAATGATCTTCCTATTTGGGAGGCCCCCTCTTAACCATTTGTTGAGAGGACTCCCTGTAGAATAGATAAGTTGACCGAGAAGGCTTATAAGCAAATTTACGAGGAAGGTTTCCATGACTGCAGCGCGTCTTGCAAATTCAATTATTATTGCATCCGGCAAGGGAGGAGTTGGGAAAACATGGCTTTCCATTAATCTTGCCCATGCGCTCATTAACCAAAAAAAGCGTGTTCTTCTTTTTGATGGTGATTTGGGATTTGCAAACGTGGATACTCAACTTGGACTCAACCCAAAGTGGGACTTAAAAAGTGTATTCAAAAAGAAATGCTCCTTTGAAGAAGCAATTTCAAGCTATAGGCCTAACAACAATCATTCGTCATGTGTCGATATTATCGCAGGTCATTCAATGGATGGAATTTCTATGATCATTCCTGAGAGAGGGATCGTTAAATTACGTGAATCTCTCTTAACCATCTCGCCAAACTATGACCATTTAATTTTAGATTTAAGCGCAGGTCTTAGCCAAATTATTCAAGAATTCACAACATTTGCTCAGCAGTGCCTCGTTGTCGTGACGGAAGATACTACCTCAATTACTGATGCTATTGCTTTTATAAAGGTAATGAATTTTCGCAACCCTGATCTCCCCTTACATATTATCGTAAATATGGCAAAGTCAGATAAGCATGGTCATCAAGTTTATACTTCTTTAGTTAATGGATGCGCTGAATTTCTCAACAAAATACCCCCTTTAGTGGGTATTATACATAAAGATGAATGCGTTCCAGAAAGCATCAAGCGCAAAACATCCACGCTCTCTCGCCATCCCACCAGCCAAGCGGCTCAGGCCATTGAGAAAATTGCTTTACATTTCAGCGAGAAAACAAAATAGCCTCAAGAGATAAGTCCTGAGGCTATTTCATTGTTATATATTAAGAATTATCGGCAATAACGCGGCCTTGTCCACGATTGCTATTGATAACCATAACACGTTGACCCGTACGAAATATTGGGTCTGCCCCTTGGCGCATGGTAACGATATCTCCACGGTCTAATTGAACCTGATATTCCATACCTTGCTGATCTGTGAGTTTCTGACCAAGTAGGTGCCCTGCAACACCACCAGCGGCTGCGCCTGCGACTCCTGCTAGAACGCTCCCTTTTCCTTGTCCAATTTGGGATCCCAAAACACCACCTCCCAGAGCGCCTATTAAGGCCCCTGCCCCTGGTTGGTTATCCATTGCTGTACTTGATGCTGAAATGGTCACAGGACGAGCTGCAATAATAACGCCGCGCAATGTTTGGCTCATCTCTCCTGCACCATGAATAGAGACATTGTCAGCGCCAATACGAGGAGCACATCCTGTCATGCTCAAAGAACCAATAACGGTCACACAACTTATAACTGAAATTAAATTTTCCTTCTTCATAATTCATCCTATGTTTTAAGTAAAAATTTCATATCTGCGAGGATAAATTCCTGCGCTTCTCCCGTTATATAGCAAATGAAAACACTACAAAACAATCATTTTATAGTACTTGAAATAATGACACTCTTAAATTATCCCACACGTTCTTGTGGGATTTCGTCTACTTTTTTATCAAAAACTCGATAATTTTGAAAAAGTTTATAGCCGGTTATGAAATTCAGAATCATGAGTATTCCTATGGACAAACCTAAAGATCTAAGCGTTCCATCGTATAAATAACTGGCTGTTTGCAAACAAAGAGCCGTAACAATCAGCCGACTCGCAACGGTCACTGCTGCCAAACGCCCCTTACCATTTGGCAAAATTTCAAGCATGAGAGGCCATAAAATATTTATTGGCATAGTGACCCCAATAGACTGTAAAAGCATTACAGCTGTAATTATATTTGGATTTGTAACCTTTAGGAACGAGATCAGAAACATTCCAAATGTAAACACGCCCAGTATTCCCACGCTGAAGAAAAAACATCTTTTTTGTCCAAATTTTCTTAAGAAAACTCCAGAACTAAAGCTTCCAATGGAAAAAATAATCGCCAATGCTCCCTGATAAAATCCAAAATCTCGCAGGCTAACCCCTAAATCTTCCATATATAAAATTGGAGACATCCCTATAAAGACCCAATAAGCTTGTAACAGCAGTATTAGCGTAGAAATGTAATAGAAAGCTTCTCTAGAATGTAAGACGGGCTTATATTCTTTCAGAGATAAGGAGACATGGGGATTCTTTACACCTTTTGGTAAAAAAACAAATCCAAGAACTAAACACACAACAGAAAGGAGTAAAAGTAGAACAAAATTTCCTTGCCAATGAAAGAACATATTCACATAACTCCCAACAACAGGCGCAAAGGCCATTCCTAGAGTAAGAGCTCCGTTAAGAGCGCCCATCAATTGTTGTTGCTTTTCAGTTGAATATTTATCTGCGAGCACGATGTAGGAAAGAACAACTGGAGCGGATATACCGATACCTTGCAAGAAGCGTCCCATAAGAAGTTGCCAATAATTCGTTGAAAATATGCAGGCAATGCACCCAACAATAAAAATGCAGAGCCCCCATATGATAACGGGACGCCTGCCAAATTTATCTCCTAAATTACCCACAAGAAGAGACGTCACGCAGTGTGCTGTTAAATTTACACCCAGCGTCAACTCCACCATGAAGGGTGAAAGATTAAAGGTTTTCTGCAAATCAGGAAAGCTCGGAACGAAAATATCAATTTCCGCACCACCTAGGATTTCCATTATAAGAATGGTCAGGATAAGGAACATCTTATGAAACTTAATAAATTATATGAATAGATCTTTAGTAACATATAATGATTATTATTCAATAATCAAATTTTTATGGTCGCTTAAGCGCCACCCTTTAATTTGATTTGACGCAAAAGGTCTTCAGCGCGTACCAGGGCTTTTGGATTGGACTTAAGTAAAGATTTGGCACGTTTGGCTTGAGAGGTTGCAGCAGCATAATCTTCTTGTAAAAGAGCTTCTTCGGCGAGTGCCAAAGCAGCTTCGCCCAACTGATTTGTTTTTCCGTAAGCTGTTGCCAATAATCGCCAAGCCATTGGGAAATCATGAGGATGTTTTTGTGTAACGGGAAGAAGCAAGTGAATAGCTGCAACAGAATCAGGAGCTGACTTACGCTCAATAAGTGCGTGCGCTAAAATAATTTTAATCAAAGGACTGTGTGGTCGTAAGGACAGGGCCTTTTGCAATGCAGGAACAGCGCCTTCAATTTCCCCCTTCTCAAATAAAACCTGTCCTTTTAATTCATGAAAATAGGCATCTCCGGGATGGCTCTTTAACAAGGTATTAATGAGGGTTAAAGCCTCCTCAAATTGACCTTGACGGTAAAGAGCTATGGCACGTCCATAACGAGATGATAAAGATGTGTCCCCTGCTGAATATGTAGATAAAGCTTTGGTTGGATCCAAAAATCCCATCATTTTCGCTTTTAATCTTTGGAATTTAGCTTCAATATCACTGGGCATATTCACTTTGCTAGGAAATCTCTCCATATGTGTATGTACACTTTGTATACGATCAGGCGTTAAAGGGTGGGTTACTGCATAGGGATCCATTTTTATTGAAGTCCCAATCATTTTATTTATTTTTTCTAAAAATTCAGACAAACCGACAACCGGCCAACCCAACGCCCTTAAGTAAGTAAGTGCTGCTTGGTCAGCAGCTGATTCCTGAGTTCTTGAAAATTTGAGCATTCCACGTTCATAAACATGTGAACTCCCTGCAAGCGCTGCTTCTAACGGAGCTGGATTTCCACTTGCTAAAGCAAGAGCTCCTCCCAAAATAACCGCAGCAGCTGCTGGAATAAATGCTTGATCGTGCGCAGCATCTGAACGAGAGATATGTCCACCGGCAATGTGGCCAACCTCGTGTGCGAGAACACCTAAAAATTGACTCGCATTGTCACATTTCAGCATAAAACCAGAAAAGATAAAGATCATACCGCCTACAGAAGCGGCAGCATTGATTTCTGGATTTACAATAATATATACATTAGGCCTGTACTGCCTTAATCCAGCAACATCAAAAATACGTTGAACCCATCTCTCGAGGTTATCCTTAATTTCATCATCAAGAATGACGCTACCAACCTTAAATTGAGGTAAAGCTGCTCGTGTCTGCGATAGGGTACCACTCGCTATAAACAAAAGAAAACTAATGGCTAAAATACCAACCAATGATTTGGCTAATTTATCAACCAATTTTATAATCAACTTATCCATCGCAAAATCCTTCAAAAATCCCATATGAGGATCCCTAAAAAGTGCAGGCTTTACAGGTGAGTACTTGTCATGCATCAGGATTCCAATAAGCGCTTCCACCATCGTCCTTGGGGACTCTTCTTATGAGGAGATTCCAAACCTTCAGGCAATGAAGCTGCTGGTATAACAACATCCTTATGCTTTGGTTTTAACCCCTCCCCAATCTTTGGTGGTTTCGCAGCTACCATTCCCACTTGAATAGGGGCAGTTATTTCAGGCTTTACTGAAAATGAGCTTTCATTTCCTCCTTCAGAAGGAGAGTTCGTAGGCCTATGGGGATTCCTTCTTCCTCTTCTCCGTCTGCGCCGAGAATAATTTCTGACATCTCCATTTTTAATTTCTTTGTCTTTTATTTCCTCAACATTTTCAGATTTTTCTAATTGCTCATGTATTTTCTTTTTTGGATGTTCGATAACTCCTGCAATCTCAGTTAAGATTTGCTCTTCAATTGAATTAGAAGAATCAGACATCTTCTTTTCAGGATAGTCATCCTGAGGTTTATTGCGAAAATTTTCTTGATCTCTGCGTTTAGAAAATGAGCGATGACGCCGCCGATGACGCCGCCCACCCCTTTCATCTCTTGGGTAGTTTCTTTGAGGAATATCCTTATCAAATTCCTCAACTGGCTGAGTGATTTCTTCGGCTTTTTCTTCTTCGCTAGCATCCGAGATGGAAGGTGCTTGTTCTAAATTGGCTTTCCTCTCCATGAGTGTTTCAATACGAAAATCTGGAGTTATCAAAGTATCATCTCGAGAGATAATAACATGCATCTTATAATGACTTTCAAAAGCCATCAAAGAAGAGCGCTTTTGATTAAGGAGGTATAAATCAACGCCTGTCGGAACTGTGACGACAACTTCCGAACTTCGCCCACTTATTCCTTCACTTTCAATAGCACGAAGAACCAGAAGAGACATCGATTCAACTGAACGAACCAATCCTGTTCCCTTACAATGGGAGCAAGCAGAGGAATTCGTTTCAATCAGACTAGGACGCAATCTCTGACGGCTTAATTCAAGTAATCCAAACTGACTAATATGACCGAGCTGAATCCGAGCTCTATCTGTGCTTGTCGCTTCTCTCAAGCGTTTTTCAACAGCTTGAATATGTTTTTGTTCATTCATATCTATAAAATCAATAACGACCAATCCTGCTAAATCTCGCAATCTCATTTGTCTCGCAATCTCTTCTGCAGCTTCCAGGTTTGTCTTAACTGCAGTTTCATCAATATGACGCTCACGTGTTGATCTTCCAGAGTTAACATCTATAGCTACCAATGCTTCTGTGGGATTGATCACGATAGATCCACCTGAAGGAAGTTTTGCGGTAGGATTCATCATAGCATCAATTTGTTCTTCAACTTTATGACGATGAAAAAGCGGAACCGTATTTTTATAGGACTGTACTTTCTTAGTATGGCTTGGGATAAGAGCTTTCATAAAAGCTTTTGCTGCCTTATAAGCTTCTTCTCCTTCAACTAAAATTTGATCAATATCTCGATTGTATACATCGCGAATTGAGCGCTTAATTAAATCACCTTCAGCATAGATTAAAGACGGGGCAGTGGCTTTAAGGGTGGTTTCACGAATCTCTTCCCAAAGCCGCAGCAGATAGTCAAAATCGCGACGAATTTCAAGTTTATTACGTTCTTGGCCTGCTGTTCGAACAATAAGACTCATTCCGTCAGGAATTTCCAAATCTTTTAAAATATCCCGCAGTCTACGTCGATCAGTTCCATCACTAATTTTTCGAGAGATCCCTCCTCCGCGATGACCCGCATTGGGCATCAAGACACAATAACGTCCAGGAAGACTTAAATAAGTTGTAAGGGCGGCTCCTTTATTACCGCGCTCCTCTTTAACAACTTGGATGAGCATGATCTGACGTCGTTTTATGACTTCTTGGATTTTATAATTATAAATGCGCGGACGGCGAGGGAGTTCATCTTCATCAACAATGTCGATGCCAGAATCTCCGGCATCAAATGCAGGTACAGAAATTGCATCAGTGCTTTCCTGCAAAGGAACACCTACATTTTCTGATACAACAGGCACATCCTCTTGCTCGTTTGTCTTTTTAGACTTTCTTTTCTTATTGTTTTTTTGAGGCGGGACTTTATCCTGTGCTTTAGCTTCCCCCTCATTGCCTGGACGATCAGCTGGACGATCAGAAACAGGAATACGAAAATAATCAGGATGGATTTCACCAAACGGTAAAAATCCATGACGATTTCCTCCAAATTCGACAAACGCAGCTTGTAAGGATGGTTCTATGCGAACAACTTTAGCGAGATAGATGTTTCCTTTAATTTGTCGTTTTGTCGATGTCTCCGAATCAAACTCTTCTAACCGGTTGCCATCAACAATTGCAACCCTGACTTCCTCGTCGTGCGTTGCATCAATAAGCATTTTTTTAGCCATACGGCAGTAATCTCCTTAGCAAATCGCAATAAACTGAGGTGCTGAAAGCGTATTGTGTTTAAACGCAAATAAGTAGCAAACCCCGCCATTGCGGATATATTAATAATAGAGGGATGAGAAAGCCAAAGCATACGAACTAACGTTTCTCTTTGGCATACAAAAAGACCAGCATCATGCAAGGGTGTCATAAATTTTTCATTCGACATAAAATATCACCTTATAATGTATCTAGTCATAAATTTAATCATCTTCAAATTAATTTTAACCTTAACTCCCTCTAAGAACCAAGAAAAAAAAGTCTGGGCCTGCTTTAATGCGAGTTTAAAAAGGGATATTAATATAATAAAAATAGATAGATACTATGCAAAAAGATGTTTTTTTATGAACCCAGTTTTCTAAAGAAAAATAAAAATCTTATGACGAAAAAGAGCTTCGGTGGCACGTATATGTTCTCTCTTTCCCTGTTTTCTTGCTTTTATAATGTAAAAGATAATCTGAACCCTTTTTTTCAACATCAATGGTAGGCGGCTTGTTTTGCAAGCCCTTTTCTATCCACTTTGTTTTAACTTTAATTAATTTACCTTCGTCATTCTTACATTTTATTTCTTCCTTAGAAGATTTAATAAGTTCCTCAACATCCTCGAGAACTGTTTCATCCTCTTCAGTGAGTTCCCCTTTTCCTTGTTTTTTGTGCGCTGAATACATTTGCTTACCTTGTTGAAAGGCTTGCATACCTAAAGCTCCAAACTGCTGAGCATTTTGTAAAAAATTCTGATGCGGTGCTTGCTGCTGTGGTGCCTGTGGTTGTTGCATTTGTTGAGGATATCCTTGCATAGGTTGTCCGTATTGTGACATCTGCTGTGGATATTGATGAGGGTACTGTTGCATGTGTTGCGGATATTGTTGCATCTGCTGCCCATAAGGCTGCCCCTGTTGTGGATATTGCTGAGAGTATTGTTGTTGATATTGTTGTGGGTATTGTTGCGAATATTGTGAGGCTACGCTTGTATGAACCGATATGGATGCCAGTACCAAGAAAACTAGCGCAATTTGAGAAATTTGTCTCGTCATAAATTAAGCCTCCATAATACCTTATATTCCTATATTAATTTAAAGGTACTTAAAATTCTCTTAATAAAGGATCTTAATTGAGAGTTACTTTTTCTAAGTATTCTGGGATATGACACGACCAATGATAGGCTTCCTCAATTTTTTGACGCAAAGTCTCTGCCGGAACGGGCTCTCCGTGGGTAATAAAGGTTGTCTGAGGGGGGTGCTTAAAGTGCCCTAGCCAGGTTAAAATTTCTCCATAGTCAGCATGTGCAGATAAATAATGCATAATTAAAACTTCTGCTCTAACAGGAACCACAGCCCCATGAATTTTAATTTCTTTTGCACCATTAACAAGTGCCTCTCCGCGCGTTCCTGCAGCTTGGAAACCTGCGAAAAGAATTGTATTCCGCCAATCTGAAGCGAACGCTTTTAAATGGTGGAGAACGCGTCCTCCAGTGGCCATTCCACTCGCAGAAATAATAATTATTGGAAATTTCTGAATATCTAAAGCTTTTGATTCTTCGGGTGATGAAACCATAATCACATTGGCGCACATTTGCTGATATTGTAGGGGAGTTAATTTATGCTGATCGTTGTATTTTCGATAAAGATGGGTGACATCCACAGCCATGGGACTATCTAAGTAAATTGGAATATCCCCAATTTTACCATTCAGTTTTAATTGTTGCAAAAGATAAAGCACCAGCTGAACTCTTCCTACAGCAAATGCAGGAATAACGATAATGCCTCCTCGATGAACCGTGCGATTAATGATACCTGACAACACTTCTACAATTTCTACATTGTCATGAAGACGATTACCATAAGTGGATTCTATTACCAGGTAGTCTGCACTCTCGATAAAATTAGGACTTTTCATTAAAGGATCATTAAGACGCCCTAAATCCCCAGAAAATAGGAGACTTCGCTCACCATCATATAAACGAACAAAGGACGCTCCTAAAATATGGCCGGCTGGGATAAACTCAAAAGTCACGCCATCTCCTAATGAAACCTTGTCATGAAAAGGTACAGAATTAAGATAGCCTAATGAGGCTTCAGCCTCTGCTCTTGTATAAAGAGGTAAGGCGGGATGATGCTTCGAATAATGATATTTATTAGCATTCAAAGCATCTTCTTCTTGGATATGGCCACTATCAGGTAACAATATTTCACAAAGATCTTTAGTTGCAGATGAACAATAAATTTTTTTTTGAAATCCGCTGCGAATCAATAAAGGGACTGCACCACTATGATCTAAATGGGCATGAGTTAAAATAACGGCATCTAAAGTTCTTGGGTTAAAGGGTAATGGCGTCCAATTTCGAAGACGAAGTTGTTTGAGGCCTTGGAACAAACCACAATCAATCAGAATTTTTTTACCGTTAGCAACAACAAGATACTTTGATCCAGTTACAGTGCCAGTTGCGCCTAAAAATTGAATTTCCATTTCATCCCCATAAATCCCATAGGGGCTGTATACACCCAAGAATCGCAAGAGCTATGAGAAGTAATACAGGAAGAAGGCTAGAACGTAATCCAACAAAAATTACTGTGTAAGCAGCTTTTAATACATTATTTGAGGATGTGGCAATAAGGATTGCATTAGCGACTACTCTTGTATTTATCCCAGAAACACTATCTTGAGCCAAACTCACCACAAAAGGAGAAATGTCTGAAACACCAATAATAGTTGCCAATGTATAAAGTCCAATATCACCAAAATTTTGTTTTGCCCAAGCTGAGGCCAAAGAGATTACAACAAACAAAAAGGCAAAAATAAAGGCTGCCACTAGATCTAAGGGATTTTTTTGCGTTATTTCTACTTTCTCAGGAGCATCCTTTTTGCTTTGGGTTCTTCTATAAAGTATGAGAGAGAGAAACAAAGAAAGAGTAAAAAGTCCTAATAAGACAGAACTCATTTCTCTTGCAACTGACAAATTAAAGGCCAGAATAATGACAAAGAGGCGAATATAAACCATTGAAGTTGATAATATAATACTAAAGTGTAGCATCTCTTCATTTATGCGCTTTTGTTGAGCATGGCGAGATAAAACAACCGTTGTTATTGTTGAGGAGTAAATACCCCCTAACACAGAAGTAAGCCAAATTCCTCCATGTTCTGATTTATAACGCTGAATGAGATAGCTTGCATATGAAATACCACTCACAACAACCACAGCTAACCATACTTGATAGGGGGTAATGGGAGTAAAGCTTGTAACTGGTGTGTTAGGTAAAAGAGGTAATATGATTCCAGTAAGAATTAAAAATTTACCTGTTGAAGTGATTTCATCAGTTGGCACTTTACGTGCAATATCATGCAAGCGATCACGTGCCCCTAAAAATAAAACTGAACTGACCGTCAATCCTACGGCAAACCAACTTGACTGCAAAACTGCGATAGGACCTAACAGATAAGCCAGAAGGTTGCACACCAATGCAACCAATCCCCCTGCAGATTCCTCATTTCTAGCACTGTGCCGCAAGTGGTACTGATAGTAAGCCAAGAGCCACAAACCTAAAATGATGAGGCCAGCTGCAAATACTAAACCATATTGTGGCTCTAGCAAATAGAGGCATACACCTGACATCGAGAGCATAGGAAATGTCCGGACGCCTCCGGGATGATGAAATTGGCTTCGACCATATAAGTCTTCGTAAGCCAATCCGAAGAAAAATGATAACCCTAAGAGCAATAAGAGATTTTGAGGATTAATAGCAGTTGAATAAAACAAAATTTTGCCGTCCGTTTCCTCTTCCAAATAGTGTATCCATTTTCACTGAGAAGAGCATATCATGATTAGGTTTAGTCTTTCTAATTTTCTCAAAGGTATAAAGCATCTGTCAATGGGCAGAATCGTCTACGAGAATGGGAACCTCAATAACGTGAGGATTATGTCCGATTTTTTCGAAGAAAATAAGAAAATCATTTAAAGGGACACTTACAGTCATATCGTTTCTGAGTGGGTGAAAATTGACAAACTCATAATTCCTCATATCTTTATCCAATAAAAACGTTACGTCAAAAGCTTTATTATTAATAAGTCCGTAAGGAGTAACAGCGCCAGAAATAACATCAAGTTTGTCCTTTAATTCATCAGGACTCCCAAATGAAAAATGTCCTTTTGCATAATTTTTAGACAATGATTTTAAATTAACCCTTTTTGAATTTAACACACTTACCAAAAAATATTTTTTATCCCGATCTTTTAAAAATAAATTCTTACTATGGGCGCCTTTCAGATCAGATTGGACGCGCAATGCATCCCCCACAGTAAAAAGAGGTTCATGCGTATGAAGTTCATATGCAATGCCAAAATCTTCAAAGGACTTCAATAATTTTTGATGAACCATTTTTTATAACATAGATATAAATTAATATTTTTTATTGCCAGTTAAGCAAATCACCAAACTTATCTTGTAGTTTATGCCTTTCTTCAGAGGTGATGTTGAGAGTTAAATGAATTATTTCACCATCATCTGTACGATCAGCAATAATTGCCTGACGATAACACCAAGCTAGTATTTCTCCTTTATATGCCGGAACAGTTACGTGAACAAGCTCCTTTCTACCACCGAGCTTTCTATCAATACATTCCAACAGTTTCTCAATACCTTGTCCTTTCAGTGCGGAAATACCAACGAGATTATCATCCCTTTGTATTCTATTTTCAAGATTTTCAAGAACTTCACCAGAAAGTAAGTCCACCTTATTATAAACTTCCACAAGCACCCCTGCTTCTATTGGATGGACAATTCCCAACTCCTCAAGAACCTTATAGACATCTTGCGCTTGGTAATCCGTATCTGGATGGGCCAAATCACGTATATGAAGAATGAGATCAGCCGAGCATACTTCTTCTAATGTTGCTCGAAAAGCTGCGATCAATTGTGTAGGTAGATCAGAGATAAAACCAACAGTATCGGATAAAATGATTTGTCTACCACTGGGCAATTTTACCTGTCTCATCGTTGGATCAAGTGTTGCAAAAAGAAGATTTTCTGCAAACACATTCGCTTTGGTCATTAAATTAAAGAGGGTTGATTTGCCAGCATTTGTATATCCAACCAAAGCAACAAGAGAAAATGGAACTTTTTGGCGTGCAGCACGATGCAGCCCTCTTGTTCGTTTTGCTTGAGCAAGACCCTTTTTGATTTTTATGATTCGCTCATCAATCAATCGACGATCTAATTCTAATTGAGATTCACCAGGTCCACCAATAAAACCAAAACCACCGCGTTGTCTTTCCAAGTGAGTCCAAGATCTTACCAATCGACTGCGTTGATAGTTTAGTGCTGCAAGTTCCACTTGCAAGGCTCCTTCGGCCGTTCGGGCACGATCACCAAAAATTTCAATAATCAACCCAGTTCTATCAATAACTTTACAATGCCAAGCACGCTCCAAATTCCTTTGTTGAATGGGAGTAAGAGGATGATCGATAATCATCAAGGTTATACCAAGACCTTTTATTATCCCTTCAAGTAACTGAACGTTTCCTTTGCCAAGTAGAGTCGCAGGAGTTACCTTATGTAATTGGATGACTTGACTATGAGCAACCTCTAAATTGATGGCATGCGCTAATCCAATCGCTTCTTCTAATCGACTGCTTAAGCTGCGACCTTTTTGAGAAAGGAGATCTTTTTCTAAGCGCTCTTTATGCGTTTGAAAGCTAACGTGAACAACCCCTGTACGTGGGAGAGTTGGTGAAGGAGGCGGGCGCGATGAGTACTTAACCAATTAAATCAGTTCGCTTCCATATCTTCAAATTCATCTTCTAAGCTATCAGACCTAGCCTGCGCTGCAGTGGCCTCAAATAGTTGGATTGGACCCTGTGGCATAACGGTTGAAATTGCATGTTTATAGACAAGTTGAGAATGACCATCTCGACGCAATAACATGGAAAAACTATCAAACCAAGTGACTACCCCTTGTAGTTTTACCCCGTTAACCAAAAAGACGGTCAGTGGTGTCTTGTTTTTGCGTACGTGATTGAGGAAAACATCTTGAACATTCACTGGTTTTTCATTTGCCACAGTTTTATACCCCCAGGTTTTATTAAAATTTTATTCTTTTTAATGAATAGTACGATTTTAACAAAAGACCAAGAGGGGAAATTACATTTTTGAAAAGATTTTTTTTAGCTCGCTACAATTTTCAATAGAAACAAGGACTGAGGATGGATGTTCAAAGCGATTTCCAATGGCAATAGCCTGACACCCAGCAGCAAGTGCACAATCCCAATCTACAGGAGCATCACCAACCATCCAAACATGAGGAGATACAGAAACATTTAGATTTTTCAATGCCAAGAAAATAGGATCTGCTGCTGGTTTATCACGCGTGGCATCACCCGCACCTACCAGAGCTCCAAAATAATTTTTCCACCCCAAATGATTCACTTCTTTATGTAAAAAGGTACTATTTTTATTACTTACGATACCCATTGGAATGCCTTTCTCAGCCAAAATTTCCAACAATTCTTGTGCTTCAGGCATGGGATTAAGCCCTTGGAGATTATCTTCTTCTACAAGCTTGTAAAAAAATTTTTGAGCTTCTTTGCTTTTTTCTCCAAATAATTTTGGGAAGGCATCGCGCCCCGACTGTTGGACAGAAGCAATAGCAAACTCTTCAGACCAAGGCTCTAATCCAAATGCAAGAAGTGTGTCATTGAGCGCGTAAAAAATAGTTTTCCATGTATCAACCAGCGTATTGTCCCAATCGAACAAAACAGCTACAGGAGCCGTATCCCCAGTTAAGAGTGAAGAAGATTTCTTTCCTTTATGAATTTTTAACTCCTGGCTATTAAGAGTACCATCCTTCAGAGTTGATTGAGAATGCACCACCATAGATGAAATTCCTTAAATTTGTAAGGTGTCGTGACAAACAGAATATATTACTTACTGACCAAAGTCACCTGACTGTTTTTTTCTGCCCCTTTCATATTTTTAAGTATATACACATTTAATAAATTTGACATCTTCTCTTGCTATAATAAATATGTCTAAGAGTATAAATAGATGTTTAGTTGTATAATTAGAGTAGTTTAGATCAAAGCGAATAGCGTATGGTTAAGGAGTGAGCAACAAAAAATGAGAGGACAAGAGGACTTCCAATGTCAATCCATCCGAGCCGCTTGAGCGCCGTTAGACAATTATTAAATGAATGGAATGGAGACGGGTTTATTGTCCCTCGTACTGACGCCTATCAGGGCGAATATGTCGCACCTTGCGATGAGCGGTTGGCATGGTTAACTGGCTTTACCGGTTCAGCAGGTATTGCCATTATATTAAAAGATAAGGCAGCCCTATTCGTAGATGGGCGTTATACGCTTCAAGCAGAAAAACAAGTGAATCTCAGTGATTATGAGATTTGTTCTCTCATTGATCATCCCCCGCATGCTTGGGCAAAAAATAATTTTAAAAAAGGCCAGAAAATATTTTATGACCCATGGCTGCATACCCTAAATGATAAATTACAAGGGAAATCTATTTGTGATTCGATGGATGTTTCATTCTTACCACCTCCTCAAAATCTTATAGATCACCTCTGGAAAGACCGGCCTTTACCCCCGCTTAATCCAGTTGAAATTCATGAACTTACCTACGCAGGTATCCCTTCAAAAGAAAAGCGCAAGCAAATTGCAGCCCTATTACACAGCAAACATGTTGATGCAGCCCTCCTTACAGCGCCGGAATCCATCGCATGGCTTTTAAATATACGTGGAAGTGACCTCCCTCATACTCCCGTGCCTCAAGGATTTGCTTTGTTCTGGGCAGACACTACAGTAGATTTATTCATTTCACCTGAGAAAATTTCCTCTCCCGTAAAAGATTATTTGGGAGACCAGGTGCGTTTACATAGCCCAGAAAAATTAAAGGAAACACTCAGTGACTTGAATGATCTCTCCATTCTTGTAGATCCTTCACTTACCCCCCTCGCCCTTATTCAATATTTGGAAAAATGCCGTCTCATAAAAAGTATAGATCCTTGCGCGCATCCCAAAGCGCTAAAAAATCCCATCGAAATAGAAGGTGCACGCCAAGCCCACATACAAGATGGTATCGCTGTAACACGTTTTTTGGCTTGGCTCTCAAAAGCAGCTTTGAGCGGAAAACTTACCGAAATCGATGCTGCTGACAAGCTTCTTTCCTTCCGCAAACAAAGCCCTCTGTTTAAAGGAACAAGCTTTGACACAATTTCAGGAGCCGGTCCAAACGGTGCTATTGTCCATTATCGCGTGAACCATGAGAGCAATCGGCCACTTGAACTTAATTCTCTTTATCTCGTGGATTCCGGTGGCCAATATCCTAATGGGACAACCGATATTACACGCACTGTTGCCATTGGGACACCCACACCAGAACAAAAGGATCGTTTCACACGTGTTTTGAAGGGACACATTGCCATTGCTACGGCATCTTTTCCTGCGGGAACGACAGGATCTCAATTAGACCCTCTTGCTCGTTGTTTTCTTTGGAAAGCAGGCTTGGATTATGATCATGGTACAGGTCATGGAGTTGGAAGTTATTTAAGTGTGCACGAAGGTCCCCAACGAATTAGTAAGGCACATTCCTCAGTTGCTTTGCAAGCAGGGATGATTGTTTCAAATGAACCGGGTTATTATAAAACTGATGCTTATGGAATTCGCATAGAAAGTCTAGTACTCGTAATTGAAAAGGGCATTCCTAAAGGCGGGGAACGATCCCTCTTGGGATTTGAGACTCTTACGCAAGTTCCCATTGATAAAACCCTCATTGAGATAGAAATGCTCACCCTTGAGGAGCGAAATTGGCTTAATGACTATCATGCTCACGTTTGTGAACTTCTTTTACCCCATATGGATGAGGAGGAAAAGGCATGGTTAACTGAAGCGACAAATAGTTTATAGGCACCATCAAGCCCTTGTGTTTTTAAGTACTTCAAAAAAATATACAATAATTTTTACTAATTAACAGAAAATTAATAAAAGTTGTTTACTCTAAAGTTAGAAATAATTTAGTGGAGGCTATATCATATGAAAACGCAATCTAAAGTATTACTCTTAACAAGCGGACTATTGCTTGCTAGCTTGAACAGTTCTCTCGCAGCTCCTTGCCCGCAAATAACCTCTGAACAGTTGCGTCAAGTTTGTCGCTGGGAACCTATTGAAAAAACAGGCATAGTCGATGCCGGCCACGTTTCTATTGGATCAGTTACCCTCCATAATGACCTAAAAACGTGTGACGAGGGGGATTCCATAAAAGAATTTTTTAAAGGAAAAGAACAGTATACTGGTGAAGCCACAAGGCATCCCCTTCACAATAATAAGGCTGCATGCGTTTACCAAATTTCTAAAGGCAATAAGAAAAATAAATTTGTATTCCAAGCTGACGGCGTAGACATCCCAACAAGACCAGCTGGAACAGCCATTGTACACCCAGAGCCTGCTAAACCACAGGTCGCTTCATCACCTTCAAAAAAGATGGTAGAAGGGTGGAGTTATATGGATGCTGACAAAGGAGTTCAGGTAAAACAAGTTGAAGTTAAAGAGAAACCTGCAAGACCCGCACCTGCTGCTCCCCCTGAAAAACCTCGTACGCCCCCACCACCCCCCCCCGATCGTCCCCCCCCCCCCCACACCCCCGGGGGCGGGAATGTTTCAACCCGTCCTTTTG
>VGEY01000019.1 GCA_016869075.1 Alphaproteobacteria bacterium
TGATCGCTTCAGTTCTGAAGGAACGTAGATCAGTCAAAGATTCTATCCCGTTGCAGAGTACTATACCCTCTCTACATTGATCAGAAATCCTAATTTAAAAACTGGAGCAATTGACGGGGGCTTGACACGTTCAAAATTTCCTCATTTAATTTTTATATATCCCCTCTAAATGAATCCTTAAGCTTTTTTATTATTCCTTCATAGATACAATGACTTCCATTATATTTTCTCAAGTCTTCCTAAGAGGCTTGAAAAACCATTCAATTACCTTCAAGTCTTCTGAAATCTGTTCTTGAGTCATTCAATATGGAAATGCCAGTCTTTACTCTCCTTATGAGGCAAAAACTGGCATTTACGTTAGGACTCTTCGAGCTTAAGCTCGATAGGTAAAAGGTTTTATTTAACCAATCTTAACCTTACGAGTTGTTCCTTTTTTCTCAAATTGGTTGTCTTTTGAAATACGAATTTTCAAAACACCATTATCCAATGATGTATTGATCGCCTTGTTGCTGCATACATCAAAAGGAACGCAAATCGCACGAGAAATACTTCCCTTTGCGATTTCAGAATACGCTAACGTTGTCGCTTCTTGGGTGTTCTTGCGAATACCATTGATATAAATAGTATTGCCTGCTAATGAAATATCCAAGTCTTGCATTTCAATACCTGGTACGTCAAAAGAGATCACATATTCATGGTTGTTTTCTGACAACTCAGTTGCAAATGACTGAGAAATAGATGTATTCCCATAAGGTAGGCAATTGAAAGATGAATTGCTTCCTTGGAAGATGCCAGGTACTGTTGCAACAACTGCACTGGAACCCATAAATGTATTAGGAATAAATGCACCACTATTAATTGATTGCTGATGAGGTACAAAAGCTACTGGTGATTGAGTAGGTGCTATATTTTTTGTAATCTCATTAAAGTTTCCAGCATAATTTGTAGGCAAAACTACGAAAGAAGAATGACCGTAAGGTGTGTTTTGACCCAAAATTGCTTGTGGGTTTATTCCTGTCAATCTTAAATCTAAATTATTGTTTAAACCCCAACATGCATTTTGACCTTGAAGGGGGATAAAAGTTCCTAATTGAGTACTCATGTTATTTTCCTTTCAATAAAATTTATCAAAGCCCTTTAGCGAACTTTGAGTTTGTTTAAACAAACCACCATTTCTGCTGATTATATTTTACTTACATTTATTGAGCTTAAAGAAAAATTATTAATAAATACCTAAGTCAGAAAATATTTTTTCATGCACACTAATAAACATACCCTAGCATTTAAAGCGTGCTTCAATAAAAAGTAATTGATAGATTGTTAATAATACAAGTTTTAAACGTATATTATTTATTATGACCCGCAGAAATAGTAATAAATAATATTTATTATTTTTCTAGGAAGAGCTATTACCATAACCCAAGAAATCCCCACCAAAAGGGGCCCACTCCGAGCCAGATTAAGAGATTTAGAAAACTAACCATCAGCCCTAAAATCCACCAAGTACCTAAAGGAACATAGCCTGAGCCGTAAAGAACAACGTTAGCGGTTGAACCATAATGTGTCATTGAAGAAAACAAATTAGAGCAGAACCCTAGTACAAGCGCAGCAAGCAGCGGGGGTGTCCCTGCTTTGATTGCAACTGCTAAAAATGCTGGATACATAGCTCCCACGTGGGCAGTGTTACTTGCAAAGAAATAATGGCTATAGAAATAGATGAGGATTACAGCTAAAAAAACATGCTCCCACTCTAAACCCTTTACCAACCCCCCTACATTGTTGCTGAACCAATCAACAAAACCCAGAACCTGTAAGTACTTTGCCATGGTAACTAAAATTCCGAACCAAATAAAAATATGCCAAGCTTCTTTTTCATTTAAAACATCCTCCCAGGTCAGCACATTAGTAATGATCAGTAAGCACACGCCTACTAAGGCCGTTGTGGTAGGCTCGACACCCCATAAACCTCCTATTATCCAAAATACCAACATAAAGACAAATACGCCCACCATGATCCATTCTTGGCTACTCATACGGCCCATTTCTTTTAATTTTTCTCGGGCTAATTGCGGTGCTTTCGGGTGGTGTTTTTCCATGGGGGGATAAATGAAATAGAGCACCAATGGAACTAAAATAATACTCAAAAAACCGGGGATAAGAGCAGCTGTAAACCAATTAATCCATGTAATTTCAACGCCCACCATTTTTGCCATTGACTGAGCCATAGGGTTCGCTGCCATAGCCGTTAAAAACATGGCGCTCGTAATTAAATTTCCTTGAAAACATACCTGCGTTAAATACGACCCAACCCGTTTTTCTGTTCCATCTCCAACACGGCTATCTAAAGATTCACAAATGGATTTTAAAATAGGGAACATAATGCCCCCAGCTCGTGCTCCATTACTTGGTATAACTGGTGCAATGAGCAGTTCTGTTGCTATAATTCCATACCCAAGTCCCAAAGTGTGTTTGCCCATAAGAGAAACAAAGAAATAAGCAATACGCATCCCAAGTTGGGTTTTTACAAAAGCGCGTGCAATAAAAAATACTAATAGAATGAGCCAAATTACCGGCGTGCCAAACCCGCTCAAAGCTTGTGTTATATCCATGTCTTGACTTAAAACAGCAACAACCATACCGATCATGCACACTGCTCCAAGAGGAAGGGGCCTGCAGATCAAAGCTAAAATTGTTGACGTAAAAATAGCAAACAAGGACCACCCTTTAGGATTCATTCCTACGGGGATTGGGATTAACCAAATAGATAACCCAATCAAAATGGGAATCAAAAAACGCCACAACTGTGCCATGAAGCTATTCCTTACATTCAAGAGCTCATTTCGAAATTAAAAAGGCTTGTTAAATAATACTTTCTAATCACATTTCTTAATACATTTGATCCTATGAGATTTGGTAGCTACGTAATACATACCAAAAATAGCCAATAGATGCCTAAAGCAAATTAGCCACATCTAAAACTACAGATAAATAGCTTAACCCTTCGCGAGAGTAAAGAGGTCTTTTAGTTTATTCTTTTATGAATCGTAGAAATGAAGATTTTTATAGACCTTCTAGTTCTATAGAAAAAGCTCGTATAGTCAGCATTTCTTTAATTCTAATGAGCTGAACCCTTCTGTGTGGGATCCCAAAGTAATATACTGCCAATTTTAGCTTTATAATTTGTTCCATTATTTTCTTGTCTATAATTATCAAGCCTAGTTTGCACTTTTTTAACGATATCTCCATCACCCGAGCCTACCGCCAGATGCGGAATGTAGTTTCCACTTGTATAAGAATTAAAGACATAACCTTCAGGAGAGCCATCTGCCTTTTTGTATTCTTTCAAAGCTTGGGCATAGGTTTCGTTGAGTTTTTTAAAATGGTCACTATTTGCTGCAAGAATACACAAAAGAGTTGGACTCGTAGCTGTCCCAGCTACAAATTGATGTGCATTCCCAAGCTCTAATTCCCCCAATTCTCCAGGCTTCACTGAGTTTAAGTGTTGCTTTAATGACTCCACATCCTTCTCAGCAATATTTTCAATAAATCCAATTGTGACATGGTAAAATTGAGGCGGGTATGCCCTTTTTACTGCGGGACCGTTAACAAATCTCTCTTAATGAAGTCATTATCTGGCGCGGCTATCATGGCCTTAATCGCCAGGTTAGTCGCCTGTACTTCTGCACATAACCCAGAGATAAAAATGCTCATGAATAGTGACGCATAAAAAAATAAATTTTTCATATGATTATTTCTCCTATAGATGTTTAACAAATTGATCTTATTGTCGATCGTTCTCCTTGGCAAGATTACAATCCGACACATCATTATATAGGAGTTTCATTACAAAATTAGAATCTAAGATCAAAACCAACGCACCCCTCACCAGCACGTGCGCAAAAGCAAGGAAATCCGCGCGACTCTTTTAATATTTTATTAATATTTTATGGGTATATTAAGATCATAATGTATTACAAGGGGATTTAGGCATTATGGCTAAAAAATCTAAGAAATTTTCTGCATTTTCTTTTGATAGTCAGGCTGGAATCTCTGAAGAATGGAACAAAGCTTGGGCTAAAATTAACGATGAAGCTCAAAAGACTCTAAAGCAGAATTTAAAGAATCTTGGCATATCTCACTTTACAGAAATGAATAAGAATTTTTCAAACTCTGAATGGAAAGAGATGTGGGCTAAATTTAATGACGAGACTCAAAAAACCCTCAAGCGTACGTTAAAAAATTTTGGTAAACCAGAGTTCTCGGAATTTGGTAAAATTTATTCTCAACCTGAGTGGAAAATGATGTGGGATAAATTTAATGATGAGACTCAAAAAGCAATTAAGCGTAATTTAAAAAATATTAATCTCTCTCACTACAAAGAATGGGGAAAGACATCCGCTCATCCAGAATGGAAGGAAATGTGGGTTCAATTTCATAAGGAGACTCAAAGAACACTAAATAAAAATATAAAAAGTTTTGGGGAAAACCAATTTTCTAAAATGAGTAAATCACTTACTAATCCTGAATGGAAAGAAATTTGGATAAAAGTAAGTGCTGAAACACAAAAAGCCATAAAACAGAACTTTAAAAATTTTGGTGTTCCAGAATCTTCCGAAATAGGAAATGCTGTCTTTGATCCTGAAGTCATGACTCAGACTTTTACACAAGCTATTGAAAAGATTTCAAAAAAACCAGAAAAAATTGCAGAGGTGCAGGCACGCCATTTAAAAGATTTTCAAGACTTACTCCAGTCAACAATAGACCGACTTCAGGGAAGAATGGAGACTACGTTTATAGCACCGATAAATGGTGATAAGCGCTTTCAAGACCCAGAATGGAATGAAAATCCATTTTTTTCTTTACTGCAACAAGCATATTTTTTAAATGCGAAGTATTTAAAAGAAATTGTGACCAGCATTGAAGGTTTAGACCCAATTACCAGCCGTAAGCTCATGTTTTATACAAACCATCTAATTGATGCTCTCTCACCAACCAATTTCCCTTTAACTAATCCGGCGGTTCTGCATGAGACAGTAGCTTCATCAGGAAAAAACCTTGTCCGTGGGTTCCAAAAATATCTTGAAGATTCTGCAAACGGGCAATGGCAGTCACGTATGACGGACATGAAAGCGTTCAAATTAGGAAAGAACCTTGCAACAACACCTGGAAAGGTTGTGTTTCAAAATGATCTTTTTCAACTTATTCAATATGAACCTTTAACAAAGCGTGTTGCTAAACGGCCTTTGTTGATTGTTCCGCCATGGATTAACAAATATTATATTTTTGATTTGAAGCCTGAAAACTCTTTTGTTAAATGGGCCTTAGAATCTGGATTAACAGTGTTTATAATCTCATGGGTGAATCCTGATAAAAGACATGCTCAAAAAACCATGACTGATTATACGCTAGAAGGCGTAAAAACAGCAGTCGATCAAGTTTGTAGCATTACTGGTGAAAAGAAGATCAATGCCATCGGGTACTGCAGTGGCGGTATTCTATTGAGTTTTCTGATGTGTTACCTAAAGGAAAAAAAGGCTAATCCCATCGCCAGTGCAACACTCATGGCGACACCCTTTGATTTTAGCAAAGCTGATGAGCTTGGAATCTATCGATGCGAACATCAACAAAGAAAATTAGAAGAATATGTCCAAAAAAAGGGATATTTAGACGGACAGTATATGGTACGGGCTTTTAATTTGTTACGCGCCAATGACCTTATTTGGCCATCTTATGTAAACAATTATCTTCTCGGCCGCGAGCCTTTCCCATTTGATATGCTTTACTGGAACTGCGATGCCTTACGCATGCCCGCCAAGATGCATATGGATTATCTGCAAGAAATAGTTATAGAAAATCGCCTTATAAAACCTGACGGTATTCATATAGGGAACGTTCCCATTAATTTAGAAAAAGTTACTGTTCCCTTATATGTGATGGCCGCTCAGTCTGATCACATTGCCCCTTGGCGCTCTGTTTACTCGATTACACAGTTGGCTAAATCACCCTCGATAAGATTTGTTTTAAGTGCTTCGGGTCACGTTGCAGGTGCGATGAATCATCCATCTAAAAAGAAGTATCATTATTGGACTTCTGATCAATTGCCCCACGATGCGGATCATTGGCTTAAAGACGCACAAAAGCATGAGGGTTCTTGGTGGGAAGAATGGCGTCAATGGCTAGATGCTCATAATGATGGAACTGTTCCCGCACGCACAATAGCGAAAGATCTTATTATAGAGGCTTCGCCAGGAAGTTATGCTCTCACTGTTGGTGAATAATATTTTGCTTTAAGATTATTTTCCGTTGTTATTACCTCTTGGTAGACCTGTTCAACCTTTGTAAACTCCCTTTCAAACTTCACTTTTCTTTAATTTTTTATATTCAGCATCTTGACTATCTTCTTCATAACGGTAAAAATTAATTAAAATTTAATTAATTTAGGAGGGGATATTTGATGAAAAATAATTTTGATAAACTGGAGAGAAAGCAAATATATGCAAAATTTTTTAAGTCAGGGTTTTCATTTATTTTGACTTTTGGGCTTTTGGCTTTAACTGCATTTGCTGAAGCCCCTTGCGAGCTCCCTGCCCAATACAAAGGCCCATTTAAAACGTTCGTCATAAATGAGAAGCTTTCTTGCGCTACAAATATTTTTCTTAATGCAATCCCTTTTATTGCCGCTGAAGCTGGCAAAAAACTCACAGAGGAAGAAAAAAAGAACAATCCTCAAACTGAAGGTCGAATTGCGTATGAACTCTTTGGAGATGCTTTTGCTAAAAACAAACCAAATGTTCCAGTAACAGATTTTACCCTTAAAGGAAAAGACGGCAAACATGACATCCCTGTTCGATTATACAAAGGTAAAGATACAGGTAAAGCCATCCTGTTTACGCATGGAGGTGGCTGGACACGCGGAAATTTGAAAACGCATGATACACTTTGCCGTAAACTTTGCGAAGCTACAGGAGCAACTGTACTTGCCGTTGATTACCGCTTAGCACCAGAAAATCCCCATCCGGCTGGCCTGGATGACGCTCAAGATGCCTATGAATGGCTAATAGCACACCCCGAAAATGGTTCTAAAATTTATGTTTCTGGAGATAGTGGCGGTGGAAATATTGCAACAAGTTTGATGGTAAGGCTCATTAAAGAAAATAAGCGCATACCTGATGGGGCTATATTAATTTACCCCGCCCTTGATCTTCGTATTCCTGAAAAAACAACAGATCCATATGCCAATGGTTATTTGCTAACAAGAGAGAGTATTAATGGTTATGTTCACAATTACATTGGAAATAACCCTCAGAAAGCAATCGATAGTACTGTCTCGCCTTTACTAGCAACCGATGATGAACTCAAACAGTTCCCACCGCTTATTCTTGTGAATGCAGAATGTGACCCTCTCGCAGCCGAAGGCAAAGCTTTTGAAGAACGATTGAAGTCACTTAATGTTTCAGTAGTCCATAAAATTGTACCTAAAACGATTCATATTTTTGCTCAGTACTTTGATCTTTTTCCTGAGGCAACAGATGCTATTGACTTCATAAAAACTAGTTTCGAAAATTTAGGAGTTTCAAAACCCTAATTGCTTGACTTGCTTAATTTTAGGGGACTAGGTCAATTAGTCTCCTAAAATGGTAAAAATTAATTAAATTTAAAAATTATTTAAGGGGCCTTTTAACTTCATGAAATTTTTCCGTTTCACCACACCTTTCCTTTTAGCCTCGGCATTCTCAATTAGTCATTATGCAGAAGCTGAAAACTCGCCTTCGACTCCAACAACTGCCCAGCAATTATCTGACTTAAAACGTCAAACAGCTGAGAATAATAAAAAAATTCAAGAATTAGAATTGCGCATTAACAACCATGGTTTTGTATATGAGCCTCAGCAAGTTCATCATAACTGGCCAAAACGCTATATTGAAATACCAAATACAAATAGTGCTATCCAGATATTTGCAAACCCAAATTTGGCTGTTGCTTATGACGCCAGTTCTTACTCTGCTGAAATTGTTTACCCTCCCTTGCTTCCTTTGCAAGGGGTAAATGCCGATCTTAAAAAGGGACGCTATATTGCTGAAGCACGTGGAACTCAATTTGGCTTTAGAACACTTTCTTACACAAAAATTGGAGAGCTTAAAAGTGAAGTTAGTTTAGATTTTTGGGGTAGTACTTTCAATATACTCCCCAGTACTCCCTTTTACCAACCGCGAGTTCGTTATGCTTATATAGATGTCGCAGGATGGACAGCCGGCCATACAACAAGTAACTTTTTAGACCCAGATGCCATTGGTCAAACGGTTGATTATGGAAGCGTTTACGGCGTAGCTTATCGCCATGGATTAATTAAATACACGTTTAACTTTAATCAACAAACAAATTTAGCAATCGCCATAGAGAGGCCATCCACAGATTATACCAATCAACTTGGACAAAGTATTAATTATGATAATCCTATTCCTGCTTCAGCCAACAATTTACCAGATGTGACCGCCCATTTAAAAATTAAAGACGATAAACGTGGTCATGCATCTTTTAGAGCCGTATTACGACAGTTAAAAGTAAAAGATTATACTTTAGCTGTACCCTTTATGGCAAAAAAAACTGGTTGGGGGTTGGGCATATCTACAGAATTATTGGTATATGGTAAGTCGAATGTTTTTGGTCAATATAACTTTGGTAACGGTATTGGTCGTTACATTGACATCCTTAATGGCCAATCATCGCTCTATAATGCAAACCTCCGAGTATTAGACACTCAGTGGGCAACGAATTTGATCCTTGGTTTTGAACATTTTTGGAGTGAATGTTTACGAACAAATTTGATTTATGCAAATTCGCACGTGCAAGTATCAAAATTTACGCCCGTTCTTACGGGACCTACACGTGTGACCCAAGCCATTAATCAATTTTTCCTTAATCTGATTTATTCTCCTATCGAGCCTCTCGATATAGGTCTTGAATATGAGTTTGCAAACAGAATATCTTCCGACAATTATCGTGGGGTAGCAAACCGTATAACATTAGGGATAGTTTATAGATTTTAATATAATCAGGGGATGATATGACAAGAGTTGCGTTGGTTACAGGAGGCACGCGGGGTATTGGTGCTCCGATTTCGATTGCTCTTAAAAATAAGGGATACAAGGTTGTTGTGACATATCACAACAATGAAGAAGCTGCCTTAAAGTTTCAAGAAACAAATCAAATACCTACCTATCAATGGGATATTAGTAATTTTGAAGCCTGTCAAAAAGGAATTGAACAGGTAATCAAAGACCATGGGCCTATTGATATCTTAGTCAATAACGGCGGCATTACACGTGACAGTGTGCTTCATAGGCAAAGTACTGACCATTGGAATCAAGTTATCACAACAAATTTAACATCCTGTTTTAATATGACGCGTGGTGTTATTGAATCCATGCGTGAAAGAGGATTTGGACGTATCATTAACATATCCTCTGTGAATGCTTTAAGGGGTCAAATTGGCCAAGCAAATTACTGCGCTTCAAAAGCGGGTATCATTGGCTTTACAAAGGCTCTCGCTCTTGAAAATGCTAAAAAAGGGATTACTGTAAATGCCATCGCGCCAGGATATATTGATACAGATATGGTACGCGCCGTAAGCACCCCTATTTTAGAACAAATTATCAGCACAATTCCCCTTGGACGTCTTGGCCAGGCAGAAGAAATCGCCCGAGCCGTTGTTTTCTTGGCAGAGGACGGTGCAGGTTATATTACAGGTGAAACACTGAACATCAATGGTGGATTACACTGCAACTAGACACGTGTCTAACCCTCCTTTGTTATCGCCTCTTTTCATCAACTCAATTTCATCATTTTTGCTTCTATTGGACTCAAAAAGAAAAATGGCTTCTTCTCCTTTCCCATCCTATTCTTAAATACTTATTAAGAATTATTTGAGAAACTGATAATGAGAGATAGGAATAAAAAACGTTTGCAAAGACCAATTTACAAAAGCTTATGAAGGAATACCACCATGGCAGGCCAGAACTCATCTAAGAACAAGGTCATTTCTATTGGAATGCAAGGGGGAGGCGCGCACGGTGCCTTTACATGGGGTGTCTTAGATTACCTTCTAGAAGATGGAAGATTAGATATTGAGGGCGTAAGCGGAACAAGCGCTGGCGGTATGAATTGCTTAGCAATAGCTCAAGGAATGGCTGAAGGTGGCAAAGAAGGAGCACGCAAAAGTCTTTTCCGTTATTGGAAAATTTTGAGTGAGAAATCTAAAAAAATTGGTATGGTACCAACCCCTTTCGATAAATTTAAGGGTGGATATGGCATCAGCACAAATCCTCTTTTTGCCCTTATGGGTCAAATTTCGAAAAATTTGTCTCCTTATGAATGGAACCCACAAAACAAGAATATGCTTGAAGATCTTGTTAAGGAGCTTTTTAATTTCAAAAAAATTTCAACATATGAAGATCTTAAAGTTTTCTTATGTGCAACCAATGTTAGAACTTCAAAATTAAAAATATTTTCAGGAAAAGAGATTAGCGCAGAGTCTGTTCTAGCAACGGCTTGCCTTCCCACCATGTTCCAAGCCGTTAACATTGAAGGCGATGACTATTGGGATGGCGGGTTTATTGGAAACCCTGCAATTTTCCCTTTAATTTATAATTGTAAATCTCCTGACATTCTTGTCATCTTATTAACACCACAGTCCCGACACAACACTCCAAAAACAGTTGATGAGATTCATTGGCGCATGACAGAATTAAGCCTTATCAATACCCTCACCCGAGAAATGCGGGCTATCCAGTTTATTAGCAAGCTGATTGATGACGGTATTGCAGATAAAACAAAAATCAAGAAGGTGAATATGCATCTTATTGAAAATCCACAGGTTTTTGCTGATTTAGATCATACAAGTGCCTTAAACTCAGATTGGGAGTTTTTTAACTTTCTTTTTGGAAAAGGCCGAGAAACAGCAGAAAAATGGATGAAGAAAAATTTTGACGATATAGGCGTCAAATCCACAGCAAACCTCCAAGAAGAATTTGGTTAAGAACCAAAAATAAGGGATCTTTACCCTCTTGCCTTCCTTTCTTGTTTTTTATAAGATTCAAAAGACTTTTCAAGGCTTTATAAATGTAGTACTGGTGCATAATGCGCTTGCATTAAATTGAGCCCCCTATTAATGTTCTACTCTATCTTCTTATGGCCTTTGTGATGATATTAGAAACTGATTTTGTTTTACCATTTCAACTAGATAAAGCCCCTGTTCGAGGGCGTTTGGTGCGTTTGAAACATAGTGTTGAAGAGATTTTAAAACACCATCAATATCCATCTCTTGTTAATCTTTTACTTAAAGAACTCATTGCTTTATGTGCCACTTTGGCAAATTTTTTCAAGTTTGAAGGTGTATTTACCTTACAAGTCAGTGGAGATGGTCCTTTACGTCTTATGGTTGCTGACATTACGCATACCGGTGAAATTCGTGCGTGTGCTAAATATGATGAGGAAAAACTTGCAAAGTTGTCGCCTTCTCCATCCTCTATTCAGCAAATTGTAGGTACTGGATACATTGCTTTTACACTTGATCAGAGAAATGTTGAAGATCGTTATCAAGGGATAGTAGAACTCAGTGGAACGACTCTTTCAGAATGTCTTCACCATTTTTTTCGCCAATCGGACCAACTCGAAACAGGAATTGTTGTTTTTTCAAATGAGACTGAGATCACGACGGACCATTTAGTTGGAGCTTTAATAATCCAACGCATGCCCACACCTCCTGGCCTCTCTTTTGAAGAATTGGAAAATGAAAATGATGCCTGGTTAAGATCACTCTCTATATTAGGGACAACCACAGCTCATGAAATGCTCTCGACAAGGCTTTCAGCACAAGATCTTCTCTACCGCCTGTTTTGGGAAGAGGATATTAGGATATTTCCAAGCCGCCCCGTAAAGGCTCAGTGTCATTGTTCAAAAGATCGCGTCACGCAAATGCTTAGAACTTTTTCACCGACAGACATTCAAGAAATGGTTCAAGATGGAAAAATTTCTGTTACTTGTGAGTTTTGTAACCAGAAATATACTTTCGAGCCCAAATCATTGCTGGCTTAAATGTCTTTCTGTGCGTCATTTCACGATCTAGTAGAATAACAGATAAAATAGACAACAAAGAAGCCATCACGATATAGAGTACTAAACCATAGATTGTGCCTGTTTGGCCGATTATCAAAGCACAAATTAAGGGCGCAGTTCCTCCAAATACTCCATTCCCGATATTATAGGATAATGCCACAGCTGAATACCGAATGGTTGCTGGAAATACTTGTACCGCAAAGCTTGACCGAGGACCAAAGCAAAACCCCAAACAAAAGGCAAATAAACCCTGATAGAACAGCTGCTGTACAAATGTGCCATACTTTGAAAAATAAATGAGGGGAACTGCCAATATTAAACAACCAGTATATCCCATAATTAAACAGCGTACTTGGCCAATTTTATCAGAGAGCACAGCCCCCCAAACAATAGCGGGCATCATAATGATCAAGCTAAAGAGCATCGATACTATTCCATGCAATTTTGAAATGTTGCCTAAGTTTTGATTAGGAAGGAATATAACCAATAAATAATATCCTGTCGTATTAATCATTAAAAAGCTTGTTGCTAAAAAAAGCTTCCTTTTATATTCAGATAAAATGATCTTTAATGGCCATACAACTGGCGTATATTTTCTCTTCTGAAAAAGAAATTCTGGAGTTTCAATGATGTAATGGCGCATCTTAAATCCTATTATACCAATGAAAAAACTTAATAAAAAAGGGAGTCTCCATCCCCAGCTGAGTATATCTTCTTCATTTAAAAAAGCATTCAAGAGAAGAATAACCAGAGAAGCACTTATCATCCCTATCGAGCTCCCTAAATCTGCCCAAGAACAAAAAAAACTTTTTTGATGAGAGGGTGCATGTTCTGTTAAAAGAACAATAGATCCGCTAAATTCACCCCCTATGGATAAGCCTTGCATCATTCGACAAAATACCAATCCAAAAGGCGCTAAAATCCCCATATCTTCATATGTAGGGAGTAATCCTATAGCAAGAGTTGAAAGTGCCATGCTCATCAAGGAGCACTGGAGAGCAACTTTTCGTCCCAATCTGTCCCCAATATGGCCGAAAAAAATTGCGCCCAATGGACGCATGATAAAAGCAACTGCAAAAACACTATAAGTTGATAATAAGGCCGTGTTCGGCCCTAAATGAGGGAAAAACAGCTGTCCTAGGCTACTTGCTAAACATCCATAGATGGCAAAATCAAACCATTCGATTGAGTTCCCAATTATACAAGCAGATATGAGCTTTTTAGATGATTGAGTAAAGGAAAGCGAGAGAAATGAAGCTTTGTGTAGCAAAATATAGACTCTTCAACCTTAAAGAATGGTTTACAAACGGTACTGACTTTCTCGAATTTTGTCACCCGTATTTTCAAATTATCCTTAAACCATTCTTTAATTTTTGTTCTTCATACTTAAGAGTAGCCAGGATTGTAAAGGGGTTCATTATTCATATGTCTAAAGCTGCAAGTAAAGAATTTTTCTCTAAACTGTGGAAATGTCCCATTCGTCGGTTGAAACGCTATGGAAGAAAATTCCTTTTAGTCATTGTTTGGGGAATAGTTGTGTGGATGGGACTCGACTTTGCAGCCATTTTTATAAACAAACCACCTCAACATTATCCTTCCTTTTTCTCTCTATTGCTTCATGCTTTGTTAACTATTTCTTTAAGTTTAATTCTAACACTCACAACCCATCAACTTTATTTACGGTTTAATAGCAGATTTAAACTTATTCGAACCTTCCAATCTTCTAGAAGGAATCACAATCATGAATAATTCCTCCCTTGAGAAAAAGAAATGGGTTTCTTTACTGTCCCGTAGTTTATTTTACACAAGCCTGATGGGATTCTTTTCTGGAACAATCTTTGGATATTTACACGTTAAGGGATGGATTCCAAGTGCAACCAGTAGCTTAATATTATACAGTATTACCATTATTCTTGGCGCAGTTCTTTCAATCTCTTTTATTCTCGCGAGCCAATGGCGACACTTTCAATTTAAGCCAAAAAAAATTAAAACCCCCCCCATCTCCCTTTATAAGGAATTGCTACCCCTTTAATACCTCTACTTGCTCATCTTTTGAATACAACTGATCGTACCATAAATTGATATACTCCTCGTTCAGTTCTTTTGCTTTTTCTTTGAATTCTTGAACCTTTCCAAGAAGAATGAAACCATTACTCCGCCTTTCTTTTGAGTCAACGCACCGCATTATCTTAAACCTGCAAAGAAAATCAACAGGCATATCTGTTGCGACCCACTGTGAGACATGTTTGAGAGCATCAGCAAATGTTTGGTATGTAAATGTAAAAATATCCCCAACTAGCAAAGGTGAAATGAGCACGACCTGTACCGCTGTGTTGCTTATGCCCGCAGTGCTCTCTAAGAACTTATGAAACAGATGAAACACAATTGGAAGTACCCCATAGGCGCCGGCAGCCCCGACAGCTATAACAGGGGCAATACGTGCCCCCCAGTAAGGTGGTGAATTCTGTTGAAAGAAATTAAGAACATTTAAAAATACTTTTTTGGTTCTCTCAACCGACTTATAGGATGGTATAATTACAACAAAGGGAGAAAGAACCGTTGCTGAAACAACACTACTCGTTATTACCCATTCACTGGGAACAAACAGGCTAAATAATTGGTAAGAGAGACCATAAGTAATAATACTTTTGATTGGAAGGCTTAATCCTTGGGCTGCATAGCTCAACCATTTTGCTATGGTTTCTTTTCGTTGAGCTGAAATCTTTTTATTATCAGGAACATTTTCTTCGATTTCCATCATGTCTTTAAAGACCTTCAAAGTAGGAGACTTTAAAAGAGGAGCTGACTTGATCGGTTCTTTACCGAGGGCAGATCTTCCCTTTTCAGAATGATCCAAAGTGGGAGCTATGAGCGGGTCAGTTTCTCCATCATTATCTTCAACAAGGTCAGTAAAAATCACATTCATATCTTTTGCAAGCTGCGTTGTCTTTTGTGTCAATCCACTGTCTTTAATTTCAATTTCAGCTGCCGTTACAACACCGAGGATTTTCTCATGCTTTTCCTTCACAGCCTCACTGCTATACCGTCGAATCATTGGGTTGTTGGCATCTTTTGTTGGATGGACAAATACATAGTAAGCCACGAAAGTATATAGGCCTCCAAATAAACTGCCCCACAAAAGAGGGTTCCACCCTTGTAAACCAGATTCAATATTCATAAACATACTCACAGCCAACCCTCCCCAAAGAAGTGTAGGTAAATATTGAATAACAGGATTGTTCAAAAAGCTTTCAGACCTCGTATACGGACGAGAAGTCACCTTCCTTTGGGCCTCACGAATATCTGAAGGTTTAGGGGTTAATAGATTGGCCATGAGATTATAAGCTATGACGGATCCAGCAATAACAGGAATTAAAGCAGAAAAACCGATCATATAGGGGCTGGGGAGAAGATCACTTGATGTCAATCCCGTCATCACTTTGAAAGATGTTAAAAATAAAGGAGGAAATACTTGCTCGCAGCATACCATAACAGCAACCGCGCAAAGCCCCGCAGCCATTTGTTTCAGGGTACGTCTATGATCAACATTTAAAACCGTAGAGTCAAAACTTTGATCTAAAACTTTTAATTTGGATGTCGAATCGTTGTTTTCTAAAACATCGAGGTTTTGATCTAAAATATTATTATTCTTTTGGCGATGAAGATGAGCATAGCGAGGATCAGTGTCATCATCATCGTCATTTTCATCTAAAGTAACAAGTGAAAGGCCGCCTTTTGCTTCTTCCTTAGTGTTTTCCATACCGAATGTTATTTCAGGACATAACAATAACAATAAAGATAAAACCATATAAAATTGAATACATGTTCTTTTTATTTTTGACATCAATTCGGTCCTTTGTTGCTATGGTAAGATTTTAAACTTTCTGCCTTATTAATTGAGAGCTTTTATTATTAATAGTCTCAGATCCCGCATTATGATAAGTAAGCTACACGAGAATCACAAGTATTTTTAATATAATTTTAAATACAAGGGGTTGCTTTAAGAAAAAGATGGATTTTATTGTTGTGGGTCAAGGAGAATGTCTCTACCTACCTTAGTTACTGTTCTTATTTCTTTTACAGGAATTTGATTCTTTCTCAAATCAATATAAGAGGCAGAGCTATTTCCTAAAGGGGGCATACTGTTTAATAAATTATTGCTTAAATCCACCGAGGTTAATTTAGCAAGCTCAAGAAGGAAAATTATTCCATTATAGTCGGGCTTTGATCCAGAAGTTAAATGATTATGGGAAAATACGAAGATTTCCAAATTATCAAATTTCTTTACATTTTCCCCAGTATGCAATCCGCTTAAACTTTTGATTGAATTATGGGATAGATCAAGAAGTGTAAGCTGGGGAAGGCGGGGTAATGCCACTAAAATATTCTCTTGTTGATTGTTCGTCAAAATGAGCTGTCTAAGATTTGTAAACTGCGTTAATTGTCCTAAAAATGTCAGAGAAACGGGATGTTGAGTTATTTCAAGGCGCTTTAACGCACTCGCTTGATCCGTAAATCCACTTTCAAAAGCGAGTGACTGTTGCGCTGTACCTATGGGAAATTGAAAAAAGATAGAGTATAAAAGCTTTAAAACCGACAGCCTTGGATCATATGGAGGTTGAGTCAGAGTTAATAATTTTTGTATCGGCATATTAAGAATTGTAAGTGAAGGAACACATCCATCATCGCTCCTCATTCCAAATCCCAGAGATTCATCCCATTTTGATTCTGCGAGAGTTTCTAAGATACAAATCATTAAATCCATATCTCCTTCCCTAGGCGCTTCATTTTTCAAAAGCTCCCTTAATTGTTCCCATAGATCTTTAACACTCTTCTTAGATAAATTACGCCATTCAGTTTGAGAGCTGCTTGATTTTTTTTCTGTGGGTTCAGTTAATTGCCATTTTACATGTTCAAGCGGTTTTTTCTTGCGTACTTTTGTTTGACTCAATGCCGATAGATAATTTTCAGGAATAAAGGTAGCAGCCAAAGAAACATCCGTAAGCTGAGGAAGGTCTAATAAGCCATCAACATTATGCAAAGGATTTCCATTTAAATTTAAGGTATTAAGGTTTGGAAGGGCTTTCAGAGTCGGCAAAATGCTCCTTAAGGAAGAAAGAGAATTATTGCTCAGATCAAGTGCTGTGACGCGTTGGTCGAGTAAAATCAACTCGGTAAGATAATGAATATTCCCTCTCGTGCCTGAAATAGTAGAGGTTAATTGACTTCTTTTAAAAGTAATGCCGTACCCTGCACGCAAAGAAGCACCTTGCTCAAGGCATTCGATGGGTGCTCCGAAGTCAATAAGCCCTTTCAATACAGCGTCGCCCCAATCCCCTGAATTACATCTTGAAAAATCAATTTCTAACTCCCTCGTCATCCATAGAATTTGGGATAAGATCTTTGGACTATAATCACGCGGATTAAAACTTCTCAATACTTCCATTTGTGCGTCTGATAAAGAATGGAATGGTGCTTGAATAGATCTGAGGTGGATGGCGTCCCATTTCTTCAATAAAGATAAAAGATTTTCTGATTCCTTATTTTTGGGATCACTTACCCAATCAAGATCTGTATTTTTTCCTTCTACAGGATTTTTTGGATGATACCCCCCAGGTTTTGCCTTATCCATTAAATAGTAAATTTCAGGCCACAGCTCTAGCATGATATCTTTAAAGGTAAGGGTCAAATTTACCCTTAGAAGATTTTGAAGTCGCTTTGATTTCTCAAGAAGAGTTTCTATATACCATGGTTGGAAGCAAATCTCTGGGCATTTCTCTTTAAGGGAATGAATCCAAAAAAGATATAAGAGAGGTAAAGGGTGGGCAGTGAATACCTTTCGTAAGGGTGCAGAAACCGCTTGAGGTGACATAAATAATGTGACCCATCGCTTACTAGAAGTAATCGGGTAATGATCACCTACGCGATAAATAAGTCTAAAGATGCCACCCTTTTCCCAAAACTCATCAACATCTTCCTCTTCAGAATCTAAAGTATCTGAATCGCTATCATCTTTATCATCATCGGATTCTTTATCTGAACCTTCCTCTTCGTCCTCAGCTTTCTTATTTGCGCCCTGGAAGATTCCTATAGATCCTGTATTTATTTCTTCCCACTCATCTTCTGATAAGAGATCAGGTTTTAATAGGGGAGCGGGTGGGAGAAGCAATAAATCAAGGATGCCTTTCATTAATAATCGATCTTGCTTGTTAGTCAGTTTCAAAGGGCCCATCCAAAGGCTTCTTAAAAAGAGTTTTGGTAAGTGGGGAGTATAGTGTGTTTGGACATCCTGCAAGGAAACAGGATAATGACGAAGCCTGCTTAACTGCTCTTCTTCTAAGGTGGTTTTTAACTGCAATGGGGTAAGGTGATAATAATTCATAAAAAAATCTACTACACGGGGAGAAAGAGGCACAAATTCTCTTGCGGCAGTTTCATAGAGTCTCCGCCAAGAGGTATGAACAACTCTCGGGGAAGGATTGAGGGTTAGCAGAAGGTCAAGAGTTGCCAAGGCTGAGTCGATAGATAATGTAGAGATGTCTCCTTGCAGCATGAGATCTTGAGCCATATCTTCAATCGACAGAGATGGCCCCCTCTTGGAGGATGATATGTCTAGCATGCTTGGAGGTATCAAAGAAACATTGTCACTCTCCTCAGGGAAGGGAGGTTGCAAACTTTCAGATGCTAACTTCTCATATGTTAAGGTGGAATCTTGCGTCATCATTTTCCAAGATTCAAGTAGCACTTCGGCTGCTAAATCTCTCTCATCCGTTGGGTGAACAGCTGCTCGCGCTTTTCTGTTGAGTAAAACATAAAATCGAGCGGCCAGAGGTTGCAGGCTTTTGTAGAGATCGAGATAAGTCATGTCCAGCTTACTATCTTTAAGAGCTTTCATCTTATCAAATCTTCTCAATAGAACGGAACAAGTGTCAGGTGAAAAAAGAGATACACCAATTGTTTGGCTCTCACATAAAAGATGCGATAAAAGAATAATCATATTGTTGGAATAAAAATCTTTTTTTACTCTTTCTGGTATCACGTCCTCCATGATGGGTGATAAATGAAGAATATTATGGGCAATAAATCGATGCTCCCCGTTGGTAAGCATTTGAAAAGAAGGCACTAAAAAGCAACCGGGATTTCTTCTTTTTAGACTATAACTTCCGGTAGTATCTAACAGCTCAAAATCATCTGGCGCTCCTAAAGTTTGGAACAGGAAGCTGAAAAGAATATTTTTCCCAATAGAAAAGCGATCGAGTTTTTGGAAACTTTCACTCTTGTCCGCCACATCCTCTAAGAATTTTTTTAAGGTTTTGTTGCTGCTATTTTCTTGAACCAATATGTGGTGAACTTTATTTTTTTCCCTCCTATCAGGCGTATCTGTGGTGAGTTCTCGCTCAGATTGAGGTTTTTCAAGGACTCTAACGGTTGCTGTTAAAAGGGGTGAAGACTGAACGCCAAATAACAATTCCAATATCCGAAGATAAGAATGGTCTAATAGAAATGAGTTTTCTGGCGTATATACTTTGAATGTAAGTTCAGGAGTTACATAGTACCTCTTCTCACCTTCTTTCTCATCTGTTTTAGAATCTGGCGGTGAGCTTCCGGGTGATTCTATTCCCAGAATTAATTTTCCAATTTTTGGTGAAAACATTTTTACAGAGCTTCCAGGAGATTCAAGAAAAGCCCGCGGAGCTACATCATCATAGGATTTTCTTTTTATACCGGAATGGAATTTATTATAATAATCACGAATGCTACCTACGGGTTTTATCATCAATCCCATGTTGATAAATAAGTGAGCGAGATCTTTACTCGCTTGCAGCTTCTCTTTCCAATCCGAGGTTAAAGGGCCAAAAATTAGATTTATTTTCCTTTGGTAATCTTCACCTTGAGGACTCCCATCGGTAAAACTGGTGATGCCTTCTTTTTCCAGTTCCAAAGGAGGTGCACGCCTCTTCTTTCCGCCAAGGCTGGTGATGGAACCCGTTCGAGTTAAAGCATTGGGTGTTACAACTCTGGAAACGGCTGAATGGCCTTTTGGAGGCTTTTTGGTAGAGGTTAATGCATAAGGAGGAATCTCATGAGGTTGGTCTGGCGCCGAAGGAAGGCTGAATTCACTTGTTTGGGGTGGTAAATTCCTTGGCGTTTGGCTCGATTCTGTAAGGACTGAAGGATCATCAGTAACGTGGGGACTTAACAGGGGTACGCCTGATTCACTTGCACGAGAGGTTAGTCGAAATCTCCGGCCCGAATGGAGTGCAACTGGCGAATCAAGCGCATCTTTCGGACTTAAAGGAGATGCAGCTGCATCACTTATATTAGACACAGAACTCAATGAACGAAGAGCGGGAATTTGAGATGGAAAGTTTCCGGTATGCCGACGAGAAGAGGTTCCATGAGATGTAGTAGAAGGCCGAGGGTGCGGTAAACTTGAGCGTCGGGGAGAAACGATCCCCTCCGATATACCCTCAATAGGGACTCTGGGGGAATTAACACGTGGGGAACTCGATAGAGGTTGGCGGGGCGAACCCGTGTTTCTAGGTGAGCCCGTGAGTCTAGGGGACCCCGTGGCCCTGGGTGAACCAGTTGCTCTAGGGGACCCCGTCAAGTGTGATGAACCAGCCAAACGCGGTGAACCAGCCAGACGAGGCGACGCAAGAGAAAGGCGCGATAAATTCAAGATTTGAGGTATGTGTTGTACAGGTTTTGCTGAGTCCTCAGGAGGAGAATCCGGCTTTGGTTTGTCTTTTTCAGTCAAAGAGTGGACGGGCGTTCGGGGAACAAAGGACAGATCTGTGGCGCTATCGGTTGTACTTATTTTATCTAGAGCTTTTACATCCATCTGATTTAAGGGAAGTGGCTTGATGGATAAAGAAGCGGTTGAAGAGGGAAGTTGCGTTAACTTCTTTAGTTTGGATGTGATAAATTTTATAATTGGGTTATCACTGTCAGCAAAAAATAGGCTGTCGAGTGTAGCATAACTTTCTTCAATCTTAAGTTCACTTAAAGATTTAGTTAAAAATTCCCAAAGGACTTCGCCTCGAGCATTAAGGAAAGAAATTAGGGCTGGGTATATTTTATCCATCAGACGTTTAAGCAAAACAGGCTGCTGTTCAACTGCAGTCGGTAGATTATCCCGTGTTTCGTTTAAGGAAGATGCCTGTTTGTGAAAATAGGTAAGATGCTCATATACGGCTTTTATATCATAAATGCTGATCTGTGAATGAATGATGCGCTCACAAATAGTCTCAGCAAGTTCTATCCATTCTTCTTCGTACCAGATAATTTGATTGATCGTTGTTATAATATTTTCGACAAAGCATGCTATGGCGTCCCATTTTCTGTAAAACTTCTCAAGTTTGTTTTTCACAGTCATGAAGGCTTGAAGTGCATCTTCACTTGGAGATTCACAAACCGCTTTTAATTGCTCCTCTGTAAAAAAATTTTCAGGAGGACACAATGTCGATGTGAGATCATCGAGCTCCTCAAGAAATTCGTTTGGAACTTCAGGAATCCCTGTTATAAGCCTTTGACGTTTTAAAGATATTTGTTCACGAACGACGCGTAAAATATCTTCATCTGCCTTAATATGCGACTCGACTTTTCTTTGTAGTTCTTGAACGAACCCTTTCCCCTCTATAAGTGATAGGCGATACTTTTCATGTAAATCATTTTCAGCTGCCAATAGGGGGGTTAGAAGGATAACAAAAAAACATATAAGTGCTTTCATACAAAATCTATCCAGAGAGAAATGAGAAATTTATCATATTTTCTTTAAACATATAATATTTATCTAAAATAATAAACATCTCCTGAATTTGTATGAATGAACTCAGAATTCAAGATAAGCATAAGAAGACTATTAATTTTTGAATTTCAAAAACCTTGAATTAATTGCACAAATAATTGTGCTTAGCGACATAAACAATGCTCCAAGCGCAGGTGTTAATATTAAACCCTGTGTATAAAGAACCCCCGCAGCGACAGGAAGCGCAAAAAGATTATATCCTGTTGCCCAGAATAGGTTTTGAAGCATTTTTCGATATGTTAATTGAGCCAACTTTAGAATTGCAACAACATCTAAAGGATTACTTTTTACAAGAATAATATCTGCTGTTTCAATAGCCACATCCGCACCTGATCCGATGGCAATTCCAACATCTGCCTGAGCTAAAGCAGGTGCATCATTTACGCCATCTCCTGTCATAGCAACGATATATCCTCTCGACTGTACTTCTTTAATTTTTGATGCCTTTTGATCGGGGAGTACCCCTGAGAAATATTCATCAAGACCAATTTCTTCAGACACCCATTTGGCAACTTGAGAATGATCTCCTGTAAGCATCAAACAGCGAATTCCCATTTCTTTAAGAAATTTGATAGCCTTCTGTGATTCAGGACGTATTATGTCTGCCAGAGCGATAGCTCCCATTAATTTTTCTTCCATCAAAACAAAGACAACTGTCTTCCCTTGACCATTTAAT
Organism: Alphaproteobacteria bacterium; assembly: GCA_016869075.1. Classification (GTDB taxonomy): domain Bacteria; phylum Pseudomonadota; class Alphaproteobacteria; order Paracaedibacterales; family VGCI01; genus VGCI01. The sequence continues at coordinate 22,602 of VGEY01000019.1, forward strand.
TTTTCAATAGCAGGATTGGGTATAGTAATATTTGCTTGTTTTAGATAACCCGGACTAACAACTTTAATATTTTTACCTCTGACTTCCCCTTCTGCACCTTGACCAAAAATAGCTTTGAAATTCTTGGCTTCCCATAAGTGCTCTGCTCCTTTTACGACCCCTTTGGCAATGGGATGCTCTGAATATTGTTCAAGGGAACCTGCAAAATTATGTACGTCTGCCTGTGTATAAGCCTGGTCAAACACCAAAATATCAGTTACTCCAAATTCCCCCTTGGTGAGTGTTCCTGTTTTATCAAAAATAATGGCATTGACATTACGCGCTTGCTCAAAAGCTATGCGGTTTCTAATAAGGAGGCCATGCGCAGCTGCTAGAGAAGTTGAAACTGCAACAACCAGGGGTACGGCAAGACCGAGCGCATGAGGACACGCTGTTATCATCACAGTTACAGCACGCTCCAAAGCAAAAGGAAAACCTTGTGATGAATAGAAGATCCACACAAGAAAAGTCAGAATCCCGCCAACTAATGCAAGAATGGTCAACCAAACAGCTGCTCGGTTGGCTATGTCTTGTGTTTTCGATTTACTCGCCTGGGCCATTTGAACAAGCTTTATAACTCTGGAGATAAAAGTTTCTTCACCGGTCTTTTGAATTTCTATAATAATTGAACCCTCTCCATTGATAGAGCCCCCAATAACTTTATCACCTATGTGCTTTATAGCCGGACTAGATTCACCCGTTAGCATGGATTCATTAATTGACGTTTCCCCTTCAATAATAAGACCATCGCTGGGTATTCGCTCACCAGGTTTAACGATACATTTCATGCCCTTGGATAACATAGTGGTGGGAATATCACGTATGGTCCCATCATCATCAAGTATATGGGTTACTTCTGGTATAAGACGAGCAAGTTCCTCTAAAGCTTTACCGGCTCCCATCAAAGATTTCATTTCCATCCAATGCCCAAAGAGCATAATATCTATTAAAGTGGCTAGTTCCCAAAAAAAGACGTTGCCTTGAATGCCAAAAACAACAGAGCTGCTATATATATAGGCCACACTAATGGCCACACCAATTAACGTCATCATCCCTGGCCTTATTTCCTTCATTTCCTTATAAAGCCCAACGATGAAAGGCCAACCTCCATAAAAATAGATGAGAGTTGAAAGAATAAATACGATATCATCTGACGCATTAAATGAGATAATTCCTGGAAATCCGACAATTTCTTGAACCATTGGAGAAAGGAAAAGAACGGGAATTGTGAGAAGGGATGAAATCCAAAATCGCCAAAAAAAATCTTCGAGCATGGCAGCATGTCCTCCAAAATTTTTAATTGCTCCATGTTCTGAATGTATCTGAAAATCCTGATGTGAATGACACTTATGTTTCATTCTCTTTTTAACCCTGATAAAAAATTATATGATTAGAATGCACCTCTTATATTAATAAGGTGTAAAAGGATATTATTTATAATTACATCAAGGATCAAACCTCAATGATCTATAAGAAAATTTAATATAATATTAATTTTCAATCAGTATTCTAAAATTAAAATTTTTGAATATTAACTTATTGGAATGTCAGATGAAAAAGCGCCCGATTTATATTTGCCTTCTTACACTAGCTCTAGTGTTATCCTCAAAGAGTATACTAGGTCGATATGATGCAGTACCACCAGATATGGATCCAGCAAAAGATCAGAATCAGCAACTGACTATCGAAGAAAAGCGCGCTAGACAAATGAAATAATAAAATTGATGGATGCTGAGGATAAAGAAAGACATGCTGCTTATGCGGCAGCTCAAAAAGCAAAAAGGGAAGAGCAAGCAAAACTGCGCGAACAAAGTGAACAAAAGCGTAAAGAAGAAGCCTCTATAAGAAAAGCTCGTTTACAAGAACAAGTACAGAGGAATAAAGATGCCTCGGATGCAAGAAAAGCACAGGCAGAGGAAGAAGCAAAAAAACGCAAAGAAGACGCAGAAAAGCGCCTAAAAGCGAGTCTAGAGAAAAAAGAATTGCTTAAAAAGCAAAGTG
>VGEY01000020.1 GCA_016869075.1 Alphaproteobacteria bacterium
GAGAGCCCAAGTTTTATAGCAAGATCACGCCTATCTATCCGCAAGGATAGCTGTTAACTCGCATCCTTAATAACCTTAAGGAAGCGCTCTCTCCTACCGACTGAAAAGTCGAGTTTGGAGCCTTCCGGTGCGGACACAAATGGGGATACAGAAAGCAAAAGAAGAAAGAAAAGAAGAAAAGAAAGAAGGCGAGGAGTCTACTTCACGTCATTGCGAAGAGCGTAAGCGACGAAGCAATTAATGTATTTTTTATCCTTAATACACTCAATACCCCCACCTCTGGCGGAGGTATTGAGTGTATTCATACAATTTTTAGCGATAAATACATGGATCACCACGATTACTATGGAATTTCGTGATGACTAAATATGTATTGTCATTCCCATAAAAACGGTAACCCAACGCTAAAATGCATAGAAATAAAAAACCCTTCTTCTTTTTTGAAAAAGGGTTTCTTATAAAAAGGGACGGGCGATTTAATCCTCCCACTCCTCTTTGCCTGCGTGAGAACCAGGGACGGGTATTTCTTCCTGACTTTCTTTCATATTTAGCCGTCTTTCAACCAATGCTCTTTTTAACACGCTTGCCAGGGTGCCATCATCCTGAGCAGCAGCCGGAGGAGGATTGGTGTTTGGTTCAACCCTCTTTAATTTCATCCCCTTATGAATAGCATCTAAGTGTCCTTCCGGTGCTGTATGTTCAGGTGCGGGGGGTACTCCTGCACCTTTTTTTGGTGTTCCAGCACCTGGTTTTGGCGCTCCCTTACCAGGCTTTGGTGTTCCTCCGGAACCTGGAGGCGGAGGCGGTGGGGGAGGTGCTCCTGCTCCGGGAGGCGGAGGAGGTGCTGCAGCTGGAGGTGGCGGTGGCGGCGCTCCTGCATCAGCTTTTGGAGCACCTGGCTGTGAGGGAAGCGCTCTAGTTGGTCGCGGAGGCGGTGCTCCTGCATCAGCTTTTGAATCCAATGCCTGATGGGTAGGACGTGGTGGACTTCCAGTCGCTCCTCTTGCGTCAGCTCTTGGTCGCGCAGGAAGATGGGGTGCTGTTGCTCCTGCTTTTGGAGTAGTTCCGGGTGGCGGTAATGCCGGTGGCGCGTCAGACGGAGGTGGTGGAGAAACTCTTCCAGTTCCTATGAGGGGTTGATGTGCTTTAGCTACGGTCTTCGAAACTGAAGATTGTCCAGCTGGTTGCCCTGGATGAGCTCCTGGCGCCGGAGCCGCAGGTTCTGCAGTTGCCGGTGAACCTCCCTTTGTACATTTTTTAAATGTCTTACTTAATTTATCTTGTGAGAGAGGTCTCTTGTTTTCCTTAGCCGCTTGTTGATTGTACTGTTTCACAAGGTCATCTATAGATGTACAATCTTTTTCGTAGTCGGGTTTTCCGGAAAGGATATTAAGTTTACTTTCTATTTCAGATAATGAAACTCTTTCACACCCTTTACGGTAAATTGTAATCTCATTTTTAGAAAGCTCTGCTTTCCTTACCTTCTTAGCAATATCATTGTACTTATCTACTTTTGAATTTATTTCGTGACAAGTTCTGTCAGTTGGTTCTTCCTTTGCTAATTTTTCAAGCTGGCCTTTAATGATAGGAAGAAAGTCTGCTTCGCTAGCTTGTGTAGCACTTGAAAGGGTTGCTCCTAAAATAATTCCAGCGCTTGCCATTAATGGTAGCAATTTTAATTTTGAAAAATGATGTCCTTTGGTCATGGTCGTTCCTCTGCACAATAGTTAATTCCTCATAGTTAGATTAAAAGAAAAGTATTGATTGTTCGTTAATTTAGCTAAAAATTTTTGAAAGTCATTCTGCTTTCTCTTAAAAAAACAAGCCGTTTTAACTTCTCGTAAAAAAGTAAGGGATTATATTTTTAGTATACGAGGAGACAAGACCCACCGATGGGACAAGAGTGTGAGATGCATAAAATCCTAAAGCAGCTTGAAGAAAAGAGGAAAGAAAGTTATCTGGGCGGCGGACAGGAACGCATCGATCGTCAGCATGCAAAAGGTAAATTAACCGCCCGAGAGCGTTTAGATATTTTGTTGGATGAGGGGTCCTTCGAAGAATGGGGCCAATTTGTCGAACATCGTTCAATGGATTTTGGCTTAAAGGAACAAACAATCCCGGGAGATGGCGTGGTCACAGGATATGGAACAATCAATGGTCGTTTGGTTTTTGTGTTTTCTCAAGACTTTACGGTTTTTGGCGGCTCTTTAAGTGAATCCCATGCTGAAAAGATCTCAAAGATTATGGATAAGGCCATGCAAGTTGGGGCTCCCATTATTGGATTAAATGACTCAGGGGGAGCCCGTATTCAAGAAGGGGTTGCCTCCTTAGCAGGATATGCTGAAGTTTTTCAGCGTAATGTGCTCGCCTCTGGTGTTGTTCCTCAGCTTTCCCTTATTATGGGCCCCTGTGCGGGGGGGGCTGTTTACTCGCCAGCGATGACTGACTTTATTTTCATGGTTAAGCAAACTTCCTATATGTTTGTAACGGGTCCTGATGTCGTTAAGACAGTGACAAATGAAGAAGTAAATGCAGAAAATTTAGGAGGAGCAAGCGTCCACACATCTCAATCAGGTGTTGCTGACCTTGCCTTGGCGGATGATATTGAAGCCCTCTTGCAGGCGCGACGCCTTATAGACTTTTTGCCCTTATCCAATCGTGAACAACCTCCCATGCGCAAAACGTCGGATACTCCGACCCGTCTTGATGCGGCGTTAGACACGTTAGTGCCAAGCAACTCCAATCTCCCCTATGACATGAAGGAGCTAATTTTAAGCGTCGTTGATGAAAAGGATTTTTTGGAAATACAACCAGACTATGCGCCTAATATTCTTATTGGGCTTGGCCGTCTTGATGGACGGACGGTTGGAATAGTTGCTAACCAACCCATGGTGCTTGCAGGATGTTTGGATATAAATGCCTCGCGAAAAGCTGCACGCTTTGTGCGCTTTTGTGATTGCTTTAATATTCCCCTCGTTACTTTTGTGGATGTCCCTGGATTTCTCCCAGGTGTAGAGCAAGAGCAAGGAGGGATAATAAAGCATGGAGCAAAATTATTGTTTGCTTTTGCTGAAGCGACAGTTCCAAAAGTGACTGTGATTACGCGCAAAGCGTACGGAGGCGCTTATGACGTTATGAGTTCAAAACATATACGTGGGGATGTCAACTTTGCTTGGCCGACAGCTGAAATTGCTGTCATGGGGCCCAAGGGAGCAGTGGAAATTATATTTAGAGAAGACATGGATTCTTCAGAAAAGATGGCCATGCGCGTTGAGGAATATCGCAGCAAATTTGCACACCCCTTTGTGGCTGCTGGGCGTGGATTTGTTGATGATATCATACAACCCCAAACGACGCGCCTGCGTCTTTGTCGCTCTTTAGAGATGTTAGCAAATAAAACTCTTGTCAATCCTTTTAAGAAACACGACAATATTCCATTATAAGGGTTGATATTTTAACATCGTAAAAAGTTAAGTTCATATAACTGTTGAGGAGAAGGATTTATGGAGAGAGAATCAGAAGTTCGGGAACGTGTGCGTGAGTTGCGCATTTATTATACAAACTTGGTGGTCTACGCGGGTGTATCCCTCGGATGTGTCGTCATTTGGTTGCTCAATGGAGCAGGGGCTTTTTGGCCCATATGGCCAATGATGGCCTTTGGAATTGCAGCATCCTTACAAGGTGTGCGCCTGGGGCAGTTAAAATCTTTGGAAGATTGGTTTCCCTTCCTTAGTCCAGAGTGGGAAGACAGCCAAGTTAAGGCTCTTTTAAAATCTTCAAAGGAAGATAGAAAGACCAAAGACAAACTGAGCATGCGGTCCAAAATAGACGAGAATGACTAAACCCTTTGTTTAGAAAAATTCTCATTGCAAATCGAGGTGAGATAGCTTGTCGCATCATCCGAACGTGCAAAAAAATGGGAATTCGCACAGTTGCTGTTTATTCTGAAGCAGATTCATACGCACCTCATGTAACGGCAGCTGATGAGGCGTACTCTATCGGCTCATCCTTCGCCAAAGAGAGTTATCTTAACGCCAATATCCTTCTCGAAGTTGCAAAGTTGGCCGATGCAGATGCCCTTCATCCGGGATATGGATTTTTATCAGAAAATGCTGACTTTGCTGCTGCTGCAGAAGCAGCCGATATTACTTTCATTGGCCCTTCTTCCCATCTTATTCGGCTCATGGGCGATAAGCTTCAAGCCAAAGCCGCAGCGCGGCAAGCTAAGTTACCTCTTTTACCAGGAAGTGAAGGGGCTCTTTCCACCAAAAAGGAAGTGAAAGCTCTTGCTGAACACCTCGGTTATCCACTTCTGCTTAAGGCAGCAGCCGGAGGGGGAGGCAAGGGCATGCGTGTTGTCTGGAATGAAGATCAGATAGATGAAAATTTAGAAAGAACAATCAGTGAAGCAAACTCAAGTTTTAAAGATGGACGCATTTTTGTTGAAAGGTATCTAGAATCCCCTCGACATATTGAAATTCAAGTTTTAGGAGATAAGCATGGCTCTATCGTGCACTTAGGTGAGCGAGATTGTTCTCTCCAAAGGCGTCATCAAAAGATCATAGAAGAATGTCCTAGCCCTTTTATGACGCTCGAATTGCGGCAGGCCATGGTTGACCAAGCATTGGCCTTGGCCCATCATGTTGGGTATTTCTCTGCGGGTACTGTGGAATTTATGGTAGAGGCTTCTGGGCAGTTTTATTTTCTAGAAATGAATACGCGTCTTCAAGTGGAACATGCCATCACAGAAATGGTGACCAACCTTGATTTGGTGGAACACATGATTCGCATTGCTGCTGGAGAACCTTTACCTTTTAAACAAGACCAGCTTACCTTTTCAGGCCATGCAATTGAAGCGCGCCTCTATGCAGAAGATGCTAACCATAATTTTATGCCATCCAGTGGGCGGATTACCAGTTTTGAAACACCTCCCATGACAGAGGGTCTTCGCTTAGATTCAGGTGTTGAAGCGGGAAGTGAGGTGAGTGTTTATTATGACCCGATGTTTGCCAAATTGATATCTTGGGCTCCCACACGCGCAGAAGCGTTACACTGTATGCAAAAATCCCTGGCTCAATTTATCATTGAGGGGCCAACTCATAATGTTGGCTTTCTGGAGTTTTTGTTGCATCACCCTAAAATTAAGGCAGGCGATTATACAACACCTTTCATAGAGAAGGAGCTGTCTTTTGAAGGAACACCTGAACAAAAGCGGTTGACTAAAGCGATAGCTGCCCTTCTTTATCATCAAACTTTTATTTTGGAAAATGAAAAGACTTTGAGCAAAACGTGGGTGGTGGTTGAACAGAAAAACGGTCTTGAGGTCAAAATTCAAAAGAACAGTGTTACACTTGATAATGAGACGTTTGAAATTGACCTGCGTTGGCAGCCACGGCAAAGAAAGTTTGAGGCGATTATGGACGGGTTATCCTGCTATGGCCAGGTGACTCTTGATTCTCGAAATGTGGTGGTAACCCTTTTTGGTATAACCCATACATTTCAGGTCAAGTCTTTAAAGGCTTGGGAACTCTCATCTTATTTAATTTCATCCAATTCTTCGTTGGATGCAAAAGTAATAAAAGCACCCATGCCAGGTGTCTTAATTTCCTTACCTATTTCTCCCGGAGACCAAGTGCGCCAGGGACAGATTCTAATGGTTATTGAAGCTATGAAAATGGAAAATGCAGTTAAATCACCCATCGATGGTACAGTTGTTGAAATTTTAGTGGGTACAGGGGAGAGTGTGACGCGCAATCAAGTCTTGATACATTTGGGTGATTGAAGGTTTTTCCCAGGCACACATTGTCGTGTGCCTGGATATTCCCAAAGGAACTTTATGCGATGATAATAATCGCTGCTTGATGGAATCTTTTCCTCAGTATCGTCACCAGCCCTTTAAGCCGCCGCCGACAACCATTTCTAGATTCTCAGTATTTAGTTCGATAATGACTTGATCGGTCATAATATCCTCCAATATCTAAGTTTGTAGGTAAATAAAAACTATTTTTATCAATTCCTACGTTAGATAATTTAGTATTTATGGCGGGAAAATCAATAATTTGTTAATAAAAACTAATTATTTATAAACGTGTAAGATAGAAGGATTTAGAAAGATATTTTCCATATGTTTTCCAGGCACACCCTTAAGTGTGCCTGGAAGGTTCCAAATGGTAATCCATGCGATATAAATAATCGCTGCTTGGTGAAAACTTTTCGCACAGTATCCTCAGAAGCCTTTTATGCCACCGCCAACAACTGTTTCAAGAGTCTTAACATCAAGTTCAATAATAAATCGTTCCATTACACTTACCCCCTTTGCAGGCAAATAAAATTTTTGCTTGTATTATTAAGCCTGCACTATAAAAGATAGTTTTTGTGGGTCTTAATTCAACAATTTATTAACAAAAAGTTAATTTTTTATTGGCAGATGAAAATTATACTTTAATTTTTTTATTCACCGTTGAGTCTTTTGAGAAATGATCTTACCTTTGTCCATTAAAATGACTTTATCTGCTTTTTGAATGGTGGATAGTCGATGAGCTACTGAGACTCTTGTAACAGGAATTTGCTTCAAGGTATTTAAAATGACTTCTTGGCTAAAATTATCCAAAGAGCTTGTCGCTTCGTCTAGGAGGATTAAGGAACAAGGTTTTGCTAAGCACCGTGCCAATACCAGTCTTTGACGCTGCCCCATAGAGATTGAGCGGCCATCTCCGGCAATAATCGTATATTGCTGCATAGGCATGTTCATTATCTCATCTAAAAGAGCTACACGTTTAAGAAGAGATTTCATTTCATTTTCTGTTAAATAAGGATTGGATGCGCGTAGATTCTCGAGTATGTTACCGGTTAAGAGCTGAGGGTTTTGAAGAAGCGTGGCTGTGTGATACCTTACTGTTGGCATATCGAGCTGTTGAATGGGAATATCGTCCAACAAAATAGTTCCTTCATCACATACTTCAAGGCCAAGTATTAATCGAATTAGCGTTGATTTTCCCGCACCTGAGGGTCCAACAACAGCAACCCATTCTTGTGGATTAATAGTAAAACTTACATTTTTTAATATATAAGGATTATCTTTTTGGTAACGAAAACTAACATTTTGAAATTCAATTTTTCCTTTCAATACTGTTTTAATTTTCTCTGGCTCATCCTTTTCTCCTTGTTCGCTTAAAAGGATTTGAGATCGTTCAATTTTTGGAATATGACGCAAGAGTTTATCGATGACCTCAACAATTTTAGAGAGAGACATAAAATACTGGGTCATTGCCATTTGTATACTAATAAAATTTCCAATTGAAAGTTTTGGATGAGTGGGTTCCCAAAGATTATAATCTACCATCAAAAAATAGAGTGAAATAACAGTTATTATAGGGAAAATAAATTCCAGAACCCGGTAATAAACTAATAAGTACTGAGCTCTCATAAGACGACTCATCTTACTGAGCTCCATATTCAACCATCTATGAAAAATTTGCGTTTGTGCGTTCGAGGTAATGACTTTTATAACGCTCCGAATTGTTTCAAAAAGAAAACTTAAGAGTTGGGCATTAGTTTGTGCTGCTGAGCGATGATAGCGCACCATATGTTTAATAAATGATAAGCTTGCAAAGCCAAATAAGACAGTCCCAATTAAAATAAATAACCCTAACATGGGCAAATAAAAAGTTATGAATAAAAGAAAAAAGAGTGATATAAATATCTGGAATAAATTGGTGAGAACAGATGCTGTAAGATCCCTCTGTAAGTTTTCAATAGAAATAAGGCGCTCATGGAGATCCCCGAGCCGAATAAATTTGAAAAATTTAGAATGGAATGAAAGGATACGATGCCAAAGTGCGGATCCGATCAAAAGACAGCTTTTAGTTTGAAAGCGAACTGCAGCATAATTTCGAACGATCTCGAAACCTATTCCGCCAAGGCTAACGGCAATAAGGCCAATAAATACTTGGTCAATAAGGCTATACTGGCGAAGGATAATGGCTTTATCAAAAATTATTCCAATGAGAAAGGGCTCCAAGAGCATGATAAGGGCTATAAGACTTTGCAGGATAAAAAACATCCACAATTCTTTGCTTGTTTCTTTAAAATAATGTTTAGCTAATTGATATAGATTCTTACATTTGCTTGGCAATTCCTTGTATAAAGAATAGCCTATTGTTTGATAACGAGAGATAGAGGAAGAATCAAATAACGAATTAGTTCCTTTTGAGGGGGAGTAGAGATGATATTTCCCCCCCTTAAAATAAATCAAACAGGGTACGGAAGAAGTAGAATCAAAAACGATGAGTGGATTTGATTCCTTTTCAAGTTTAAGCTGATTAAGATTAACTTCTCGGGCAATAATTTTACAACTTTCAGCCATACGATAAATTTTCTCAGCAGGAGTTTGAGCTAATGAATCTATGACAGGTTTCTCAGAGATATTACTCATATACGCGACAACTTCAAAACAGGCTTTTAAATGCTCTTCGGGGTTCGATGATTTAACAGTAGAGAACACTGCCTTCTTAAGAAGTGGGGTCGCTTTGAAAAAGGGATCATCAAGAGGAAATGGTTGGTCGTTTTTCATTCCATCACCTCATCGCCTTTTGAATATTTTTTTATATCTAAAGAATCTTGCCATTCTAACTCTACAAGATTTTTGTATGTGCCGGTTTTCACTATAAGTTTATCATGCTTACCTGACTGAATAACCTTTCCTTGATCTATAACAAAGATTTTGTCTGCGTTTTGTATTGTTGCGAGCCTATGGGCAATGATGATGATTGTAATTTTAAGCTTGCTGAGTGCTTTGAATAAGGCCGTCTCATTTTGCACATCTAAAGCACTGGTTGCTTCATCCAGAATTAATACGTCAGTGTTTCGTATCAATGCACGCGCAATTTCAAGACGTTGGCGTTGACCTCCGCTAAGATTAGCACCATTTTCTCTTACAATGCAGTTAAGGAGACCGCGAGGGGATAGTTCCTCATACAAGCCAGAGAGTTTTAAAGCATCGATGAGTGTTTTATCACTAATGTTTTTATCCCATGTGGTGAGATTCTCACGAATGGTTCCTTCAAATAGGTAAATATCTTGATCCACAAGAGAAATACGGCTGCTTCGCAAGGCAGAGTGCATATCTTGTATAGGTTTAGAATCCCACAATATTTTTCCTGAAAGGATGGGATATAGCCCGCAAATAATTTTTGAAATTGATGATTTTCCCGAACCACTTATGCCGGCAATTGCGATTCTTTTTCCTTTTGGAATGACAAGATTTAAATCTTTAAAGAGAGGAGGGTCAAAAGGTGCATAACTAAAAGTTATATTCTCTAAGGTAATTTTCTCTTTGAGGGGGGGTAAGCTTGGAGTTTTTGATTTACTTGATGAGTCACTCTTGATTTCATGTAAAGTTTTCTGAAGAAGAATATCGTTAAAGCGTGTGATAGATGCTTTTACTTTTTCTAGCTTGGTAGAAAAATCGAGAAGGGTCATTAAGGGGGTATCGAGGTAATTTACAAGAACCAAGAAAGCAACAAGAGTGCCGATTGTAATATCTTCTCCCATTACTAGATATGATCCTCGATACAACAGTGCAACCACCATAAGAGTTGCTAAACCTGTTAAACAAACGTTCGTATATTGCTCAATAGTCCCCACCGCTTGTTGCTTATTTAATAAAACATCATGATGAGCTGCCCAAGTCTTAAAAAAATTGTGTTCTAGATTATTAGCTTTCAATGTATCTATGAGCTGTAAACCATTCATTTCAATACCAGCTACCTTGCCATTTTCTTGCTGAAATTGGATATTTGCTTCTCTAATTGGTTTGCGAAAAACATAGAAGACTGCGATGCGGAAGAGGACAAAGATAAGAACAACGAGAAATATTTGCATTGAGAGCATGCTCAAGACAATTGCAAAGAGAATAAGTCCAAATATATTAGACAATGCACCCATTATTTCGAGTGATAAAAGGTTGGATAGCTCATCAGTTGCAGCGAGACGGGATAAGATATCTCCACTATATCTTTGATCAAAGAAACGAAGGGGTAAATAAAACAATTTATGAACAAGGAGGCTTTCGAGTGCTAATTTAAAGTGCATACCCAATCGCACGAGAAGGCGTTGGTGAAGTGTAAGCGCGATAGATTGAAATACAATAACTCCCAACAATATTAATGTTAAAGGAATAAGCCAATAAGACATGCTTTTAATCAAAACATAATCAACAAAGATTTTGCCAGAAAAACCAATAAGTAGGGTGGGGAAGACTTGTAAAATGCTTAGAAGAAAAGCAAAAAGAATACTGCTTTTTTCATTTTTCAAGGAGAAGGTGAGAAAATTTAGGAGGATATCTGGTAATTTTTTCCGTGCAAAATTCTGCTCAGGTTTGAGAACTAAAATAACCCCAGTAAACATATTATTAAATTCACTAAAATCAACGCGCCTCCGTCCTAAGGCGGGATCATTGATATAGTAGTATTTACCTTTCCGACCTTCAAAAACGACAAAATGATCAAAATTCCAATGAATAATAAAGGGTCGATCGAATGTTTCCAGCAAACTAATATTTTTTACGCTATAGGCTTTGGCGGACATATTATAGAGGCGTGCTGCACGCATAATGTGACTGGCTTTACTTCCGTCTCTTGAAACACCGCAGGCATTTCGAGCTTCTTCTGGTGTTAGCTCGTGTCCATAATACTCAAGGATGATTGAAAAACAGATGGATCCGCACTCAGTTGCTTCCATTTGTAATATGGTTGGAGTGCGTTGAATTTTTTTCCATATAAATCGACGCTGGAATGTATGATATAAATTTTTAATTTTTTGGTTCAATTCAAAAGAAGTGATATTTTCTTTCTTTTTCTGAGTTTTGTTTTTTGGTTTTGTAAAAAATTTAATTGATGCCCTATAAGCCCTTTTTGTTTGTTTTATCTTAGATTTAATAGATTTGACGCCTAAAAAAGACAATCTTTTTATTATAGAAATGATGTGAAACTTCATGGCATTGCACCAACTAATGTTACAATTTCAGGAATGAGAATCGCAAAAGGAGAGCGACGCTCTATGACAACACGTCCATATATTAAGGTTCCAGGAGTTAAATTTAAATGGTTGAGAGGAGAATGCATACCTTGAGTATTAATGGAGATGCGTGCACTAATAGGAGGGTTTGATTCTGTAAACTTTTTAGCCAATTCTTCATTTTGTAATCGAGCCATGAGACTTCGAATAGTCTCCGGATAGGATGAAACCTCAATAACTTTACCATGTATATAACCAATCTGCTCTCTTTGAAGGTGGGTAGGAATCATATATACATCCATACCAACTTGAACCTTTTTACCTTCAAGTGAATTTAAATAAATCAGAGCTTCTAATTGGCTATTATCCCCTTGGCTCACAACAGCAATAGGGGTATTTGGTGCAACTTGATCCCCCATTTCATATTGCAAGCTAATTACTTGTCCATGAATAGGACTTCGTATAGTGCTAGCCGCTTCGTTTCTTGTTTTTAAATTATTGAGATCACGTAACTCGTCGCTTAATTTAAGAGATATGTCTCGTTCCTTTTGCCTCCAATTTTCCTGATCAGTTAGAAGATCTTTTTCAATTTTTATTAAGTGATCTTTAGTTTGGGTTTCTTCTTCTTCGAGGATGTTCAGCTCTTTCTCTAAATTTATAATATTTTGTTCTTTTGTATAACCTTCTCGAAGGAGCAAATGTTCCTTCCATATTAATTCAAGGAGGTATTCTTTATAGCCTGCCTTCCTCGATAAGCTTTCCTGAAGAATTGTTTTTTTTTCATTACTGTGTTTTTGCTTTATTCGAAGGTCATGTAGTGCTTCAGAAATGAGCTGACTACGTTTAGCTTTCAAATCCCTAATATAGTTTTTACGTAAGGCAATTGCTTTGGTAAGTTCAGTATTTTCTAAAATGGCAATAACTTGATCTTTTTTTATACTCTGGCCTTTTTTAACGGCCATCTCTTTGATTATGTTTAATCCATCTGGAGAAGTTATGGTTCTAAATATGCCACTTTTGGGAATTAGGATACCCTGCGTGGGCACGGTAATGGGAATGCTACCGTAAAAAAGCCATACAAGTCCTAACACAGTAATTGCAATAAAGACGCTAACAAGGATCCAACTTTCGTTGCCCACAACTGAAATAATTTTATTGACGTCATTGGGTGTAGATATGTATTCTAGGGCCTCATCACGAAAGAGAGGGGGGGTGTCCTTTTCATGCTTCGTATTTGTCATAGGCTTTATTCAGGCAAATATATCTTCCACATCTCTTTCATAATTGTATTAAATATTTACTAAATATGCGTTAATATACGCCCTTACACTGCGTAACTACAGGAGAGTGCTTATTCAGCAATCTTAAAGCTGAAGCGAATCATGAAGGTATTAAGACTGGGAACCACTTTAGCCATCCTGAGCACTTGGTCTTGATTATTAACAATATTGTGGTTTGTATGTGCGTATTGGCGATAGGTATATTCAATGGCCAGTGAAAGTGTATCAATACCAAGAGGAGCATGTTCTTCAAGCGAAAATTCAATACCCGCACCCACAGCAACGCCTAATTTCCCCGTTGTTGATCTGCCAAAACCCAATTGATCACTTTGAGAGCGAATATTCCACCGCGCCCATGAACCACCACCCTTTACATAGGGAAGCACATAATCTCCGACCAGGTGACCAAGTTTTGCACACAGATCATAGGCTTGTTGAAAGCTAATGGTTGTGTGGAGATTGCTTTGTGAGCTGCCAAACAACGTTCCCTGAATGCTTCTTTTGCCGCTAAATTTACCCAGATTGGCGCTGAGCTCGAGTCCTGTCAACGTTCCTGTTCCGGGCATAATTTTATTATAGTCAATGGTGAGTCCGCCTATGACTCCTCGACCAAATACATCAGAGCGATCTCCGCAATTATTACAATTGGCGCGTCCAATAGAAATTTTTGATCCACTGATAGCAAAAGCTCCTTGGAGGCCCATCCGAAAGCCAGTGAAGTGAGAATTAGCCTTTGTAGAGTGTTGAATCCCAAGAAAACTGAGAAATACTGGGAACAGGAAAAGATGCGATTTCATGAATAATCCTTTATTAATATCCTATCTCGGTTAAAAAACTGTCGACGGTTGTAATAACATTAGCAGAAGCAGCATAAGCTATACCGCCAGCGATTGCAGCTTGCATGCGTCCTAAGAGCGTACCCGCAGTAGCAGGATCTCCCAATTGGTCAAATGCGCTCGCGCCTGCTCCCCCAAGTTGATTAGTTCGAATAAATGTGATGCGCTGCATTAAATCTGTATCAGCAGCATTACCCCCGAGGGCATTGTAAACATTATTGGTTGATACACCAATAGAACCTCCTGCGGGATCTATGCCTGCGATAAGGATGTCAATATCTCCATCAATTGTGTCTGTTGATGTATTAGTTCCTGCTGGGTAGGATGTAAGATCACCAACTCCAAGTTTGGTAATTTCAGCCGTAATGGCAGCTGGTATAGATGTTTGAGGGCCACTGTTCGTAATTTTAGCTATTGCCCGACTGACAGCTGACCCGAGTGTTAAAGGAGGTGTGGGATCAATAGCTGTTACAATAATCTGAAGGTCAGTGAGAGGAGCTCCCGTAGAAACAGGTCCACTAGGAAGTCCTGGTACATCGATCTTGTCGAGTAATGCTTGATCAAAATCACTAATTTCAGCCACAGTTCCATCTAAGCTACCAGCAGGGAATTGAGCTTGTATTGCAGCCATTGCTCCTGTTGAGCTCTCACACCAAAATTTATCTTCAGCTTCTGTGGCAGTAGCGAGTGTAGGGAAAATAATTTTCATATAACACCAAAGAAACATGAGTAAGGCTTTAACAGATTTCATTTCTAATCTATTTAATATAAATAATTTATCTTAAAATTTAGCATTCATAAATTGCATTTGCAAGTGGGGGAACTTACTTTAAAGGTTGAAAGGTGTCTAGCATTTCTTTTAAAGAAACCACTTGAGGTTTAGGGAAAAAATCTTCCTTGTGGGCCCCGCAGATATAAACTCATGCGTTTGCATTTTGCTGCCGAATTAATTTTAGAGCTTGTCACCCGCAAACTGAGTGTTGAGAAGATTGGGGCACACATCGCTGAAACAAAAGCACGAATAGACTTTATTTTTGATCAGCACATCTCCACAATTTTTGAAGATATACTTGTAGAGTATAACGACATTATTGCTAAAGATGCTCCCATTAAAACAGACTATTTCGATGTTGAGAATCAAAGAAGATACTGGGAAATTGAGGGCTTTTCTGAGGTACCCTGCGGTGGAACACACGTGAAGTCCACGGGAGAAGTAGGGCGCATCATCTTAAAGAGAATCAATATTGGCGGTTCAAAAGAAAGAATTGAGATTAAACTCGTCGATGAGAACGCTGCGTTATAAGGTAATGAATTATTGGTTTTCAGTATGGTTGGTAGCGAGGGAGGGATTTGAACCCCCGACACACGGATTATGATTCCGCCGCTCTAACCAGCTGAGCTACCCCGCCAAACCAACGCCAATATAGCGTTTCTCTTGTGCTTATGTCAAAGGGAATTGGGGGTGGCATTTAGTTTTGTTTGCTTAGGCGTAGATTATAACGCTCGCGTCGTTTTCACTTTACATTCTTCCATATTTTGCGTTTTGAAAGATAAAAAACGAGTGTGAGAATGAGAAGATAAAAAAGAACCTTGATGCCCATTTGCTTGCGTTCTTCCATTTCAGGTTCAGCAGTCCACGATAAAAAAGTCACAACATCTTTTGCCATTTGATCAACAGTGGCCTTTGTCCCATCAGCATAAGTGACTTGTCCTTCTGAAAGGGGAGCAGCCATGGCAATCTGGCGGCCAGAGAAATAAGGGTTATAATGCATTCCATCTGTAACGGTCGTTTCTGTGGGGGCTGAACAGTATCCTGTCAGAAGTGCATAAATATAATTTGGGCCACCTGCTCGTGCTTTTGTCATAAGGGAAAGATCAGGAGGAAGAGCACCATTGTTTGCTGCGCGTGCAGCTTTCTCATTGGCATAAGGTGACTTAATTTTGTCTGACATAATCCCTTTGCGATGTATCGCCTCTCCCTCATCATTGAGGTCTGGATACTCATGTTCGGCAGCAAGCGCTTTAACAACGTTTTTAGAAAGGCCAATTTTCATGAGTTTCTCATAACTAATGTGCTTAATTCCATGGCAAGCGGAACAAACTTCCTTAAAAACTTGATATCCGCGCTGTAAAGCATCCTGTTTGTAGGTTCCGGTGGGCCCCTCAAAGTTCCATTTGTGTTTAGGAATGGGCAAAGTATCACCCTCAGCACTGCAGGAGGAGAGAAGGACGGCACAGACAAAAAGGAATCTTATAAATTTCATTTTCTAGAGCGTCTCTTCTAAAACAGGGCGGCTAATACTCAGAGGTAGGGGTATAATAGGTTCGAGTCGACTTAAAAGTGGTAAGAAAACAAAGAAGTGCGCAAAATAATATAGAGTTGCAGTTCTTCCTATCAGAATAAACATCCCTTCAGGAGGATTTGCGCCAACCCAGCCAAGGACAATACAATCTATGCTAAAAAGCCAAAAAAACCAGCGATAATAAGGTCGGAATCGACTGCTGCGCACAGGATGCGTGTCGAGCCAAGGAATGATAAACAAAACAAAAACAGATCCAAACATGGCCAATACGCCCATGAGCTTATTGGGAATCGACCTTAAGATGGCATAAAAAGGAAGAAAATACCATTCAGGAACAATATGGGGAGGAGTGACAAGAGGGTTGGCGGGTATGTAATTATCTGGTTCACCAAAAAAATTGGGAGCAAAGAAAATAAACCCACAATAAATGAGCAAAAAGACGCCTAATCCAAATAAATCTTTGATCGTATAATATGGATGAAAGGGAATACTGTCTTCCGGTCCTTTTCGCTCAATGCCCAATGGGTTGCCGGATCCAAATTGATGAAGTGCCAGGAGATGAAGCATGCTCACTGCAACAATGAGGAAAGGAAATAGGTAATGGAGTGAAAAGAATCGATTGAGAGTTGGATTGTCAACAGCAAAGCCGCCCCACAACCAGTGCACAATACTTTCTCCAAATGGAAATGCAGAGAAAAGGTTGGTGATCACTGTAGCTCCCCAAAAGCTCATTTGACCCCAAGGAAGAACATATCCCATAAATGCTGTTGCCATCATGAGGAGTAAAATGACAACACCCAACATCCATAAAAGTTCACGCGGGGGTTTATAAGATCCATAATAAAGTCCACGGAAAATATGAGCATAAACAATAATAAAAAACATACTTGCGCCATTCATGTGAATGTACCGCATGAGCCAGCCTGCATTTACGTCCCGCATAATATGTTCAACACTGTCAAAAGCATGATCCACATGGGGCACATAATGCATACTTAAAAAAATGCCAGACGCAATCATAATAAGAAGGATAATCCCTGAGAGCGACCCAAAGTTCCACATGTAAGATAGATTTTTCGGGGTTGGATAATCTCGCAGTTCATGATTAATGAAGCTGATAAAAGGCAGGCGTCGATCAATCCATTTTAAAATGCTCATTGCTTTATGTTCACTGACTCTTTAACCGATCCGCAGAACGGTATTGGGGTTGATAAATTCATAAGCCGGGACTTCAAGATTTTTTGGGGCAGGACCACTGATGATGCGGCCAGAATAATCGTATTTTGAGCCGTGACAAGCGCAAACCCATCCGATATCTGGATTTTCTGATGGCTTCATCCCTTTTCGTTGCGTTGGAATACATCCTAAATGTGTGCATACACCAACCACAACAAGCCAATTTGGATCTTTTGTCCGTTGTTCATCTGTTTGGGGATCTGGCAAAGTCTTAAGAGATGTGGCACGCATTTCTTTGATTTCTTCTTCAGTGCGATGGCGCACAAAAACAGGCATTCCGCGCCACATCACCGTGTGTGTTTCTCCTTTTGGAATCGCTGAAATATCAATTTCAATCGAAGAGAGGGCCATAACATCTGCTGAAGGATTCATGCTATTGATAAATGGCCATGCTGCTGCTCCAAGACCAACAACTCCCATAGCTCCAGCAGTTAAGTGAATGAACTCTCGACGTGTAGGTTTTATGTCAAGAGATGAGAGATTTGATATTTTATCGTCCGACATGTTTGGCCTTCAAAAATGATATCTATGACTTAATTAATTATTAGATTAAAGGTGGGCTTTGATCAAGACACTTCCAGAAAGTAGAAATGTACGAAATTCAAAAACCCTCTTTTCTGATTTGCAATTTGAGATTATTCTTGCGAGTGTTCTTAATTGATAGGGACATGCCCAATGAGGCTATAAAGAACCCAGTAAAATAAAGCACACATTATATATCAAAATTAGAATTTGTAATCTGTTCAATCAGTTATTATATGTAACTAAATATTTAATTTAAATATTATTGAAATCATCAAACAACTACTTAAGGAGAACACATGCTTAGTTGGATTAAAAAAATCACATATGTTGGCGCCATGGGTTATCTACTGCTTGCCCATTCTTCAAATGCTGCTGAAGCCCAAGACAGGGTAGAAAGCGAGTCAGACAGATCAAGGTTGGTCGCTTTGCAAAACGTTGCCTATGCGAAAACATTATTTGTTGATAGCGTGATGAAAAACGTGGAATTTCAAGCTATGCATGAAAAATATAAGACATTAGACCCACTCAGTCCTGCAGATTTAGTTTTAGAAACTCAAATGAAAGAGCATTATAAACGATATTGCGCTCAATGCAAAACAGCTAGTGTTTTGCCCTTTGTCCCAAGTGGACCATTGAGCTTTCTGGCTGCTGGGTTAGAGATAGCAGGTGCTAGACAATTTTCCGTATTTGAGGAAATGGATAGCATTGTTTCACATTACAACCTGGTTGGACATACACCCCCCTTTAAACTTTCAGAGCTTTTTAAAATGATTAATAGCGTTTTGATTCCTCAATATAGAGAGTTCTGTACAGTAAAAATGAAGAAGGCACAGCTTGACCTTGAAGATGCCGAAAATAGGGAAGTTCTTCGATTTTTATTAGAGGTAGGCGAGGATGACTTAACGCAGACAATGAGCGATCCAACTTTACTTATCATTGCAGCAAGGTTGCTGGGAACTTCGCCAACATTTACTTATGATATGTTTGGAATATTTCAACATGAGGACCAATGGCAAATTCAACAGAGGCTAAGTAGGTTAAACATGCAGATGTTACAGGCTCCTTTTCCTGGTTTTCATCCTCAGAACGAAGGTGTAAAAAACCCCTGTTTGCTTTATGTGTGTGGCGGGTTTGCAAAGGGTGAGATCATCATTAACTTAGAGCAACTTAGAAAAATTATGAAATTTATATTGGAGCAACCTTCTATGCATGGTGCTCCAGATCGTTATGGTCCAAGAATTAATGAGGTTGTTTGGAGTACACTTAATAGGCTGTTCTACATTAATGGTAAACAAGCTTATACTTTTGAAAATGATGCTCAAACTCTTGGGATGCGCCTAACCAAATGGTTCCGTATTTTACATAAACTTAGTATGTTCGAGAAACGTGCTTGGAAAAGAAATGCTGAAGCTTTAGAAACATTTAGTAAGCAGGCTGAATACGTTATGAGACAATTAAGCTCTACAGACGCTAAGGTGAAGTTTTCTGGCGTAACTGAAGGGCCGTACACACTGGCTCTTACACGTACAACCAAAGCAGAGCAAGCTATGGATAAAGGTGAACTTACTCCCATTGTTAATGAGCGCCTAGAAGCGCACAGGGCTGAAGTTGACAGGCATCACCTTGTTAAGCCATTTGCTGGTGTTTTGAAGCAAACAGTAGCTTGGCTGAATGATATAACCGATAGTCTAAAAAAAGATGGACGTATGAGTTAATACGTTTAAGAAAACATAAATCTCAAACGGGAGGGTTGTTTGCCCTTCCGTTTTTTTATGATTGGGTTACAATCCACTCATGAAAACTTAATATGGATAAGGTACGTGAGACTTATTAAACTTCTCTACTCTTTCGAATTTGTGTTTGTTCTATGGCTGTTTTCCTATCAATATAAGAATGTTCCTCTACTTTTCAATATTGTAGATAGCACGTTGCTTTTAACAGCCGTCCTTATCCCCTGGGGAATTTGTTTATTTTTCAAGCAAAGAAACGGCGCCCATATTCGGTTTTGGAATAAGTATGTGATGTGGTTTCTAGGGTTGAGCCTTTGGCTCATTGTGACAAGTTTTTGGTCACCTTCCCAAACTTATAAGCTCCAAAAAACACTTTGTTACCTGGTTTATACCGTGCCAGCATTTTTAGCTGGTCACTTGATAATGTCCTGGCATGAAGAGCGTGTTAGAAGATTACTCCTCTCTTTTGTTGTTTTTTCTGCTGCTACCTTGATTGGATGTTATAATGCCTTTTTTTTAAAAGGCATGAATCATATGTTGGATATTTTTAATACAAATTATTTGGTTACAGGGCAAACACTAGGGGTGGGTCTCTTACTGATTATTCCTTGGTCTTTTTTCCAGTTCCTAAAGAGTGATCAAGAATCCTTTCCAGTTTTGTTTGCATTCAATGCTCCTCATCGCAATAACAAACCAAGTGCACTGCATTATACAGCATGCCTTATGACTCTCTTTTTAAGTTGCCTATATTTGTATGTTTTATTCAATTTAGGAGGAAGAGGGCCAGTTATAGCAAGCGTAATTTGCCTTGGATTTTTCTATAGTATCTATGCTCTACAGTTCTCTATTTCGAAAAGCGTTATTCATTTTTGCGTACTTATTTTTCTATCAGGCACTTGCTTCTTGTTGCTTAATAATTTTCTTGGTCATGAAAGCTCTCATTTTGCTCATAGGATTGCTCCCCTTCTTGAAGGACGAATTGATGAATCCTTGAATGAACGCTTTTCATATTATCATTCTGCACTCCGTATATTTTTAAATCATCCAATTATAGGCACGGGACTGGGCGGATGGGCAGTCACCGAAGGTTTGGGAGATGTCAATATTCATCCTCATAATATCTTTTTAGAAATCTTGAGCGAAACAGGGATCATTGGACTCACCTTGTTTTTAGGGCTGCTCACAATTACATTACGCCCACTAAAATTGACCGAAATTTCTGCGAGATATTCTGGAATTACAGTTTTACTCTTACTAATCTTCAGTTTAGTAAATGCGCAAAAGTCGGGTGATTTGCATGATAACTTGCTTTTGTTTTTTAGCTTATCTCTTTGTTGTGGTCTTCCTGCTCGATTACAGAAATAAAAATGAAACTTTCTATCCAATAAGGTAAAAAGCAAATTCCTTCTGATCAAGGTTAAAAAAAATTATATTTTAACTACCTTTTTAAGAGCTCAATTCCTTATGTTAAGGGTAATCATTCGAAAGGATGAGATGGGTAAAAAGGCAGTAGTAATATAAACGGCTGTACACTTTAGAAGAAAATCAAAAACGAAATGAGACTAAAGTGCACATACAATATTATCTCAAAAAGGAGGGCAGTATTATGAATCGATCCAAGAATAAAGCAAGACCAGCTTCCTCAGGAAGAGGTTTTGCGGCAATGCCTACAGAAAAAGTTCAAGAAATTGCACGCAAAGGCGGCCATGCAAGTGCTGAAAAAGCTGGACATGAGGGGATGTCTGCGCGCGGTCATAAAGGAGGAGAAACAAGGGCCCAACAACTCGGTCACGAAGGCTATGTTGATTTAGGTCAAAAAGGGGGCAGTGCGCCTCACAGGGGTCGCTCCAAATAAATATTATCTACAGGGGGAGGAATTCAAAATTAGGACCCGCTGATTAAGGTTTTCCTCCTCAAAAAGTATCTCCTAAAGAACAACTTATATAGGAATCAGGTATTGTAAAAATACCTTCCTGATAAGTTGTTTTTATATTTTGTGAAGATTAGTGTTTGTTTTATCTTTGATTTTTAATGAAATTTCACGTAATGATACTGCCAGGGTAAAATAATCTATTAATGAAATACAGCGTGTGACACTCCATGAAATTTTTGGATCAAGTAAAAATTTACATTAAATCAGGCGACGGTGGAGCAGGGGCTTGTAGCTTTCGCCGTGAGAAATTTATAGAATTTGGTGGGCCTGACGGAGGCAACGGGGGACGTGGGGGAGACATCATCGTTTTGGCAGTTGAGGAATTAAATACCCTTATTGATTATCGGTACCAACAACATTTCCGTGCAGAAAAAGGGCATCATGGGATGGGACGCAACCGCACTGGCAAAGACGGCGCCCCTATTATTTTAAAAGTGCCAGTAGGGACACAGATTTTTGATGATGATAAAGAAACTCTTTTAGCTGATATGGTGGAGAAAGACCAGACGACTCTTTTGGCACGGGGGGGAGACGGCGGGTTTGGCAATGCACATTATAAATCTTCAACCAATAGAGCACCTCGAAAAACAACACCAGGATGGCTCGGTGAAGAGCGATGGATATGGATGCAACTCAAGTTGATTGCAGATGTAGGACTTGTTGGCCTCCCTAATGCTGGAAAATCAACTTTCTTATCTGTTGTTACACGTGCCAAGCCGAAGATAGCAGATTATCCCTTTACAACATTGGCCCCTCAATTGGGTGTAGTTTATATCCATGATAAGGAATTTGTTCTGGCTGATTTACCAGGGCTCATCGAGGGTGCGCACACAGGTACGGGTTTGGGTGATAGATTTTTAGGTCATGTGGAAAGATGTAGTGTTATTTTACATCTTATTGATGGAAGCGCAGAAGATATCGCTGCTTCATATGCAACCATTCGCCATGAATTAAAAGAATATGGCGCAGGGTTGGACGAGAAAGTGGAAGTCATTGGATTAAATAAATGTGATCTTTTAAGTTCCGAAGAAATCCAAGAAAAGATTGATTCACTCAAAAAAGTATGTAACTCCGAAATTTTTGTTATGAGTGGTGCCACCAAGCAGGGCATTCCAGACTTGCTATCTTTTCTTTTAAAACATGTCCTTGCAACGCGCTTGCATAAGGAAACCCTCAAAAGCCAGGAATGTGATCTGGATCTCTTATCTTAAGAAGATTCCAGGCCTTAATATTATAACATATATTATTTTATTATTTCCCTACAGGAACCAAGCATTATATGCATTGCTGCGCGCGCGCCAAATAAAGGCAGAGACGCCCATTGTAATAAGCAATGAGAAATATATGAAGGGAACATAAGAGAGACCGGTAATCTGCCAGAGAAAGAGGCAAATGACGGGGCCCGTTCCTGAAAAAAGTGTAGATCCAATAGCGTGGCCTAAGCTAAATGAGCGAAATCGTATATTCACATCGTATTGTTGTGTTAAAAAAAGATAAGCGGGAACCACAAAGAACGCCATGCTTATGGTTGTCAAAACCATTATGGGAAGTGACACAAACTCATCTTTAATAATGAGAAGATTAATAATTGCAAGGCTCAAGGTAATAATACCTCCTATTTTTCCAACCTTGGCATATCCCCATTTGTCCGCAACCCAGCCGGCAATGGGAAAAGTCAAAACGTATAAAGTAATGAGGTACATGCTATATTGCAGGGCAGATTCAAGAGTAAGCAAATTTAAAACCTTAGAAAGATAGGTTCCTTGGAAGAAAAAATAGAAATGGTTAACACCTCCCACCGTGCCACAGATCATGATTGTTCTCAGTAATGACGGCCACCGTGAACGCACGATATTTTTGAGAGGGATAGGCGGTTGTGGATTTTGCTGTAAGCGTAAAAAAGGCGGAGTTTCAATAAGGTGACGTCGTAATGTGTAAATCAAAATGCCGCACGCACTGCTTGCAAAAAATACCCACCGCCAGACGTCTCCTTCTGTTGGAATCTGCATTGCCACAAAAGTCGCCAAAGCAATCCCTGTATAAGCACTACAGCTAATACAAGCGCTGATTAAACAAGGACGCTTATGACCAAAATGTTCAAATATATAAATGCGAACACCGTCAGATTCACCAGCCATAAAGATACCTTGAAACATGCGGCAAAGTATTAAAATGGCCACAGCTACCCATCCCCAACTGTAATAACCAGGTAAAATACCCACAATAAAAGTAGGGATAGCAACACCAATCATCGTATAGCGTAAGGTAATGCTTCTTCCTTGCGTATCTCCCAAGTAACCAAAAATGAGGGCCCCTATAGGCTTTGCCAGTGATCCTACCGCAAAAACGCCAAACGCTTTAAGAAGAGAGACGGTTGGATCATCTGTTGGGAAAAAATGATGGGCAAGGATGGGGGTGAGAAACCCATAAATGGCAAATTCAAAGTACGCGAGTGTTGTTCCAAAAAGTGCGACGAGAAACAGCGGGGCTCTTTTATCAATGATCTTATTAAAGGTAAGGGGATAAACCGGGGCTTGGATTTTCTTCAGTACGGCTTCTGAGGACATGGTACCCACCTCCCGACTTTCTCGTTGCTAAATACTTTTTTAATATATTAAAAGATTTAGTATTCTAAATCCTTATGGCCAGAAGCCGATATTAATTAATTTATTCAAGCTTTAAATAATTTATTATGCTTGTCTTGTCAATAAATTTAGTAAAATTGGCAATATTATTCAAGACAAATATTACTCTCTTCTCTTTTTTTTGCAAAGCAATTTGAATTAACAAGGAAAAAAGTTTAGCGAGACTACCTATCATGATGCTGAAAAACAATTAAGTGCGCTAAATAGTCTTTCTTTCCCAGATTGACAAGGTCAAACGAGAGCGTAATAGTGACATCCTAGTTAAAATTGATGGGGGAAGGAAAATGGGCGTACAGCGACTTGTTATCAAGAAAAAATTTTCAGCTCCGCGGGAAAAGCTTTTTGCCGCATGGAGCCAACCAGATATTATGAAACATTGGCTTAAGCCTAATGCTCAATGGAGTGCACTTTCAAAAAATACCCTGGCTGTAGGTGGCAAGTTTCATCATACGATGGTGACAAGCGATGGAAAATCTTACATGCATGAAGGGGAATATAAAGAAGTTAACCCCAATCGAAAGCTCATTTTTACCTGGAATTCTGATTATGCAAAGGACACTCTCGTCACTGTAGAATTTGAAGACAGAGATGGTCAAACAGAACTCACCTTGAGCCATGATTTATTCACGGATGAAGAAACGAGAAAAGATCATTTTGAGGGCTGGACTCAATGCTTAGAAAATCTTGATTCAACATTGAAGAATTCTTGAATATTCTTTAGTACAAGGATTTCCACGCTCCCTACGGTCGCTCGTGATGACTCCTTCCATCGTCACTGCGAGTGCAATGTAGCAGTCCATGTATTCAAAATAAAATACATGGATCACCACGCTCCCTACGGTCGCTCGTGATGACGATCGGCACACCTTTTCTTCTCTTCTTTTCTTTCTTCTTTCGCTTTCTATATCCCCATTGGTGTCCGCATCGGAAGGCTCCAAACTCGACTTTTCAGTCGGTAGGAGAGAGCGCTTCCTTAAGGTTATTAAGGATGCGAGTTAACAGCTATCCA
>VGEY01000021.1 GCA_016869075.1 Alphaproteobacteria bacterium
AAGGAAATCATAAAAGATCCGGGTCTTATTTATGATCGAATTAAATGGTGCCGCCAGAAAGAGCTCTATCCACTCATGGTTTCACTCATTCAAGGAATTGCCCAACCTCAAGATGACAAAGATTTATGGTGGAAAGAGAGAAACTTACTCACTCGCCATTTGATGGATAATAAGCAGTATGAAAAAGCTTATCATATTATCAAGGCACATGGTTATACCAGTGGGGAAAACTTCGCCCATGGAGAATGGCTGGCCGGATGGATCGCTTTACAGATGCTCAAAAAGCCTGACGTAGCCCTAAAACACTTTCAAACAATGTATGAAAAAGTAAAAAGCCCCATTAGCATGGCGCGTGCAACCTATTGGGCAAGTCGGGCAGCTAAGGCAATAGGACAAACGGAAGAAGCACAAACATGGTTAACAATCGCAAAGGCATACCCTGGTACTTTTTATGGCCAAATCGCATTACGCGGAGGGCTAACAGACCCCTTACCTCCCTTACATTCGAGACGTCCTAAAATTGATGGACTAGTGCGTCAAAAATTCGAGAAAAGGGAAATGGTCCAAGCTATTCGATTATTAGCTGCAGTTGGTGCAAAACATTTAATCGAACCTTTTGGTCTTAAACTTTCGCAAGAAATTACCGACCATGCAGAGCAAATTCTTTTTATTGAGATGGCTGCCAAAGATTTTGGACCTTATTATGGCGTCCTAACTGCAAAAAAGCTTCCCCTCAAAAATGTCCCTTTGATCGAAGCAGCTTTTCCCATTTTGCCGCGTCATTATCATAAAGTTGCCCATGCAGCAAATGCAGCACTTGTGCATTCAATTATCCGACAGGAAAGCCGTTTCAAACCGGATGCAATCAGTCCAGCAAATGCTCAAGGGCTTATGCAACTCATGCCCAAAACAGCTCTACAAGTGGCGCAAAAAATGAAGATTCGCCTTGGCTCTTTATGTGACCCAAATGTAAATGTTCCTTTGGGATGCGCTCATTTGTGCGAGCTGAGGGAAAAATATAAAAGTACCACGGATGTTATGGGGTCTTTAATATTAGTTATTGCTGCCTATAATGCTGGCGCACCGGCTGTTGAATCGTGGATTCAAAAATATGGAGACCCACGTAAGCAGGGAATTGATTTAATCGACTGGATTGAAAAAATTCCTTTCGGTGAAACGCGTAACTATGTTCAACGTGTGTTGGAAAACTTTGGATATTATCTACAACGGCTTGGACAATAATAAACATTTATTCTTAATTAATTTATTTAAAGAATTTTTTGATATTACTCAGGAAGCTTTTTGTCTTTGGCAACTCCTTATTTTCAAGCTGCTTCATTTCCTTTTTTTCAAGTTTGTTTTCTTCTTTTCTTATCTTTGCTTGTTTGACTAATTGTTTAAAAATCTCAGTATTTTCCTTAAGAACTTTTTTTAATAGATCTTGGGAAACCTCATATACAATCGTATCCATAATAGCTGTCACAGTTGCTGATCTTTTTTCATTAAGAAGGAGCGCCATTTCACCAAAATGATCTGGATAACCTAGGCGGAATAATGGTTTCTGCTTCGTTGTTCCCTTGGGTTCTTTATATGCAATGGATACTTCAACCATCCCTTCCGCTATAATAAATAACGACTGCCCCTTATCACCTTCGCTAACAATTTTATCCCCTTTGGCAAAATGATGGCAGACAGCATTTTTAGAAAGATCAACCACAAGAGAGTGAGGGATAGTGGTACCAAAAAAGTCGACTTTTTTAAATAAGTCCTCAATCTTTAGAGCCGACGGTTCTTGGCCTAAATCCTCTTCTTTCACAAAAGTGTATTCTATGTATGTCTCGGGATATTTCAAATTATAGTCATGTAAATGTCGTGTGACAGATTCAATGATGTCGCTTCTTACCAATCGACGCCAGATATAATCTGAAACTTCATAACGTATATTATAAGTAATATCACCATCAGAAATGTTCACAGCAGCAACGTTACATTGTAAATGATAATCACTCTCTGCACTCATGGCAGCAGCCTGCAAAATGCGCAATGCCCTGTGTATAGGAATTTTTTGATCAAGTGTAAGCTCAATATTATTCCAATAACTTCTTTGTGGCTTGCTATAATTAATAAATCCTTGCGCGATTTTTCTATGGGGAATAACAATCACATATCCATCTGCACTTTCAAGAATAACTGTTCTCCAATTAATTGTTGTAACCCTTCCTTCTTGACCATCCAAAGTTTTTACCCAATCACCTATTTCAAACGGCGACTCTGTTTCTAGAACAACTCCTGAAAAAGCATCTAGAATTAGTTCTCCTAAAGCAAAGGTAAGCCCAGCGCTAACGAGTCCACCTAAAGCAACAAGGCTCAAAATTGATTTTCCTAGAACAAAAACAATGATTGAGAGCACCGCACAAAGAAGGAATAGAAGCTTAGTGATAAAGACAACGAGTCTTGGAATTTCTTTTTTGTAGATGGAGGCATACTTATCAAAGATAGAAGATTTGATGAGATAATAAAATGTACCCCAACCACTAACAATGAGCACACCTTTGAGCACTTGCAAAGCAATATGAAGTGCACCATTCGGGATTTCAGAAAGATGAATAAATGAGGACAAAAAAACAAGTAACCCTACAAGAAAGGTTAAAAGAATACTTTTATGCTTCATCATTCTGCTTATTTCCAAAAAAATCAGTCGTCTATGGTAATTTTACAGCATAAGAAGTTAATTTTCCGTGAATATGCTTGAAATGCTGCTTTAGGAGCGTGTAGCTTCATTGACGAGAGTCATAAGGACATGCAAACGATCTTTATCTGAAACCTTTATAGTCCCTGCTTGTATAAGGGAAAGATATTCTCTGATATCTTCCTTCATGAGCTTTTGAAGTTCGCTTAAATATTCTTCTTTTTGAGCGTCAGGGGTAGAAAACCTGGTATATTGCGCAACTTTAATGCTTTTACCATCGTTAAAGGTTACGGGATCAATAACCAGTCTAGCCTGCGTGCGATCCAAACTTTGATTTCTATTTCTTTTTGTAACCACCTGGTCGGGGGTAAAATGGGAGTATTGATCAATAAAACCCTCCGGATTCAACAATGATTCTAGATAAGAGCTCATGGTGGGGCGAACATATCCTTCATGCTCATAACCTAAAATGGGAACGGCATTATAATTGTTTCCTCTGGTAGCCAATTTCTGCGAGTTTTCATCCAACCAAATTGGAACACCCTTCATCCAAGATGGAAAAGCAATATCATCAATGGAGGAAACGGCTTCTCCCTCTTCTCCAAATTTGCCCTTTTTTATTTTTATGGCCATTAAATTTCCACCCGTATTCATCATGTGTTTTTCATATAAATCTGTGTATCTCTTAACCTTTGCGTTTAAAGCATCTGCTGTGAGATTTGGATCAGAAATTCTTTTTATGAGATTAGCAACAAGAGCTGCATTCGGATTACTGATATTAAACGAATCAATAAAATAAAAGAGTGTACATTCAGCAAGAGTATTTAAATTCCCAAACAAATTAACATTCAAAGATATGACATGATCACGAATAAAATTAATTTTATCAGGGGCAAAGTTGAAACCTAAAATTCTTTTATCTGAGAACAGTTCGGTATTGTTGGCCTTCGCGTAGTCTTCAGCTTCTTGCTGATAGTGCGATAAAACATCCTTAACTGTGCGAACAGTTGCTTTGGCTGACTTGTCTCTCATGGGATTTGTTTGTTCAAGATCCATAATTGTCTCGTAGGATTTAGCCTCACGCAACATATCCATATAGAGTCGTAAGCTGTTCCCGTGTCCATGATAGAGCGTGTAATAATCTTCGTCCGCTACTGAATTTGCCAAGATCATTTTAACGAGGTCTGTGACCTCCTTATGAACCTGCGAAAAATTTTCATTTAAAGCACTAATTATCCCTTCGCTGGCAAGGCGTCGCAAACTATATTGATCTTTTTGTACATTCTTCAAAAGCCGTTCCACAGCCAATGATACAGCTTGATCAAGATTCTTCTTGGGATAATGATATTTCAAATAGGCTCCAGTAGGTGTTGCATAAATTTTATCTGAAATGTCATTGAGACTCTTAACAGGAGTACTTTTTTCAGATTCTCCACCAGAAGAAAATCTTTTTTTAAGTTCCTTGAGCATATCTAAATAAGCAATAGTTACTTGAGGTGCTGAAGAAGCAGTTTCATCCTTCCTTCCTTCCCTCTGGCCTAAAGATTTTGCTAATTGGTTTTTTTGGTCTTCAGAAACGGTACGCAGCGTAGCAATCGTAGCAACAATTTCTTCCTTTAAAATATCTGTTGAGACTTCAGCTAAATTTTTTGCATAAAGATTTTTTTCGCTTTCAGGAACATGACGTAGCCCCTTAATTGTTTCTATTAATTCGGCTTGCAAAACTTCTCCATCTTTATTTTTTAATGATTTTGCATAATGATTTTTTTCTGCTTCTTGAACAGATTTTAGCTTTCCTTTGCTTGATTGAAGAGCTTCCTTAAATACATCAGATGCCTCTTTGGGCTTTTGAGTCTTTTTGGGTGTGCTTTCTTTAAGAGAATTCCAAATAGCCTCCTGAAGTTCCTTCGATTCATGCTGAATCATTGAAAAGGATGTTTTAGGAAGGGGTGACATTTGGACAGAAGCAAGGAAATTATTAATTATTTTATTTATTTGTTGAAGTTGCTTTCCAAATTGCTCCTTTTCTTCTCCTTTTAATTCTAGGGGCGCTAAGTGTATTTTAGGTCTTACCACGTGTAGAGGCCTATCTAAACGCGTGCGATCTTCAAAGGGTCTCATTATTTCAATGGCACTTGCTTGTGCTGATTGGAGCGTGGGTAGGGTTGCCATCAGGCCTAAGGCCGTTGTGTAGGCTAGATTTGTAGCCCATTTTGATGTTTGGCTTTTCCACTTCCGTGCAGGTTCTTTTTGAAATTCATCCCAATGTTCTTGAAGAGATTCAAGGTTCTTCATTCCCTGCAAAAAATAATCTCTATGTGAATCGACAATTTGATGAACCAACTTTGGGCTCATTTGTAAGCCCTTTGCGTGATGTTCAAATGCTTTTCCGTAGATTTCTCCGGATTTTTTTAAATAATCTTGATATGAATTCATCGCATTTTCAAAGTTTCCCCTTAAAAGGTTATTTTGAAGTTCTTGAAGGTAGTTTTCTGACAGATCGTTATATTCAGAAAGAAGCAAAAGATGCTTTTTTGCATGCTCGTATAAGTCTTTCTTATTTCTTTTCTTGCCTGGCATATCAAGAAATTCTTTAATAATATTTTGAAAGTAATAGAGCATTCAAACCTCCAAAAAATGGACGTAATACTAGCTATTAATCAAAATAATATTCAAACAACTAAATTCAATGGCTTTTAGTAAATTTTAAATAAAATTATGAAAAATGAAGAAAAGAAAGAGCTCGAGAAAGTCTGGCTCACAAGAAGAGGAAGATGCCCCTCATCTTTGGTCGAGCCTGAATTCAATGCGACGGTTACGAGCCATAGCCGTGGGTCCTGTAGATTCACCTTTTGACTCTAATGGCTGAAACTCCCCAAAACCCGCAGCAACAAGATTTTTTGGCTCAAGTCCTTGGGAAATAAGATAGCGAACAACAGCAATAGCGCGTGCGGACGAAAGCTCCCAGTTAGAAGGAAAGTGTGCCCGTTTAATGGGAACTGTATCCGTATGTCCATCGACACGCAATATCCAGTGAATGGAAGGTGGAATTTTTGAAGAAATTTCTTTTAGGGCAACAACCAACTTATCAAGTTGTTCAAGACCATCTTTTCCTAATTCAGCAGACCCCTGGTCAAAGAGAACTTCCGATTGAAAAACGAAACGATCGCCTACAACTCGAATATCCTGTCTGTCACCGAGAACTTTTACAAGTTTTGTTAAAAAGTCCGAACGGAATTGACCTAACTGAACTTTTTCTGCCCCCTGAAGATCAGGGTCGGTGGTCTTCTTTTGACCTAAATCATCTACCTGAACTTTTAAAAGAACATTTTCACCCTGAACCCTCTCAAGTTCTTTACGCAAGGTTTCCAATTCTGACAACTTTTTTGCCAAAGCATCTTCTAGGCGACGATGAAGATTAGCTAATTCGAGTTCTTGTTCTTTACTCTTTGCTTCTTCAGATTTAAGCGCTGCATTGAGATGCGTTATTGCTTCTTGAAGCTCCGCAACCTGTTGTGACAAACTCGCTGCTTTCTCTGTTTCTTGTGTTTTAGCGATTTTTTCAGCGCTTAATTCCTGAATATTCAAATTCAATTGTTGCGTCAACGTTACCAACTGCGCCTCAAGATTTGCTAAAGCTTTTTGAGCATCTTCTTTAGTTATCCGCTCAGCTTTCAAATTTTGGGTAAGAGTATTTACTTGCTGTGTTAACGAAGAGACTGATTGGTCTCTATCGTTCAAAGCATCGGTTAAATAAAGCTGCGCTACCACAAATGTCATCAGTACAAAGATGATAACCATCAAGACAGCTGCAAGGGCATCTACAAATCCTGGCCATATGTCAAAGCTATGCGAGCGAGAGCGGGAAGAAGCAAACATAGTTAATTAACCTTTTATTTAATTCAGTGAAGCCATCTTAACGAAGACTCAAATCTATGTCCATCAAGCTTATTATTAATGATGTTTGGGTAGGACACAGAAAGACTCATGTTATCGCTTTGAAGGCCTTAAATCGAAGCCCCTCATTAACCTATCATTAATCCTGCTAAGAGTAGAATAAACAATAAACCCACTTATATAGGATAGGGCCATGAAAGGATCAACAGCTTTTTTTGGGGTTATGGTGATATTTTTAGCCTCAACACCCTATGTTTTTCCAACCCAGGCATTCAATTTGCAACTACAAGCTGGCGCAGGTAGCACTCCTCCAGGGGGTTATGGTGGTTATGGTTCTTACCACTCATATGGTAGCTACCCACAACATCCTGGATATTACCAGCACCCAGGTTATGGTTATCAACAATATCCCTCTTCTGGCTATGGGTACCCTCAACACACACCAGGAACCACATATGGGCAACATTATATGAGTCATGACCAATTAAAGACCCATATCAAAGATCAATATAGAATGGCGTATCCATATGCAACTGATGCTCATGCAGAGGCCCATTGGGACAGCGTAAAGCACTATTATGGGCATTAAAATTAGGCAGACTTTTTCTTTGACTTTGGTTTGGAAATTTTTACTGACTTTGTCTCCTTTTCAAGAGATCGCGCTTCATCAGCCAACATAATTGGAATACCATTACGGATGGGATAAGCCAACCCCGCCGCACGACTGATCAGCTCTTGAGCCTTCTTATCATACTCTAAAGGGCCCTTTGTAACTGGGCAAACCAGGATATTTAATAAATTCGGGTCAACATCTACGATCATTTTTATCCTTTAATGACATATTTCAGTGTGTGTAGGGGGCTCGAGAGCGGCCATATCCATTAAAGCCATCATAACCTTTGATTGTTCTTGAGGGTTGCGAGACTCAAGCAATGCTTGCTTTTCACGAACAGCAAAGGGACATGCAATGGAGAGTACATTCAGCAATTGATCATTGGAAACTTTCTCTAGGGCTTCCCAATCAGCGTTTAAATCATAATTTAAAAGATACGACTTTAGACTTCTCATCAAACGCTCTCTATCAATCGTAAAATCACCTTTTTCTACAACGTCTGTTAAATAGGTGTCATAAGAAACGCGTGCTTGTCTACATCCATTTTCGGGCGGGAGCTCCTCAAGGATGTCAAAGCGGCAAATTCCTTTCAAGATAACAACTAAGTTATTCTCTTCTGTTTTGCCAAATTCAATAATTTCACCCAAACAACCCGTTGAATAAAGGGGGGCTAATACTTGTCCTTCAAATAGGAGGGAACTCGGTTGAACCAACCCAATTTTTCTCATATCCGCTTGTAAGCACGATAAAACAATTCCTGCTTGCCCAGCATCGAGGATTGGTACAGGTAAAAGCATACGCGGCATCAATATCACCCCACGGATGGGTAATAAGGGAATAATGCTTGGAAAATCAGGTGTTTTAAAATTTTTTTCTTGATCCATCATCCACCTATAATTGCAGGTTTATGACTCAAATTTCAAGATATTTGTATTTCAAGTGCCTCTTTTAAGACCATTCAGCGGACTTCCGGCAACCTTGACAATGCGCGGGAAAGACCCTAATATCTGAAGAGAATTTTAATCCTTTTTTTATCAAAAATCAATCATAAAGAAGGAGAATTACATTCTAAGTAAAAATTTATTATTGAAGCCTCATAATGCTTTAAAAGCCTCCCAAACCCATTGTATTTACTTAATTATTTCAACCCATTGGTGCTTTCCTCTTTTTAGAAAGGACTCTTAATGCGCACAAATTCCCAAACACCCCAGCATATAACTTTTCTAGCAAGCCTCGGATCAATCTTAGAGTATTATGATTTTATTGTTTATGGGATGATGGCAACCTATTTGAGTGTCGTATTTTTCCCTCCCATAAATCCATCTGCAGCCATCCTTCAGTCCTTTCTCGTATTTGCGGTAGGTTATTTTGCCCGTCCTCTGGGAGGTACACTCATCGGAATGGTCGGAGATCATTGGGGCCGAAGGCCAGCCTTTATTCTTTCAACCACCCTCATGGCCATAAGCACCCTTCTGATTGCTTTTCTTCCAAGCTACACATCCATGGGTGAATTGACTGTCTTTCTCCTTGTTGCCTATAGAATAATTCAAGGTTTATCCTTTGGTGGCGAACTCCCAGGTGCCATGACGATCGTTGGAGAATTTTCTCCCGCCCACCGCCGAGGTCGCGGAACAAGTTTGGTTGTTGCGAGTACAAGTCTTGGGGCCCTATTAGCAAGCGGAGTTCTTTATACGCTCTCTTCTTTATTGAGTAGGCAAGAAATTATTAATTGGGGGTGGCGCTTGCCTTTTTTAGGAGGCGGCATCTTAGGGCTTTTTCTCCTCTTTGCTCGAAATCGCCTTCCAGAAACACCCATCTTTCTGTCTCTATCGCAAGAAAGCAAAAACCAACTCTCTTTTTTAACGCTTGTTAAAAAACACCGAATCCCTCTCTTAAGAGGCGCCTTACTCACTGGCTTTATGGCAGCTATGGTTATGGCGAATCTTTTCTTTCCTTATTACATTCCAAAATATTTTTCATATACTGAAAAAGAAGTTTATTTTGCTACAACCATTAGTCTTATTTTTTCAGCCACCATCCTCCCCAGTATGGGATTATTAGCAGACATCATTCGCAACAAGCCTCTTATTATTCGTCGCGTCTGCACTCTCTACATTCCGCTTTCTGTACCCCTTTTTACTCTTCTCTCTCTGGAAAACATGCCTGCTCTTATAGCCTTCCTTATGTTTCAACAACTTGTTCTTGCTCTTTATTCAGCAGGCTTTTTCCCCACACTGATCCGCATCTTCACTCCCGATGTACGATATACTGGCATTGCTTTATGCTACAATACCATGTGGGCAGTTATGGCAACGTTACCCATGATGTTGACAAGCCTTCTTAATTACTATGCTACACCCTGGTGTGTGCCAGTTGTCTTATCGGTCATTGCTGGGCTTTCTTACCTGGCAGCTTGGGGAATTCGAAAGGAACCCGATCAAGAGATGAATGAAGATAATGAAATAAAAGAAACAAGGTATGATTTGGCAGGTTGATAAAAAGGGTGACAAAATTAAAATTTATTAATTTTTGCCTTCTTTAAAAAAATCTATCCTCACCTTTCTTTACATTATCTTTCTTGTGGCATCCCCGCTACAGAAGGTGTAGAAGAACTGCTTGAAGCACTAGGAGATTCAGCCGGGTTTGATAATCCTTGAAGCTCCATTCTTTTAGTATTTGCTTTCAAAAAATCATCATCGGTAAATTGATCTATTTGTTCTGCTGACCATCCAAATTCTTTAAGTCTTTCACGAATCTGATTCGATTGTGCAAGCATTCCAAAATAGGGGCGATCATAAATTTTTCTTAACGTCAAAACAAGCGTATCAAAAGTAGGCATAGAGATTTCAACACAGTTCGACGAAGCTGCTCTTGAGAGCACCACTTTATTAGCGTTTGGACGAATGCTTTGTAATGTCATAGAAGGATTAAGAGAAAGTCCTCTTTCATGGTTAAAAAGATTCGTATCGCGCTTTTGCGCATGCGTTTTTGGAGAAGATGATGCCCCTTTTGAGTCAAGATCACTTGCAGGTGCCGCAGCAGCAGCACTAGAGTTTGCTGCAGATGTAACAAGAGGCGCAGCTCTCCTCTTTTCTTCTAAATATTCTCGCCGAGCCTTAGACAGATCGGCTGGAGAGGACTGTCTTAACTTCTCATAACTGTCAGCTTCATCAGCAGCATGTGTTTTCAGGAGCGTAAAAATAAGGAAGAGGGAAAAAGTAGATTTTTTCATACGGGAGCACTCCTAAATAATTATAAAAAGTTTTGTTCAAAAAATATAATTCACAAAAAATTGTTAAACCACTTTTTATTGAAATTCAATAATCAAATTTTTTAGGTTATGTTCATTAAGCAACTACAAGATAAACACCAATATTTTTTTCATGTATATTATATATTTGGAAAATAATGTAAATAGATGGGAAGATTGTTTAACAGCTTAAGAGGGAATATCCCATGCCTAAAAAAATGATTCTCAGTCTCTTTTTATCAAGCCTTCTCCTAAATTTTGCATTGGGTGATCAAGCTGCTCAAAAACCAACTTTAAATGAAATTAATCAGGAAGCAGAAACAGCATTAGACAATGGATCCATCTCTAAGGCCGTCGCTCTTTATGAAAATTTTTTGAAAGACAATCCACAAAACGCAGAAGCAATGTTTTATCTTGCGGGCATATATGGCAAAGCAGGAAACTTCGAAAAGGAAGAAGACTTGTGTCAAAAAGCCATTGCCATTGATCCCAATTCACCGGACTATTATGTAAACTTAGGGAACGCGCAAGCAGGTCTAAAAAAATGGACACAAGCGCAGCAGTCCTTTCAGACAGCATATAAACTTGCAACGGAACAAAAAAACAAATTCTGTCAAATCCATGCGTCCTATTCACTAAGCAACTATTTTCTTGAAATACCTGAACAGAATAATGCAGAAGCTATTCGTTGGTCTGATACGTGCATTGATCATCTTCCCAAAAGTGTGGTCGATGGAAAGGGCCTTTTTTCAGGTTATTTGGGAGAATTTAGGAAAAATAATCAGCGCCTTTTTTGGACCTATGAATCTGCCACACTCAACAAAGCAGGTGCCTTAGGGAATATAATGGAATTTAAAAAGGCCAAAGCAATTCTAACAGACTATATTCAAAAATATCCTCAAAGCCAGAATGCTCAGGCCATGCTCCACTCCATGAGCAAGCGCTCATAATAACGGGAGAGATGTCACCCTTTTGATAAAGTTCAGATGGGCCTTTTTTTAGATATTTTTAGCCAGTACTTTGCCAACACTCATTCATATTTTTCTCTTCAAAAGTTAAAAAAATATAAGTTTCACGTAGAGAGGAAAAGGTGTCTTTATTTATTGTAGAGCGTTGAAACTATTTTATAACTGTTAGAAGGATTATATACTATGGCATTAACAGACTCTCTCTCCATGGCTCTGTTAGATACGCTCATAAAAAAAGACATTCAAGATGCACTTGAATCTGAGCCCAGCCTTGAATCCCATAACATCAACATCAAGGTAGAAAATGGCATCATCACTTTGACAGGAAGCGTTGAGAATTATTACGAAAAATTTTTAGCTGAAGAGACAGTAAAAAACATCGAAGGAGTCAAGGGAGTTATTGAAGAGGTTCAAGTTTACTTAGGAGAAGATCATCAACGCAGCGATGAAGACATCACAACAGCTGCCTTAAGAATAATAGAGTGGGACTCTTCTCTTCCCCGAAATAAAATAACAGTTACCGTTGAGCAAGGGACAGTCACGTTGAGTGGTGAGGTTGAATGGAAATATCAACGAGAGCGCGCCTATCAAAATGTAAGATATCTTTATGGTGTTAAGAATATAGTAAATGCTATAAATCTTAGACTTCCCACACTCATTAGACCAGAGCACGTCTCTCACCGTATTCTTACAGAATTTTTGCGAAGCGCTTCATTTGATGCCCGTAATATCAAAGTAGGAACGCAAGGAGATAAAGTTATTCTAATAGGCATTGTACGCTCGTGGGATGAATATGAAGAAGCCCGTCGTGCAGCTTTAACTGTACCTGGCGTCAAAGAAGTTGATACGGACCAGTTAAGCATAAAAGTTTAGACCATAAAATAATTTTGCATTGAAATGTAAATTGAAGGAGGGCGCCTATGGTAAATCTTTCAACTTATAATCCCTTAAATGATTCAGTATATATGTCTGATCAGATGCTTGCTTATTTTAAAAATAAGCTTTTAAAAATGCATCAAAAAATCATCAAAGAAGAAAATGCCATTTCTCTCAGCTTGGTTGATGCGCCCAACCGTGACAGCGACCCTATTGATCGCGGCTCCAATGAAGAATTGGCAGGAGATAAATTCACATTTCAAGAGCATGAAGATCATATCCGCCATGAAATTGAAGCAGCTTTAGAACGCATCAACACTCGAATTTATGGCTACTGCGAGGAAACTTGTGAACCAATTGGTGTCAAGCGTCTGCTCGCCGTTCCCTATGCCCGCTACAGTTTAAGTGTGCAAACACATAAGGAAAAAGAACGTAAAAGATTGAGGGAAACATCAAAATGAAACCAAAGCTCATTATTTTTGATTTTGATGGTGTTATTATTGACACCCAATCTATTATTAACGAGATTGAGTGGTCCTATCTTCATCAACATGGAATGCATATGACACTTGAAGTTTTTTCAAAACGATTTTCTGGAATGAAGTCCGCTACAATCATTGAAGTTCTTCGAAAAGAAAATAATATTGAACTTACCAAACGGCTTCGAGAAGTCGTAAAGGAAATCGACGATGCTCTTCTTGCAGCACTCTCAAAAAAATCCATTGAACCTTTTAAGGGTGTGAAAAAAGTCTTACAAAATCTCCCCTACAAAAAATGTATAGCATCTAATGGAGCGTTACGTATTTTACGCCACCTTCTTTCCTCAAGTGGCCTGGCTGCTTATTTTGATTACAATGTCTTTAGTGCAGATATGGTGGAACGACCTAAACCCTTCCCTGACCTTTTTTTATATGCCGCACGCTCAATGGGAATAGATCCCAAGCTCAGTTTAGTTATTGAAGACAGTGAAGTTGGTGTAAAAGCAGCCATTGCAGCTGGAATGAGGGTGTGGGGATTTTTAGGAGGAAAAAATTTAGAGCATGATTTGCCTCTTAAGCTTTTAAAAAATGGTGCCGAAAAAACATTCAAAGACATGGAAGAACTTCCCAGCCTTTTAGAGGCTAGCTGGAAGAAGGATTAGAACATTTTTATACCTTCAGGAAACTGCCGAAGGTGTTAGACTTCACCGCCACCGCCAAAACCAACAAACAAGAGATTCTTAGCTGGTCCTTTTTGATCTCCTGGCTCCCCCGACTGTAATGCGAGTATATTCTCAAGTGCTTTGCTCAGACCCTTTTTGGCTTGCATCGGTATCTCCACAACATTCTCTCCAGGTGATCCATGTCCATTCGGAACTTCTATATTGCCGGTTATGATGTTAAGTTCAAGTCCCCCATAAATAAGGTTTAATTTATGATCTTCCAGAATACGCATTTAATCCTCCATTCAACACAAAAATTCTCTAATTTTTGCAAGATACAATATAGTCTTTTCAAATCGAATTTCAACACCTGCAATGAGAAATACATCGATTTTTCATGAAAAAATATGTTTTCTTAATAATGGGCAAAAACTTCTTATCGATGGTTGTGCGAATAATAGTACATTAGTAATCATCCTCACCCTAAGAAAGGCATATCAAGAGAAAAGCATTTTTATTTCTTTTTGTTTCGGTTGGAATTTTAAATGCACAAGCTGTGGAATCCAGTGATTTGGAAAGGTTTGTAGAACGAGCAAGGAAAGCAGGCCAACCTGTT
Organism: Alphaproteobacteria bacterium; assembly: GCA_016869075.1. Classification (GTDB taxonomy): domain Bacteria; phylum Pseudomonadota; class Alphaproteobacteria; order Paracaedibacterales; family VGCI01; genus VGCI01. Next base: position 14,051 of record VGEY01000021.1, read on the forward strand.
GAGCAAACATATTGCCCTAAATCCGGAAAATATTTTACAACAGCTTGGTCATTGTAAGGACGCGTTGTCAGCACTAAGCATACCTGTGGTGAAGGCTGTAACCCTATTCCTCAAAAAGAGTTCTTTAGAATAGATGCAGTTGAGCAAGAAGTACCGTTCAGTATCTTGAACAAACTGCTTAAGGAAGATAAATATTACAGCTCTTTTGATTATGATGGTCAGCTTAAGAAAATCCTGTTTCCTGAGGCCCCATCATCAGTCCTAAGATATGTTTACAGGACATCATATGAAGCCCCCTCATTACAAAGTTTTGATTTTACAACTCCTCATCCGCCAATTTTATTAGCACCATTTGTTCACAATTTTCTCTCTCTCCCACAGGTGGATACCTCCCATTTCTTTCTGCCTAAGAGTGAATCTTAAAATTAAGAAGGTTGGGAAGTGTAGAGAAGTAAATTTCCTTCTACATAACCAAACCTTACAATTGACATCTGCAAATGTTATTATATAATGAATAAAATTATATTAAATATTTAAAGGACTATATATGAACTATTTTTCATGCGTCAGAAAGATATTTTTAATTTCAATAATTTTCTTTTCGGTAAATGCCTTTCTGATTAATGCAAATGAGCAGATGTCAAAAGGTGAAGCTGAATTAATACGATTAACAAATAATGAGAGAACAAAAGCACATTTATCTCCTTTGCAATTTAATCAAAAACTCATGGACGTTGCCCGGCATAGCTCACAATACATGGCAGACAGAGACGAAAGTGCACATCATCGCCCCGAAGGGAAAAGTGCCAAGGATCGTGTTAAAGAATCTGGCTATTGTGATCACAATTATACCTCTGAAGTTATTCTTACATTCCCTAAGTTCCAAAATGATTTCGCCAAAGTATTAAAGTCATGGATGGATTCTGCCCAACATAAAGTTTTGATTTTAGATGAACATAGTGAAGATATTGGTGTAGGAATGGCAACTTCGAAAAATAATAAAACATTTTTCACTGAAGTATTTTCTCGTAAAACACCATATGTCGAATATCGCTCCCAAGCAACGTCGTCAAAAGTGGTTCCATCACCGAAACCAGTCGCATCATTAGAAGAGTCACCAGATTTTGAGGATTTGGAACCTCTTCCAGATATTGCAGATACAATCACAGACCCAGGGGCCTTGCTTGTACACCTATCGGTAGAACTTTCTGTGTATCTTAATAAAGAACGGAAAAAAGCCAAATTAAACGAATTTAAAGCTGATTTTACATTGCAACAACTAGCTGAAAAAGATGCAACCTATATGGCCTCTCAGAATGTTGTTATATATATCCATGGGAATAAATCACCCATAGATCGTGTCATTGAATCAGGATATTGCCAACACCGCTATTCCAGCGAACTTGGTGCTGTAATATCAGATAAGCGCACCGAGCCTATAGGTCAAAAATGGGTAGCCACACAAAGTAAAATCGTTCTGGATGGGAATTTCCAGGAATGTGGAATTGGTTTGGCATATGCAAAAGACAAGAGAATATACATAGCAGCAATCTTCTCACGAAAGACACCTTTTTATTCTCACTAGATCTTTTAGCTTGGGATAACCATAAGGTTTATTCGGCCTTCTAGTTTATTTCTAGTTACATGAGAAGTTTAGAGTATTCAAAGTATGGTAGAGGATCATTATATTATTTTTAGTGAGGGAGGAGCTTACGCTCCATCCCACCACTTTTTAAGAATCTCGTCTTTAACTTTTTGAGAGCATTTAATTTTTTGATTTTTGTATTTGATCAAGTTTCGAAAGCTTTTTGTATAAATAATCAAAATTCACATAAAAACTTTTATCTCCATGACGGTCCCTTTTTTCATCCATATAAGGCTTAAATATTTTATAATTAAACATGAGTGATTCGCCACATAAGGCATTTAAACGTTCAGGAGTAACCCGATCTTCTTTAACTAGAAAAGCAATACTTTCCATAAAGTCTAAAAAATTCAAGAGATATATAAAGTCATCTGTAAGTGTTATTTCTTTCGATAAATGTGCAATTTCATAACCTAGTTGAGCCTGAATAAAGGTGTCTTTTTCCTCTTTAGGTAAATTTTCGATACAATTTTTGTATCTTTCATTTATATCTCGATAAAGTTTATGAATCACCATTCTAGCTTTAATAGATTCATGATTTCCCCACCTTTTATCTATACTCAGCAAAATATCTGTTTCATTTTGATCATTAACTTTTGTAAGTTTAATCCACGCAATAAATGCTACGCTTGCTGCTGCAGCACCACTTACGAAGCTTAGAAATGTGCTAATTTCTTCCATTGCATTTTTCTTGAGAAAATTATATAGCAATTTTGTGGAGTTGATTTCATATATTAATTACAATATTAATATTGAAAAAATTACGATACATGCTAAAGGCCATATTGTATCCTTCCATTTATGTTTTTTTATATTTTTTAAGCTTTCCATAATTCACTTTCCTTCTGAAGATTTAATCCATATTAAACAAGATAGAATTTTAGCTTGGTTATTCAATGGGTTATGAAAAGAAAAAATTTCAAAAAACAAAGATATCACAAATAAAAAAAGGGGATGGCTCCGCAAGGAACCATCCCCCCACTTTTTACAAATCACACCTTAAAACTTATAGGCAGCACCGAGGAGGAAAGTATCGGAAGATGCTTTTGCCTTTCCTTGACCGGATGCTTGGAAAGTCCAAAATGTACCCGATCCGGATATATTGGTTTTCGTAGAAAATCCATGCATATATTCAGCACGCAAGAAAATATTTACATAGAGGCCAATATCTACACCCGCACCGCTAACCCATGTACTTCTATTTATGTTAAATGTATTTAACACTTTCATAGAAGGTCGCCCCTCATAGCCAAGCTTCACATAAGGCAAAACATTTGAAATGCCATATCCCAAACGGGCAGCTATGCTATAATTGACATTATTCCCGGAATCTATAACTTTACCTTTATTAGTCCCTAAGATTCGATCGATCCCCAATCCTAATTCGCCCCCTAAGTACACTTCCTGATAGACAAAAATCCCATAGCCACAAAAAGCTTTAACCCCAGCACCACGAAAGGTTTCTGCCGCGTTTACTTGTCCAGGTATGCCGTTTAAAGTAACTGCAATTTTTGGTTTGATTTTCTCTGAGACATAGGTCAGTCCCCCACCGAGATAAAACCCGTTAAAAACAGGAGATGGACCATCTGCAAAAATGCTCCCTGCTAAAATTGTGCTCATTAATGCAGCTGATAATATTTTTTTCATTGTTTCCTCATTAGTTCGGTGCGTAATTATTATTTTTAGGACCATCGGTTGCGTCTTCTTAAAACGTGTACCAATTTAGTTTTTTAGCTCTTTCTTCCGTATGTGCACAATATGGCTTTTTTTACCCATGGAAAGGTAATCTAGAATTGTTGCGCCTTAAACACATAAATTTTAGATAAATTTTTAGGTTATAGGAGGAAGCAAAAATGTTCCATGTAAGATTGCTTCATTTTACGAAAGTCATATACCCTTGCTTACACCTTCAATAATGCCCTCAACGAAATTTTACCGGAAAAAGGTTCTATATTTTATAAGTAATGCGTGCACTGAAGTTATTCGTTTGCGGACGAATCTTATGAAGAGATATTTGCTGACCGGCAGTGCTAAAATTAGACACATTCGTCTGCGTAAAAAAAGTGGAAGAATATTCGATTCCAAAAGATAATTTTTGTTTGAGTGGAACTTCAAATCCTATTCCTGCCTCAAAGCCAGGTACGTACTTCTTGACAGTTTTGTCAGGAACGTTTGCAAGAATCCAACTTGATTTAAATGACCAGTTGCTGAAAGCTCCACCGATCTTCAAATATCCCAAGATGTTATTAAAAACAAATCCAGGCTTAATAGATAAGCCATATGAATCTCTCAAAGTTGCTTTTAAAAGGGAAGACGTTAAACCGTACGCTTGAGTCTGCTTAGTTTGGAGGGACGATAAGCTGGCAAATGCTTCTATTCCAACGTATAGATTTCTATTTGGAATCAGGTAGCCATAGCCACCGTACAGGGATCCAACAATTGCATTCCCCCCACTTTTATTTAATGTCGCAGGTCGTACTGCCCCAAAAAACACATTTGTATCTTTTCTAACGGTTGCAGATTGGTGTCCTGCACTGGCTCCAACATAAAAGGATGAATAGACATTAGATGACAATGCAAGTGAAAGAAAGCTCACTTGAGATGCTCTTAATAATAACATTTTAATCATCGCCTTGTCCTCCTATTAAAAATTGATTTATCAATGTGCTCTTATTCGCGACATATATTGAACAAACTGGCTCAATGTTATGGTGTCCTCAGTAACTCCTGGAAAATAAACATTAAAGGGTTGAAGGAGAGCCGGCGGCGCTCCAAATTGATCAGCTGCATTATTTGTGAAATTTATATTATTCACTATTCTAAAGAGACACTTTCTGAGATTAGTCATGCCGGATGCAACAGTAAGTTCAGGAGCAGGGACCCCGATAGCGGGAGGGATTATCGCCAAATCAATCGGACCAAAGTTTAGGTTGCCATAGGTTTGTATACTTGTAAGAGCCGCGTTCAAATCAGCAAGATTGATTGCAAAAAAATCCCTTACGAGTCCCACATTTTCCTCAATATTTGCTCCTCCCAAAGGGCCCATAATTGCTTGAGCTGCCGTTGCTTCTGTTCCTCCTGCACGCAGTTTTCTTACTTTGTCCAAATCTAAAAAAATATCTGCCTCTTCAGTCGTCATCGCGCTTGCCTGGATAGGATGCATCAATAAATTTGCAAACATTAAAAGAAAAGAAGATATCAAAACATGTCTTACTAAACGCATTATAAAACTCCTCTCACAATTTCAGGTTTCTTTAAGATTAATTTATTAAAATTTTAATTGTCAAGACGCCTGATGTATTTCTTTTCGCAAACAATTTTTCATCTTAATTTTATGTTTATTATGAATTTTTAAGGATAATTTATATATCACCCTCCATGACTTGCAATCTTAATGTAAAATCTTTAAGCTAAATAATAATTAAATTTTAATGAGTTAATCTACATCATGAAAATACGAATAATTCTATATTCCTTACTAATAATTACCTGCATTTCTAAGAACACTATAACTATGGAAGCTTTAGAAGGAGTTCAGAGCGAAATCTCATCCATAACCCGCTTTCTTAGTAAAGGCAGATCTTGGATCAAAGGGATGTTCGCTTCCTCATATTCCCAAGCCCAAGCCCCAGAAACCGAAGCTTCTGCAAAAGAGGATGAAGAAAAACAACCTCAATTTTCTGAAGATATGTTTGAAGATCACAAGTATTGGGCAACACCCCCCAAATTTATTTTAACGCCTCAAGAACCTTGGGAGCATATTATCCAAGGTCTTGGCGTCCTCATTGCAGACAAAAACATGGGGGTAGAGGCATTGTTTAAGTATGCTGAGGAAGAAAAAGCCGAAAATCCTGCCTTTCTTGAAGCTCTTCAAACAGAAAAAGACCTTATCATGAGCGCTTATAGAAAAATTTCTGATCTTTCTTTTACTGAAGAAAATGCTGAAGTCTCCGAAGAGTTTACTCGAGAGTTATACCAGGCTTTAGGCGAGCAAAATATCTTAGGAGATGTATTAGATGAAATAGGTCTTACCAAACATCTCCGTGCTTATAAAAAGAAAAAGGAATTGGAGAGTAAACCCTCTCGCCATCCAACTTCTTATCGCATCTTAAGCACAAAAAATATGGTTTTCGTTGGTATCCTGGCAGCTTGTTGTTTATTTGCTCCTGCAGCTGCCGCACCGGTTCCACGGCCCACTCTTGTAAGTGCGTGCGATGGACCTTTTTATGAATGTTTATCATCACATGCAGATATCAATAACTTGGTGTCCACTGGAATATCATCCACCAATGCAACAACATTATTTTCTCAACCTTCCTATACCTCAACGGTATCTTGTTTGTTAAACACCACAACACCCGGCTCATGTATGCCTTTTGTCAATGCAGCCAATAATGCAGGCTACTATAGTGAGCTTCAAACATTTGAAGGAAGGACGGGGAATCCTCTTGATGCTGAAATGACGCGCTATGCCCCAAGTACTTTTCCAAATTTAACAGGTATTGACTATGCCCAATGGCTTGCAGATCCATCGCAACATTCAGAAACACCTTTCCAAGTTGTAGGTGGCGTCACTACTCCAGGGTTGAGAACCCTCCAGCCTGGTAACTACTATAGATACCAAGCGTTTATTAGACCTGGAGATACGAATGTATTTGCAATTATTTGCAATCCTGTCGGAGATTTATGTGCCTCAACCTTTATTGTTCGAAGCCCAGCAACACAACCCCGCATTTTACGACAGGGTGTTCTAAATAGTGTGACGCGTGCTTCTTTTCCGATTCTTCCACAATCTCCTCAAAACTTTCCACTTCCAGTACAAGGTTTTCCAGCTTGTACAGATTATTACAGCTGCTTAAATGCATTTAACCCGGCGCTTTTGAATACCATTAATATCGCAACTCTTGATCCGGTTTACAGATTAGCCACAGGATTTTTATCTTCAAGAACAGCGGACTCTTTAGGTGCTGTTCCTCTTGGAATGTTTTCTGCAAATGGATATTTTAAAGTTTGGGATTTTGACGCACGGCGTTGGCCAAATATTAGTGTGTCAAGCTTTGCTTCTTCGACTTACCCGTCAACGCGCGTGTGCACCAAAATTCCAGATGCTCCTTTACAGCATCAGCAAATATGCGCCGATGTGTCTCCATTGGGTGTTCAAACAAATATAGCGACAACTTTCCAGCCAAAATCCATCTTTGTACCTCAAAGATATCTGGACCCAGCGGGTCAACATGTCCGCTTGGTTGCCATATCTCAAGGATCGAGTGTTATGGGACAGTTTATCACCTTTGATAATGATGCCCGTTTATCTAACCCTAATCGTGTCATTTGGGAGGGCGTGTGGACACCTACCGCGCCTACTCCGTCTGACTATGTCCAAAATCCATCATCGTCAACAAATAAACCATCACAAGCTACGGGGTTTGATAGCTTCACCTATGATAACTTCCAAACCGCTCTTTCTGTAGCAGATGTATTAGACCCAACTTACCCTGCAAGCAATTGTGTAAAAATGCCATGGAATCAATGGGTAGGAAGATATGTGGCGACAGATCCTTTTTACGACTATCTCAAAACCTGTTTTTCTCAAAGGGGCGTAACATATTCAGATCGATGCAGAAGTTTGATGCAAGAAAGTCAAGGAAGCTATATGAGATTTAACTCGTTCTTCCGACCAAATGGAAGCTCAGTACCAACGCGGTACACCATCGATGGTTCTAGCCCCGGTGCAGCATCTCCTTCAGGAAGCACCCTTGCTCCTAATGCAGTTGTACACCTCGTTGAGCGCTATCAGTCTCCCCCTGCTCCCGGTGCAGTTGTGTTAGAAGTTGCTCAAGATTTAGTAACAAATGCTGTTACTACCTCTTATAAAGCTATTTTAAATATCATTTCCAACGTGCAGTGTCCTCTCAAGCGCTCAGTTGATCAACTTTCCTATCCAAATAGCAGTTTATCATATGACTCTTATCAAGCCTCCTTTATGCCACCTAAAATGGAATTTTTAAGTTTTAAGCACTATGGAGCTTTAAGCTTTGATAACAAATTTCATTTAGATCCTGACATGTCCATTTCTGATTGGTGGAGAGCAATTGAACAAATGCGCAGAGAAAATACAATTCCCGCATGTGCTGATTTTAAATTTATTATTAGAACAACTGGTAAAAAACAAACCTTTCTTTTTAGAGAAAGTGAGCACGGTGTGGGTATGACATCAACGAGTCAGTATACAGATGACGTTATTATTGAACCAATCATCACTTTTGAAAAAGTAGAAAAGCGGTAGAATAAGTTTAACTCAAAACAAAAGGAACAACTATTGTTAGCTGATCTTTTGAAGGCATTAATGTTTAGAACAAAGGTTACTAAGCCATCGTTTTTTCTCTTAATTTGTGGATTCTGCTTCACACTTTCACACCTTGCTATCAGCACAGAAAAATTAAGAGAAAAAGAAGAAGAATATAAAGGGCATACGCAAAGATCTGCTTACTATGCTAGAGCAGGATTTTTTCTTCTCGCAGGGAGCACTCTTACAAGCTGGACGTATTATACCAATCCTGAACCAACACTTGTAGGATCTCTCGAGCACGGCATCCCCTTACGAAATCTGATAGATCATCACAATAGGCCGGGCGAACACCCTTTTCTTCTCATTTCCAGATATGCGACCCTTCCACTTTTAACCCTTGCAACCATTTGCTTAACAAAGTCTCGCATAGAAAAAAGAAAGCTTTATAAAAATAGTATTCCAGAGTTGACTCTAAAAATCGTTCCGTCAAACTTACCACACGCCCCTTCATCCTTCAGGAGATTATGGCACCTCCCTCGCTTGATCTATGAAAAAACGACGCGTAGGCTTGCACACTTTACCTTTCCCATTAAACTTCCTGGTCTAGCAAGCCTTCTTCGTCCATCTTCGCCAGAAATTGCTGATCATTTCCAAAGCTTTTCTCCCTATTTGTATTGCAAAAGATTGGAGGTTGATCTTTCAGGATTTACTCACCTGACCCCTAGTGACCTTGGGTTTTTGGTAAGGCGAGACAATATTAAAAGTTTAAATTTAAAAGGCACATCACTGACAGATCAACATTGCGAAATGTTCATCTATGCAAAGCATCTTGAAGAACTGGATATAAGAGATAACCCCGCTATAAGTGATCAGCGGTTTGAGGAACTTGTGCGCATAGCGTTAGAGGGGTCAGCATATGACAGTTGGTTCTGTGATATATTCCTTAACCTGACATGTTTAAGAGTTGATGCACGTAAAAGTGTAGTGGTCGATGGAAGTCTTCTAAGAAAATTATATTTACCATCAACAAAGGTCACCATCAGCGCCTTTGAAAGTGTATATGAAAACTCTGATCTTCAATTTTTGTCTGGTTATAAATTTGTTTACTCTAGTGTATCTACGGCTCCTCAGGCCAAAAATCACAGTAATCAAAATAAATCAGTTACTTTTTCAAAAACAAAGTTTGATGTTTCTCCAAAATTATCCTCATCTTCAACAGGCATCCCTGCTGAGTACCTTTCAAGGTGCCAAGCATATTTACAAAAGCACCCTCCTAAAGGAGCTGAGGAAGAGAAAAAAGATATAACAAACCATCTTGTGTTCGCATTAGCCATAAACGCCCAACCTCGTATGCTTTCCGATTTTGGATATCTGAATAATGAAGATGATCTTTCAGTATTAGAAAATGAGAAACCCTTTCTTTTAGAGGGACTCAACGAGTTGGAAGGTTTGATCAGCTTTGGACTTCTCAAATCGATAGAATTTAGAATGCAAGATTTAAATAGCGGAGCATCCAGAGTTTAACTTTTAGAGACAAACTCCCGTCCCTCTGGTAAAACTTTATGTCGCATGTTCAGGGATTATGATCTTATTTAGGGTGATCATCTTTACTCTCCTCAGCCACCTATGGTATTTGATATGGGTTACGAGTACCAATATCCATTTTTTTAAAAGGAGTTTACAGTGAAGAATCTAATGAACATTACACTCAAGGTAACGTGTTTAACCCTTGCTTTAACGATCCCATCTTTAGCAGAAAATCCAGCACAAGATACTTCAAAAGCTGAACAATATTTTGCTAATGAACTTGATTTTAAAACAAATCCTTATGGTGTTAAAAAAGCACTCGAAAATAAAGAGAGCAATATTGCGATCATTGATGTTCGTGCGTCCAAAGATTTTGCAGCTGGTCATATTCCCGGCGCCATAAGCATCCCATATGATAAATATAATTTCGACGGTTCAGACACAGAATTTCCAGGACTTAAAAAAGATGGATATAACTATGTTTACTGTTATAAAGCCGAATGTAACCTCGCTCAAAAAGCTGCCAAAAAATTTGCTTCTCTAGGTTACCCTGTTAAGGAAATCGTTGGTGGATTCCAATCATGGAAAAATGACAAATTTCCCGTTGAGAAATAAGATCGTTTAACATTTGTAATTTAGTCTTTTAACTAAAACCTGTTTCTCACTCCAGTCGCTGCGCTCGCAGTGACAGTATTTATTTATTATACCTCTCCCCTTGTGGGAGAGGTCATGGCAAAGCCATGGATGAGGAGTATTTAAGTTAAACCGATTCGTCATTGCTGTAAAGGTTAGATAATTCGTTGACAAAACTGTAAGTTTTGGAAAA
>VGEY01000022.1 GCA_016869075.1 Alphaproteobacteria bacterium
CTTCGGTACCAAAGCAAGTTGAGCATCAACATTGTTTGCTTTTTGGATTAAAGTGATGCGCGCCTTTGCCAGAGCCTGAAAGGGATTGTTTAAAAGTGGAAGCATTGCATTTGCAGCGGAAATATTTTCATTCATAAGCAAGCGATGCATGCGCTTTTGATGATCTTCGGGCGTTAAATATCTTTTAAATTCTTGCAAAAATAACTTAAGTTCTTTTCCTTCAAAGTTTGAAATGGTCCAGCCCTTGCGAATAATAGGCTTGGCCGCATTTACTTTTCCCAACTTAATCAAAGCTCTAGCATAAAATATATGCCCTTTTGGGGTCAATGGAGGATTTTTATCGAACCACTGACAAAGCTCTAAAACCGTTTCATTTCCATCTATATTTTCTTCGGCTTGTACTTGAAATTTCTCATTCAAGGGCCAAGTAGGATTTTCACGCAAAAAAGCTACTGTTTGGGAGAAGGTGGCTCCTGGCTTTTGCAGCTGTATCCATTGAACCAAGCGGGAAGTTATGGGACAAGAATCTGGGCGCAAGGCCCCCTCAAATGTGCCTTGGGCAGCCATGTTTAAAGCTCGCCCACACCTTGAAAGTTCTTGAGGTATTGCAAAGGTAGGCAAAATAAGCATTAATTTCATCAGCAAAACCTTGGCAAATGAAAAATATGACGGTATTGTCAAATTAGGTTTCATTATTGCGTCGTGCACCTTACAAACCCCATAACTTTAGAAAGCATTAATATGTTTACAGGTTCTATTGTTGCTCTTATCACTCCCTTTCATCAAGGTCAAGTTGATGTAGAGGCTCTTCGCTCTCTTGTTGCATGGCATATTCAAGAAGAAACGCAAGGAATTGTTCTTTGTGGATGTACGGGAGAAGGCCCCCTTTTAACAGCTGAAGAACGTCGTCAAATCTTATCCACTAGTGTGAAAGCTGCCCAGGGTCGCATCCCGATAATCATGGGATGTAGTTCCCCCTCAACAAGTGAAGCTGTCGAAATGGTCCAAGAAGCAAAAAAGCTGGGTGCTGATGCGGCTCTTGTTGTAACGCCTTATTTTGTTAAACCGATGCCTGAAGGTATATTCCAACATTTTCAAGAGATATCTAAGGCGTCTGATTTACCAATTATTATTTATAATCATCCCGGACGTGCTGTGATTGATTTGTCAGTACCATTGTTAGCGCGTCTTGCAGCTTTGCCGACAATTATAGGTGTTAAAGATTCTGGTTCTGATTTGCGCCGTCCACTTCAGCTTCGTCAGGTTATTTCAAAACCCTTTTGCTTTTTTTCAGGTGATGATCCTACCGCTGCGGGCTATTTGGCGAAGGGTGGAGATGGTTGTATCTCTGTTACAGCCAATGTTGCGCCTAAACTCTGTCAGGAGATGATGCGTGCGTGGCATAGTCAAAATATGCAAACATTCTCGGATCTTCGTGATAGGCTCTTTCCTCTTCACGAAGCTTTGTTATTGGAGACAAATCCCTCTCCATTGAAATATGCTGTTTCATTATTAGGGAAGTGTCGTAATGAGCTTCGATTGCCTCTAGTGCCTGTCTCTCAAAAAACAGAACAGCAAGTTTATGAGACAATGGTAAATGTTGGATTGGTAAAAAAGTAAGGAGCAAATCATGGAAGAGCCTCGGCAGACAACAAGAATAGTGCAGTTTTCTAGTCCTTTTCATTATCGAGGAAATGTATTTTATCTTATTCTTTTTTTAATTTTATGGTTGCCTGTAGGCGTTTTATTGCTCATTAAAAATTCTGCTTTCGTGACGGGAACTGCGCAGTATTACATAAGTTACCATGCTCAGTGGAATTGGTTGCTTTTTTGGGGTGTTGTCTTTTTTCCTGTTGCTATATTCCTTCTGATCATTAAGGGTATCTCTGTTATTGGAGAAGTAACAGTTGCGGAAGAAATGAAAGCTCCGCATAAACCTTCTCCTAAAAAATCATAGAGGTCATCATTTATGACAGAGGATTCTAATCAATATCGTATTGTGGCTCAAAATCGGCGGGCAAGGTTTGATTATGAAATCCTGGAGACGCTTGAGGTCGGTATTGTTCTACTGGGAAGTGAAGTAAAATCTTTGCGGCTAGGAACAAGCAGCATCAATGAGGCTTTTGCAGGAGAAATGGAAGGCGAAATTTTTCTCTTTAATGCTAATATTCCTGAGTATTTACAAGCTAATCGCTTTAATCACGAACCTAAACGCCCCCGAAAATTACTGATGAAAAAGCGTCAGCTTGCAAAGTTTTTAGGGGCAATTCGACGTAAAGGAATGACCTTAATTCCCCTTAAGCTTTATTTTAATGCCAAAGGCTTAGCTAAATTGGAATTGGGATTAGGTCGCGGAAAGAAAACGGTTGATAAGCGACAGACAATCAAAGAGCGTGATTGGCAACGTGATAAATCGCGCCTTATGCGCAATCGGGGGTAGTTTTGCAAAAAGGTCTTTACATTGTTGCAACGCCGATTGGGAATTTAAAGGATATTACGTTAAGGGCCTTGGACATTCTAAAAGAATGTGACGCAATTCTCTGTGAAGATACGCGTGTAAGCCAAAAGCTCTTGTCGACATATGGAATCGAAAAGCCTTTAATCAGCTATCATGATCATAATGCAAACAAGGTGCGTCCTCAGATTATTAAAAAGGTGTCTCAAGGACAGGCTTTGGCCTTGATAAGTGATGCTGGGACTCCTCTTATTTCAGATCCTGGATATAAACTTGTTCGGCAGTGTTATGAAGAAAAATTGCCTGTAACATTCCTTCCTGGTCCTTCAGCAGTTATTGCAGGCCTTGTTCTTTCGGGGATGCCAAGTGATCGATTTCTTTTCGCAGGCTTTGCAGACAAAAAATCTTTTCAAGAATATTCTCTTCTTCCCGTGACTCTTGTTTTTTTTGAATCTGCGCAACGCTTAACGCGCACTTTAAAATCTATGGAACAGATATTTTTTAATCGTCAAGTTGCTGTTATTCGAGAAATTACGAAGCTCTTTGAAGATGTCAAGCAAGGATCTTTTGAAGAACTCATTCATTATTATGATGAAGTTCCTCCCAAGGGCGAAATTGTCGTGGTGTTGAGTCCTCCTTTATCAGCTCTACCCAAGGAGGAAGATATGGAAGCTCTTTTGCGCCAGACCCTTCAAACACACAGTCTTCGGGATGCGTGCACCCTTGTGGCAGGCACGTTAGGTCTTTCCCGTCAACACGTTTACCAGTGTGCTCTCCACCTCTCGAAGAAGGGGACGCGTTCTCATAAAAACTCTGAAAAAAAGAGATAACAAGGATTTTAATTTCTCTGCGAGTTTGGGTAGGCGACCGTTTTTCGCATTCCTTAACCTTGATTGATTCTTCTACAATTTTATGGTGTTATCCTACGCGAAAATAAGGGGTTACGATGCGCGCTTGGCTCGAAACTTATCATAGGCAAGGTTATTTAGCGGAATTTTTGGCTGCCTGGACTCTTCGTTTGAAAGGCTATCGCATTTTAAAATATCGTTATAAGACTGCTGTTGGCGAAATTGATCTTATCGCTTCTAGAGGATCAACCTTGGTTGCAGTTGAGGTTAAATATCGTCTGAATTTACAGCAGGCTCTTGAAGCCATTTCTTTTCGGCAACAAAAACGCATAGAAATGGCGCTTTCCCTTTATCTGCGCCATTTGCCTTGGACACCTGAAAATATTCGCTTTGACCCGGTTTTACTAATCCCGTATAAATGGCCTAAGCATATTATGAATGCATGGTTTACAGGTGATTAAGGATTATTTGGAAAGGAAAATTGATCATGGATTATAATAAACCCTTGCTCCTAATCGGTATTGCAACATGTGCAATTTCTCTGTCAGCTTGTGTGCCAACGGTTATTGGCGGAGGCGCTGCAGTTGGAGTGGCAGCAACGAAAGAAAAAGGCGTCACTGGTGCTTGGACTGATACAAAATTATCAACAGCGATAAAGCTTGCCCTCTATAAGAAAGATCCAGAGCTTCATCGGGTCATAAATGTAAACGTGCAAAATGGTGAAGTTATGCTCACAGGGGCAGTTCCTAATGAACAGATGCACATTGATGCTGTAAAGATTGCTTGGGAGCAAGAAGGTGTTAAGCGCGTTATTGATAATATAGGGCGAGCAGGTGGAGCTTCTATAGGAACATATACAAAGGACACATGGATTACCACACAACTCAAAAGTACGTTGATGTTTGATTCGGAAATCAAATCACGTAATTACAGCATCAAAACCGTTAGCGGCCAAGTTTATCTTATGGGAATCGCACAAGACGAAACTGAACTTGAGAAGGTTATTAACTATGCCCGTAATACAGACGGCGTTACGAAGGTTATTAGTTATGTTCGTATGAAGGATGAGGTTGACTAACGCCAGCCTCTTCCTCACATCTAAGTTATTTGCTAAATATCGTACCCTTTATTGCTGGTTGAGCAAAAAGTACCCTATGTAAAGCCATCCAAACAATCCATGGATTATTGCCCATAAAATTGAGTGATGGTAAGTGAATGAGACAACCATTGCTAATGCACTTCCAAATGAAACGCCAAATCTTATAAATCTGTCCATAATGAACATGTTAAATCCCCATTATAATTATACTTTTCATTAATATTGTGTCCTGAAAGTTCTGAATTGTCGATCCCCCAAATATAAGGGGTACATCGACTTATTTTTTGCGTTCCATAACAGCAACAAAAAAGCCATCGACATGATGTTCATAGGGGGTTAATTGAAGCATAGTGTTGTTGGTGGGGCAGGGGCTTTTTAAAACAGATGTCCAGATGTCAGTAAGAGGGATGAGATGAAAATCAGGATGATGGGTGAGAAAATTCTCAACTTGCGTCTGATTTTCTTCTTTAAAAAGAGAACAAGTTGCATAAACGAGCCGCCCTCCTGGTTTAACAAGGGGCGAAGCCCGCTCCAATATATGTGCTTGTTTTATAAGCAATTCTGCAAGGTCTTCTTCCTTAAAGCGCATCTTTAAATCAGGATTTCGACGCCATGTTCCACTTCCTGAACAAGGAGAGTCTATGAGAACACGATCAAATCTCTGGTTTTGGCGCTTTAACCACTTTCCAGATTGAGCATCTTCCAATGAACGAAATTCAACATTATAAACGCCTGCGCGTCGAAGTCGCTCACGAGAACGATTGAGACGCCACAAAGCCACATCCGTTGCAACGATGCGTCCCTTATTGTGCATAGTTGCTGCCATAACAAGTGTTTTTCCCCCCGCACCTGCACAAAAGTCAAGCACCGCCATATCAGGTCTGGCATCTGCTAAAAGAGCGAGGAGCTGTGATCCCTCGTCTTGGATTTCAATATGACCGTCTTTCCATAAAGGATGATTTGCGAGAGGATGGCGCTCAGATAACCGAATCCCAATGGGAGATAATGGTGTGGGAAGGGCGTTAAATCCTTCCTCCTGAAGTTTTGCTAAAACATTTTCACGTGCCGCTTTAAGCGTGTTTACACGCAAGTCCAAAGGAGCTGGTTGATTTAAGGTAGGTAAGGCTTCTTCGATATATTCGCCAAAGACCATCTTTAAATGAGGTAATGCCCAGAGAGGCACATTATAGCGTGCATGGACAGGCATTTGGTCTGGTGTTAGTTTCTCGCTTTCTTTTAAAAACATGTGTTCAAGTGTTGTTAGGGGGGGAGGCCCATATTTATCCTCAGGGGATTTGAAGTGAAATAATGCTTGTATGTCCTGCACAGTAAGATTCTGTATTTTGTGAGCATAGATTAAAACAAGCAATCGTGCTTTATTTGTGTTTCCTTTGTGAGTGCTTCCTTGCAAAACAGTTGAAATATACCAGGAAAGTTCTTCATATCGACGTAAGATTTGGAAGACAATTTCAGAAATTGTCCGGCGGTCTCCAGATCCAATATAGCGGTTATGACGAAAGTAAGACGTTATCACCTGATCTGCTGGAGTTGTCACACCCAAAATCTTATCTAATAAAATTATGGCTGCCTGAAAACGCGCACCTTGCTTCATGTAGAAGCTGCCTCAGGATGTGGGATAGGATCTTGGTGAATAATTATTTCGGCATGCGGAAATGCTTTGCTAATGGCTAATTCAACATCATTTGCTACTTCATGAGCTTCTAGAAGTGATAACTGCTCGTCCATATCGAGATGCATTTGAATAAAATCCTGCAAACCAGCGGAGCGTGTTCTTAAATCATGAATACCCCATACCTTTGGGTGTGCTAAAGCAATTTCAATAATTTGGTGACGTGCTGTATCTGGTAATTCACGGTCCATTAGGACATCCAAAGATTTGCGCCCAATGACCCACGAAGTATATAAAATGTAAAGGGCGATGCCGGCACCCACAAGAGCATCAAATCGAATCCATCCAAAATAGGCAGTGATATTCAGCGAAGCTAAAACACCAAGATTGGTGTACAAATCTCCTAAATAATGGAGAGAGTCTGCCGCTATAGCAAGTGAGCGGGTTCGCTTGATAACATAACGCTGATAAGCTACAAGAAGCGAGGTCAAAATAATTGCAATAATTATAACGATCGTTCCAATGTGACTTTCTTGTAATGGATGAGGGTCTATGAGCCTATGGAGGGCATCTATAATTAACCAAACTGCAGAACCAGCAATAAAAGTTGATTGTCCTAATCCTCCCAGAGCTTCTGCTTTACCATGGCCAAAACGATGCTCTTTATCAGCTGGTTTAATGGCTTGGCTGACAACCAACAGGTTTATAATTGAGGCAACTATATCGAGAAGGGAGTCGATGAGAGAGGCTTGCATACTGATAGAATCAGTTCGCATCCAAGCAAAAAATTTTGCACCAATGAGGAGAGCAGCCACCACCACGGCACCATATGTTGCCGTTTTTACAAGAATTTTGTTTGCGGGTGTAATCTCAGTTTGCTTGACCGTTAAATCGTGACCGTATTCAGCGTGGTGTTTATTTTCCATGGCACTACCGTTTTTGTTTTGCCTTATTGTGAATAAGGTTTCACCATCTGTCAAATGTCCTTAAGAAATTTTTGTAAGAATCTTTGCTTTTGCGGCTTGCATGGCAGCTAAAATAACGGAATTTGCATTCGTTATAGTATAAGCATTTGAACTTGAGTTGCAGCATGGTGCGAGGGTCGAGATGTTGCTTGGTGAAAGAAGAAATATATCAATGTTCTTTGCTTTCATGTTTGTGCAGATTCGCAAAAATTTTGCTAAAGATTCGTTTAAGATGGCGTCCTTATAGGATGTTGAAGAAACAGTTGCTTTATAGTTTTTATTATCAGATAAGTTAAGACCTAATCCTTTATCCAGAGTCGTGTAGGATTTATTTTCGCATGTAATATCATCTACAGTGCTAATATAATCTGTTGGAACAGGAACTATTCCATAAGCTGTCATCCACCAGTGATTCATCCCTCCGGCTTCGGTACTGGCATCTCCACATTTATTATTATAGTAATTACCTAAGTTGGTTGCGTAACCATCCCAATATTGAGCCCCGTCAAAAATGATGACAACACTTTTGCGTTTTCTTGCATAAGAATGAGGATAGTCTCCTGCTGTTCGTAAAGTGTTTGCTGAGTCAGTATTAACTTTCCAAAAGTCACGCCATGCTGGATCAATGGTACGCCATCCCCAGGTTATAAGAGAAGGGAAAAGCCCATCAGAAGGTGCAACATAGTTTTGCAAATCTTTTAAGTATTTTATGATAAGAGATTTATTCATCGTTAGAGGAAGTATGGGGAAAATCTGATTGTTTTTATAACTATAAACTTGCGAACATGACGTATTTGTATTCAAAGGAGGACATTTATCGGGCCACATGCTGGGTGGGCAAGAAGGGTACCCTCCAGGGCAAATGCTCGGAAGAGGATTACTTGTGAGCGTGGAATAACCTGATGTTGTATAAAATGGGTTTGTGACAGCGTTATAGGATGTCATTGACCAGCCGTAATTTGTACTTAAAGGAAAGAATGCAGGACCGGCCGATTCATCATCAGTTGCCATACTGAGATGATTAAATAAATTATTGGGAACAGTGTTTGTTGAATCAAGAAGAATTTCTGTGGCAATAGGCGTAATGCTTACTAAAACATTATCTGGTAAACCATTTACAAAATCCATAAGAGCGTTACAAATTTTGTTGTGAAAGCCCCCTCCTTGAAAGCGTGCTGAGACTTCATAAATAATTGCTATTTCATAATAATTACTATTACTTAAGGGGACTGTGGTTGATGCTGTGTAAGTACTTGTTGGAATCCCTCCCAAAGTCATAAACATATTTGATACGACTACAGAGGCTGACACGGTAAGTGCATTATTATCTATGTCGATTGTAGTAACTGGTCCATTCACATTTTTCATATTGACTGTATTTGCGTTAAATATTTTCTGCACCTCTGCTGTGACAGCATCATTTTCACCGGCACCATTCACAGACCCGGCTTTTGCAGCGGCATCTACAGCCATTTGAAGTTTGCGTTTTTGAGCAAGTCCAAAGGAACTATCAACAGCAAGGCCTAACATCAAAAGCATTGGAAGTAAGCAGATTCCAACGAAAACAAGGATACCTCCACGATCTTCCGTGCGAAAGGCGCTAATTTTTTTCGCAATGTGAACTATCATGACTGTAACCTTTAGTTTTTGACCGTGTTTCTTCTATTGTGATCGTCAATATAGCGGCTGTCAAATATCTAACTAAGCTTGGCTAAAATCTTCGATCTAAATGAATTTAATCCTGCACCAATACCCGTTGGAGAATTTGATGATGCATAAGCATTTCCACTTGAATTGGAATAGGTATTACAACAGGGGGACACCTCAGATAAATCACCAGCTGTAAGAACGTATACGTCAATACCTTTTGCTTGGATGTTTGAGCAAATTCTCAAAAATTTACTTTTCACTTCCGACAAAATTGCTGACTGAAATGATGTTGTATTGAGTGTTCCATTATAATTTGTGCTATCTGATAACGCTAAACCAAGACCTCTATCCATTGTTTTATACCAACGATTTTCGCACGTAATATCATTGGCCTTTGCCTGATAATCTGTCGGGATTGGGACCATGCCATAGGATGTAAGCCACCAATGATTAAGTCCCTTAACAACTTTAGTTGCATCACCACAGGGATTTATGTAGTAACTATTGGCATCATTCGGGAATGAATCCCAATAAGCTCCACCGTAGACAATAAGAATCATGCTTTTTTGTTTTGTCCCATAAGCATTTGGATGAACCCCATTTCTGCGTACAGTATTTTTAGCATTTGCGTTGATCATCCAAAAATCCTTCCAGGCTGGATCAATGGTGCGCCATCCCCAAGAAATTAAGGAGGGGAAAAATCCCCCTGAACGTGGGGTAAAGGCTTTTAAACCATTGATGTAGTTTACAAGGAGGCTTTTGTTAGCCGTTAATGGAAGAATGGGATAAACGGCATTTGAAATATAGGAATATACCTGAGAGCAGGAAATATTGTTCGTGCCCGGGCATTTGTTTGGCCACATTATCGTCGAACATGAAGGGTAATTTGGGGTTGGAATCGTGCACATTCCAGGAGAAGGGTTACTGATAAGGACGCCAGGATCAGTTGGATAAGTAGCATATTCTCCACCAGCTGTATAAAAAAGATTAGTAACAAGATTATAATTTGGAAGATTCCAAGCAAGTTTATTGCTCAAAGGAAAAAAAGCAGGATTAACTGACTCATCATTTGTTGTCGAACTGAGATGATTAAAAAGATTACTGGATACAGTATTATTTGTATCAAGCTGAAATTCAGTTGCTATGGGAGTAATGCTTACCATGATATTATCTGGCAAGCTGTTTACAAAGTTAATAAGAGAATTGCACACATTTTCATGAAAGTTAGTACCGGCATATCGTGTAGATAACTCATATACGATCGCTATTTCAGAAGCTGGGCCCATATTTAAGGGGACGGATGAAGTTGCGTTATAAGTATTTGTATTGAGGTTGGCAAGCTTCATAAATGTATTTTGAACAACAACAGACGCAGAAACAGTGACGACGTCATTTACGGTATCAACTGACACAAAAGGCCCAGTAACATTCATCATATTTGTGATATTCGCATTAAAGATTTTTTGCGCTTGTGCTGTGATAGCACTAACATCATCACTTGCAAGGTTTGCTCCTGCTTTTGCGGCTGCATCTACAGCCATTTGAAGTTTTCTTTTTTGACCTAGTCCAATTGAGCTATCGACAGCCAACCCAAGCATCAGCAAGAGGGGGATAAGACATATTCCCATAAAGACAAGAATGCCTCCCTTTTCTTCTTTATGAAATTTCACAATTTTTTTTATTTCCTTGAAACTCATAAATTCACCTATCTAAACTGGAGGAAGAGGATTGAAGCTTCCAAATCCTCTTGGAACAGCCTGTGCAACTTTCAGCAATTTCACAGAGGGAAAAATACCTATGAAATAAGAGAAGGTGGGCTGATAGTTGTATGTCACTTCAACAACGATCATCTGCGGATCAAGCGCTAAAGAAAATGGGGCAGATACAACTTGCCCAGTAGCTGAGTCTGTTGTAATTGAGCTCGCTCCACCCGCAGAGGCTTGACGCCACACAAGCTTTTGATTACTGGTGGATCCTATTTGTTCAAATCCACTTACTACGACAGCTCCCTTAGTACTGAAACCATAATCTGTTCCCATTAAGTTTGCACCGATCAAACAATCAGTGATGGTGGCAACGTTGGTTTGTCCACTAACCCAATTTGCAACACCCGTGGCAATTTCGTTAAGCTTGGTGCTGAGCATGATGTAATTGGTTGTCTCATAGATGCCCAAAGATACGGTGACGAGTAAGGGTAAAATAAGGGCAAACTCAACCATAGAGGCCCCCTTAGAATCTTCCTTAAATTGATTGATTTTTTTTAAGTGCATCATGGTGGGAATATCTCCTCATTCACGGCGTAGGTAATTGCAGATAATATTTTTGGTGAACCAAAAATAGCTACAACTAGAGGATTTACAGGAGTGTAAGCATACTGCATTTTATATTTCCCAACCTCACCTGGGTTCCCGGTTCCTAAAGTGCCGGATCCACCAAGACTAGCAATTGCAAAACTTGGATAGGATTCCATGGTGATTGTGACGTTAGAGATATTAAGAAGACCTGATATCCCATTTGTCATGATAGTTTGTGCTGAAGCACTGCGCGTGGCTCCTGAAAAATGGTTTCCAGCCGCTCCATAATAAGCACCTGCCATAACACAGCTTTGCATATTGACTTTTATGGCAAGCATGATTCCCAATTCCAAAGTCGTTAAAATAATTGTAATAAGAATTGGAAAAACGAAGGCGAATTCGATGAGGGAAGCGCCTCTTTGGTTTTTGTTAAATCCCCTATAATTTAAGAAAAGAATATTATGTGACATTGAGTAACCTCACAATCGCTGGGCCTAAAAGCACAATGAAGAGGTTAGGCATCACAAATAAAACAAGAGGAATGACCATCAAGGAAGGTAATTTGGCAGCTTTCGTTTCTGCTTTTTGCATTCGAGTATCTCGAATTTCTTTTGATAAAACATCCAAAGCTTGAAGTGTTGGGGTACCTTGTTGGATGGATTGAAGCACAGCAGTGGTGAATGTGCGGATAATTGTACTGGGAACGCGCGCATAAAGATTTTGCAATGCCTGTCTACGATCGAGCATAATTTCTAGTTCAATATTTGTAATGGTAAGCTCGTGAGCTATTTCTTTGCCAAACAAGCTCATTTCTTTTGCAACACGTTCAATTGCTCGATTCAATCCAAGTCCTGCTTGTAAACAAATAATGATTAAATCAAGTGCATCGGGAAATTGTTTTTCGATTGTCTCAACACGATTTTTAATCACTCCTCTGAGATATAAATCAGGGACAAGCCATCCTGTAAAAGCTATCAGAATTAAGACAAGCCATTTAACTGTAAACGAGGAGTCCGCTAAAGCGGGACGTGTCAGGAGAACAATATATCCAATTCCCAGGCCAATGAAAAAGCATGCTAATTTTGAACCCAGAAAAATAAGTTGTGTTTCTTTTAAATGCCATCCAGCTTGTTCAAAACTGGTCTTCATACTTTCTTCAACCAAAAAAGGGTTTTTAAGAATGGAGTCTAAGGCGCGCTTTATATAACTCACTCTCTTTTTCTCTGATTTTTTTCTGCGTTGCCAAAACTGATTATTGAGATTAGCTTTAATGAATGAAGCTTCGCTCAAGCTATAATATGTACGTATATTGTCTAGTCGGCTCTCAAGTTGTGGCCAAGTAAATAAGAGTTTTCCTACCATATATAAAACAACAAAGACACTTATCCCTGTTGCAATGGCCATGTTTATTGATTGGAAGGTGACGAGATCAATTTCTGGCATATTACTCCTCCATGCTCATCATACGAGTAATAACCAAGATGCCTGTAAGAGTTAAGCCTGCACAAACCCATAACATGATTTTTCCTTTAGGGTCTGTAAAGAAAAACTTAATATACCCAGGGCTAATAAGCTCAACTAGAATTCCTAAGAAAATTGGGAGAAGCCCAACGATTAATGCTGTTGTTCGACTTTCGGCAGAAAGGGTCCACACTTTCTTACGAAAACGGTCTCTTTCCCGAATCACTTCAGAAAGTTTCCCTAAAATATCTGCAAGACTTCCTCCCATTTCTCTTTGAATGATGAGAGCTAAGGAAAAAAATCTAAATTCATTTATGCCAATACGTGAAGCTGCTTCTACTAAAGCATCATCAGGGCTGATACCGATTTGTAATTGAGAAGCTAAGTAGTTAAATTCGCCACCGACAGGATCATCCACTTCTTCTGACACCATGGCAATACCACGTCCGAGTGTCATACCAGTTTTTAATCCACGGTTAATAATATCTAAGGATACAGGAAAAACTTTGATGAAGGATTTTTTCCAAATGCTTTCTTTGATTCTCAAAAACAGATAATGACATGAAATGGAGATAAGTAATCCTACAAAAAATGCATTCCATAATGATCCAAAAAAGAAGACAAACATAATATCTGTTGCAATGATTAGGGTAAGCACTTGAATTGCAATGTGTGTCTTAAGATGTGGAAACACATTACTGCGATAAAATAAATATTCTATCATCTTTAAAGAAGGGGAGGGGCGATCTAAAATAGCTTTTAATTTGCTTTGTGCTTGTATAGATCGTAGCCGTCTTTCCTCAATTTTTGCTACGGTTTTATCCCATTTTTCAATCATTCCTCCGCCGTATTGACCCCATCTTTCGCGCAAATGGCGACGAGCACGCATCAGAGGAAAAATAAGAGAAAGAGAGAGTATATAAAGAAAGGCTGTAATACCTATGGCAATGGACCAATCAATGAGGACTTGAGGTGTCATCAGGATAGCCCCATTATATGTGCAAGTTTTTGGTCAAGACCAAAGTACCTTGCTTTTTCCATAAATACAGGAATGGTTCCAGATTTGGGAACAAACTCTCCAATCAAACGTCCTTCTTTATCTTCATTCTCATAAGAAAAGTCGAACAATGTTTGAGTTTTGATTTCTTCGCCTTCCATGCCTACGATTTCGATAATTTCTTTTACACGTCGTACGCCGTCACGCATTCTTGCAATTTGAACGACCAAATCTACACCACCTGCAATTTGAGCCTGAATAACTTTTACAGGAACACCTGTATCAGAAATTGTAATCATATTTTGTAAACGCATAAGAGCATCTTCTGCTCTGTTTGCGTGGATGGTAGACATGGATCCATCATGTCCCGTATTCATTGCCTGTAACATATCTACTGATTCTTGGCCACGTACCTCACCAACGATAATACGGTCAGGACGCATACGAAGAGCATTTTTAAGCAAATCACGAATTGAAATTGAACCTTCTCCTTCAATGTTTGCTGGGCGCATTTCTAAACGTACAACGTGAGGTTGCTTGAGACGCAATTCTGCTGCGTCCTCGATGGTTACAATACGCTCATTTGGATTAATCATTTGGGAGAGAGCATTTAAGAGGGTTGTTTTACCAGAACCAGTACCACCGGATATAAGTATATTAAGACGGCATGTAGTTGCAATTTGGAGAAATTCCGCCATTTTTAAAGACAAGTTTTTTTGTCTAATCATATTCTCAATATCAATGGTGCGGCGTGCAAATTTTCTAATTGAAAGCACTGGGCCGTTTAACGAAACAGGTGGAGTGATAATGTTAATACGACTTCCATCTGGCAAACGAGCGTCCACCATTGGGCTTGCTTCATCGACGCGTCGTCCAATGCGACCCGCAATACGTTGAGCGATTTGTAAAACATGAGCATGATCACGGAAAGTAACCCACGTTTTTTCTAATTTTCCTTGTCGTTCCACATAAACCATATCAGGTCCATTAACCATGATATCAGTTATGCTATCATCATTAAGAAGTTGCTCAAGAGGTCCAAAGCCAATCATATCGTTTACGATATCTGTTGCAACTTGCTTCTGCTCGCGTCGATTGAGTTGTACGCCTTGTGTATTAACAAATTGGACAACGAAGTCTTCAGTTTCTTGCTGAAGTTCTCCAGGGGTCATATGGACAGCAGTATTAGGATCAATTCTGATCATCAACGCGTTATAAATCATCGAACGCAAAGGCATTAAACGATTATTTGTGCTCTCTTGCGAAGACATTTGCGGTAATGACTTTTTAATGTTTTCTGCAGTACTCATCAGAACCCCTTCACTTCAATTGTCAAGGCAGCATCAATTAAAAAGAGATTGAGCTTTGCCCCTCCTTGTAATGAACCAGAATTTAAATAAGCTCTTTTTAAGTAAGCTTGTTAGAAATGCTGGTGAAGCTTGCTGTAATTTTTGTTCCTACTGTAGTGATTGCTGTAACGGCAGCAAGAGCAATTAAAGCAACGATGAGGGTATATTCAACAAGTCCACCCCCCTGTTCTGATTTAAGGAATAAAGATATTTTTTCCATTTTACCTCTCCGTTTAAAATAAATTTTTAATTATTTCGTTCAGTATAGAGCGTAATAATTAAATCAATGCCTCGCTTACTTAGTCAGTATATAAATTAATTGTTAATGAGAAGTTAAAGGGATTTTGATTTTATTTTTAAGAAAAATAAGAAATAATAAGTGATAGCCGCTACTGTCTGTAAATAAATACTACAAATGCGGCTATCAAATACTTTTTATGGATTATGTTAGCTTGTTTGAGATGCTTGTCATGTTGGTATTAAGTTTGGTACCAACTGTTGTCATTGCGGCAACTGCAGCTAAAGCAATCAAGGCAACTATGAGTGTGTACTCGACCAAGCCTCCACCCTTTTCATCGAAACGAAAAATATTAAATATCTTCATCTGCTTTTCCTCTTTAGTTTAAAAACTACTTGAACCCAAGTACTTTTCTACTTTGTTCAAGTACCATATTGCCGTGTACTTATTAACAAAACGTTAAAATTTTAACTTTTGTTTTAATTCGATAAAATTCTTTCTCAAATGCTTTATATTTCCCCATTTCAGATTTAAAAAAATAAAGAAATTGATTTCTAACATGAATTTAAAACATTAAAGAAAGATATATTTTTTACTGGTTCTAAGGAAGCTTGTTAGAAATACTTGTCACGCTAGAATTTAGTTTTGTTCCAACCGTTGTCATAGCTGTAAATGCAGCTAAGGCAATGAGACCAATAACAAGAACATATTCGACTAATCCTCCACCTCTTTCATCATTAATAAATGGATTAATTAGCCGCATAAGCTTATTCCTTGATATCAATCAACGTTAGAGTTGCTTATATTTTAATGATAAAATGAAATTATGAAGAAAATGTAAAAGAACACTTCTTGTAAACGGCTTTTAACCTAGGAAGTGGACAATTATTGCTGTTAAACTGAAGAAAGCTAAGAAACCAATCAGAAAAAATTCTAAGGATCCGCCACCCAGCTCGTTTTTTTTATATTTTTTAAGCATTTTTATTCTCTTTTTAACAAGCTACACATGTTAAAATGGAATTTTTATTAAAAATTTCAATAGATTTTAATAATGTTTTTTATTGGCATTTAAAAATTGGTTTAAAATAAAGAGTATTTTAAGAGAGTTGTTCCAACTCATCAATGAGGGCAGATATGACATTGAGACCTTTTTGCCAAAATGCTGGATCTTTAGCATTTAAACCAAAAGGTTCTAAAAGTTCTCCATAGCGCTTTGTTCCTCCTGCCTTTAATAAATCAATATAAAGGTTAGAAAAATTAGGATATTGAGATTCATAAACAGAATACAAGGAATTTACTAGGCAATCTCCAAATGCATAGGCGTATACATAAAACGGCGCATGAATAAAATGAGAAATATATCCCCAGTAAGGACGGACAAGAGGATCAAGATTAACAGCATCTCCTAAGGCTTCCTTCTGAGTTTCAATCCAAATAGCACCAATATCATCAGTGGTTAATTCTCCCGTACGCCGTTTTTGGTGAAGAGTACGTTCAAACTCAAAAAAAGCAATCTGACGGACGACAGTGTTGATCATATCATCAACTTTTGAGGCTAACAGACTACGCTTCTGAAGGGGGGTTGTGGTTTTTGCAAGAAGGGCCTTAAAGGTTAACATTTCTCCAAAAACAGAGGCTGTTTCCGCAATGGTTAAAGGCGTAGCTGATAGTAAAAAGCCTTGTTTTGCGGCCAATACCTGGTGGATGCCATGTCCTAATTCATGGGCAAGTGTCATTACATCTCTTAATTTTCCATGGTAATTTAATAAGATGTAAGGGTGTACATTGGGAACAGTTGGGTGGGAAAAGGCACCAGACTCCTTGCCGCTTTGAGAAGGTGCATCAATCCATGGTTGATCAAAGAACTTACGTCCTATCTGTGCCATTTCCGGGTGAAAATTCTGGTATGCATTGAGCACAATATCTTGCGCATCTTTCCAGGGAATTAAATTATCTTCTGCTTCGGGTAAGGGAGCATTCCTATCCCAATATTCTAGCTTTTTGAGACCCAACCATTTTGCTTTTAAGGCATAGTAACGATGAGATAGTCTGCTATAACTTCCTTTAACAGCGCTTGCAAGAGCTTCAATGACTTCATCTTCAACCTGATTTGAGAGATTCCGAGCAGCGACTGGATGGGGATATTGGCGCCAATTATCTTCAATTTCTTTATCTTTGGCCAACGTATTTGTAACAAGAGTTAATATTGATGCGTTTCGTGTAAGACCTTCAGATAAAGCCTGAGCAGCACTTTGACGCGCTCCAGCATCCTTATTGCTTAAGAGATTTAAAACTTCAGCCAAAGTCATTTCTTTGTTCATAAGAGAAAATTTCATACCTGCGAGGGTTTCTTCAAAAAGGCGAATCCATGCGCTACGACCTGTGACAGATTTTTCATGGAGAAGTTTCTCCAAGTCGGCAGAGAGTTGATGAGGACGGAAAAGGCGAATATTATCTACCCAGGGACTATACTTCGTTAAATCGGCACTATCTTGGTAAGCTTTCTTCAAAGCTTCATCTTCAATTTGATTGAGTTCGAGGGTAAAAAAGATAAGATTAGAAGAAATGTTCGTGACTTGTTCTTGAATCATTTGAAAGAACTGGAGGACGGGGGGATTATTAACATTTGTAGCGAAGGATAAGTATCCATAACTGATGAGTTTGCCAAGAAGCTCATCAATATTTTCATATTCTTGAAGTGCCTTATATAAATCTTCCCCTTTCCATGACCCTGTTAATGAGCCGTTGGGTGTAAATTTCTTTTCATAAGATTGGCAAAAATTCTTAGCCAAGGACATTGCATGAGCTAGATCTTCCTGGATCTTTGGATCTTTTATTGAGTCATAAAAATCTGTTAAATCCCAGCGAGGAAGAGATTCATCAACAAAAGTATTCTGGTTGGATTTTTGTGTTTGAGATGTTGTCATCTTTTAGCTTTCCTCTGAAAATTTTTCAATTTTTGCAATGCGTAAAATATTTGTTCCTCCAGCTACAGCAAAAGGAACACCTGCAATAACAATGATTTGGTCACCTTGCTTTGCAAACTTTTGGTCAAAAGCAATTTTACAACCTCGATTCACCATTTCAGAAAAAGTATGGATATCTGGAGCCATAACAGGGTGTACCCCCCATACTAAGGCTAATCGACGCGCCGTGGCTAAAGTAGGTGTTACAGCAATAATGGGGGCCTCGGGCCTTTCCCTTGCAGCTCTTAATGTTGTAGCACCTGATTCTGTGAAAGTAACCATGCCTGCAATACCAATCGTATGGGCAACCTGCCGAGCAGCTGATGTTATTGCATCTGCCACATTGGGGAGGGGTTGGGGGCGAGTTGCATCAAGCATTTGTCGATAAATTTCATCTTGTTCTACGCGATAAATAATACGATCCATGATTGAGACAGTTTCAATGGGAAATTTGCCTGAAGCTGATTCTGCAGATAGCATAACTGCATCAACACCATCATAAATTGCTGTTGCAACATCTGACGCTTCAGCACGTGTCGGAGTAGGATTTGCAACCATAGAATCAAGCATTTGTGTTGCGACAATAACAGGCTTACCTGCTTCTCTGCATAAATGAATAATCCGTTTTTGGATACTGGGGACATCTTCTGGCGGGACTTCCACACCAAGGTCTCCTCTTGCCACCATGACTCCATCAGCCAAGTTTATTATTTCAGGTAAAAATTGAATAGCCATAGGTTTTTCAAGTTTTACAATTATTTTTGCTTTTCCTTTAATGGCTTTTTGGGCTTCTGTCACGTCCTCAGGGCGTTGCACAAATGAGAGCGCAACCCAATCTACTCCTTGTTTTAATCCAAAGGATAGATCTGCGCGGTCTTTTGTTGTCATAGAAGAAATAGGCAAAATAACCCCAGGAACGTTTACGCCCTTACGGTCAGAAAGAACACCGCCAATAATGACTTCGGTTTTTATTGAATTTTTCTTCCACGAAATAACGCGCAGCCTGAGCTTGCCGTCATCTAGAAGAAGATCAGTCCCTTTATGGAGGCTACTATAAAGTTCATGATGGGGAAGATTAACACGCGTTTCATCTCCTGGTTTCTCATCAAGATCAAGGTGGAAAATATCTTTTGGTTTTAAAATAATTGACTTCTTAGCAAATTTACCGATACGCAGTTTTGGTCCTTGAAGGTCCATTAAAATGCCTATGGGGCGCTTTACCTTTTTCTCAAGGTCTCGAATAATGTTAACAGCTTCTTGATGTGTTTCATGAGCACCATGAGAAAAATTCAATCGAAAAACATCTACGCCAGCTGAGTAGAGTTTCGTAATCATTTTGGCGGATAAGCTTGCCGGGCCTAACGTAGCTACAATCTTGGCTTTTCTAAAACGTCGCATGCATCAATGAACTCATTTAGATCCGTATTTACTGTTTATCATTATCCTAAATTCTACGCCAGGGGGATAGTGAAAATAATGATAAATAAATTATAGAAATAAATATTCTGTATAAGGATATCCAGGATCTCTCTCGTACGTTTATTCCATAGGTGTAATTTCAAAACAAAGATAATCTTACTCGCCTCATTTATGGGCAACATCTTCCTTCATAGGGGCAGGGGTATCAAAAGGAGTTAGAGAGAATTATTTTTTATAAAAGCTACAAAGTCCTTTACATCATTAAATTCTTTATAAACGCTTGCAAAGCGGACATAGGCAACCGGATCAAGCTGTAAAAGCGCATCCATGACCATTTCTCCAATAACTGTTGTTGGAACTTCAGTTTCACCAGAGGTCTCTAATTGACGAACGATACTCGAAATAACGCGTTCAGTACGTTCAGGATCTATAGAACGCTTGTGTAATGCTGTTGCGATTGATTGGCCAAGTTTGTCTCGATCAAAGGGAACACGAAGTCCGCTCTTCTTCATCACAACTAAATCGCGCAAATGGACACGCTCAAAAGTCGTGAAGCGAGAACCGCATTCCATACAGAATCGACGACGGCGGATTGATGCATTGTCTTCTGTGGTTCTTGAATCTTTGACGCCGGTATCTGAGTGGTTACAAAAAGGGCATCTCACCTTAAGCTCCTGAAAGAGGAGAGTAAATGGGAAAGCGACTACATAACTCTGATGCTTCCTGCCGGACTTTCTCACAAATAGATTCGTTGGGAGATTGTACAACTCTTGTAATCATATCAGCGATTTGAATAAATTCATTTTTTCCAAACCCACGGGTTGTCACTGCTGGACTTCCAAGGCGGATTCCTGATGTAACGGTGGGAGGTGTTGTATCGTAAGGAATGCTATTTTTATTGCACGTTATGTTTGCTTGCCCTAGAACCGCTTCAGCATCTTTGCCGGTAATGTTTTGGGTATGGAGATCAACTAAAATTAAATGAGAGTCTGTTCCGCCTGAGACTAAAGTGAATCCATTGTTAATAAGTCGATCACCCATCGTTTGAGCATTTATTACCACATTTGCAGCATAAGTTTTAAAGTCTGGTTTTAAGGCTTCCCCAAAAGCGACAGCTTTAGCTGCTATAACATGCATAAGTGGTCCCCCTTGTAAACCAGGAAAAAGAGCAGAGTTAATTTTTTTGGAAAGGTCTTCTTCGTTTGTTAAAATAATGCCACCACGGGGTCCCCGTAAAGTTTTGTGGGTTGTGGAAGTAACCACATGGGCATGGGGGAGAGGGCTTGGATAAACACCTCCTGCCACAAGTCCGGCAAAATGGGCCATATCTACCATAAAGTAGGCTTCGACCTCATCAGCAATTTTACGCATCTTGTCAAAATCAATAATACGTGGATAAGCAGACCCTCCGGTAATAATTAGACGCGGACGTTCCTTTTTCGCAATTTGCAAAACCTCATCGTAATCAATGATGTGAGTTTGAGGGTGAACATTATAACTTACAGAATGAAACCACTTTCCTGATAAATTAACCGGAGATCCATGTGTGAGATGTCCGCCGGCGGCTAAGGACATGCCTAATATTGTATCACCTGGCTTGAGAAGAGCAAGATAAACAGTTTGGTTTGCTTGTGACCCAGAATGGGGCTGTACATTGGCAAAAGAACATCCAAAAAGTTCTTTCAAGCGCTCGATGGCCAATTGTTCAATTTGGTCAACATACTCACATCCGCCATAATAACGGCGACCTGGGTATCCCTCTGCGTATTTATTCGTTAGAACAGAGCCTTGAGCTTCTAAAACGGCCAGGGAGACAATATTTTCTGAGGCGATTAACTCAATTTGGTCTTGTTGCCTTTGGAGCTCGTGGGCTATGGCTTTAGCAACTATTGAATCTGTCTTTGAAAGAGTGTTTAAAGAAAGTGGCATGATCTATCATCCATTTAAGGGAATTATTTTTCATCTACCATACCTAAAAACTTAAATTTTAGCAAAGGGAATGCATTTTAGGAGGAATGGGACCAACAGACAAGATGTCTTAGCATTCTTTTAACTGTCCATCGTTATAATAGTAAAGAGAGATATAATATTTTGATGGTTGGTACATGGTTCGATATTTGTTAGGAATTATCATTAGTATTTTCACACTCTTTAGCGAGGGTACTCATGCTGCCAATGCAGATTGGATGGTGGAGTATGCCCCCCATATTGAAAATACACCTTTAAAGGATATTATTATTCCAGGTACACACGATTCAGCGACATATTCGTTGGAAGACAAGTTTGGACAAAACCAGGATCTCCCCAGTAAGTTAAATGCTTTAAAGGCTGTAGGTGTAGGATTTGCGATAACAGCCATCGCAAAGAAATGGGCAATGGCCCAATCAAGGACCATTTTTCAACAATTAAATGATGGCAATCGCTATCTTGATCTGCGCGTTATTTATAGAATGAGTAAAAATGAATTTTATATGGTTCATAGTTTGTACGGCCCAAGCCTCTCAAGCGTTCTACGGCAAATAGTAGCTTTTGCTTCTGCACATCCCAAAGAAATTATTATTATTAAAATTGGCGATATGCGTCATATGCCGGAAGAAAAAGGGGGAGGACATACGAATCTCATTAACCAGCTTAGAAAGGCATTTGAAGGAAGGCTTGTTCCCAAAAGTTTTGGCACGAGCGTAACACCTAAAAAACTGTGGGAACAAAAAAAACAGATTATTTTGATTTATGATAATCCTACTGAAGCAAAAAAATATGATGATGTCTGGGATGAAAGTGAATATATGGAATCCTATTGGGCGAATGAAGATAATGTGGAAAAGCTCAATCAAAAATTATCTGCCCATCTAGAATTAAGAAATAAAGATTATGCAAACAAATTCTACGTAGTTCAGTCTCAATTAACAGCAAATGAAAATACAATTAAGAATGGACTTAATCTCACTCTTGATGTTCCTCGTTCTTTAGAGGATATGGCTAAAATGGTAAGAGAAAAGTTCACAGAACAATTATCTATTTGGAAGGATAAAAATCCAAATATCATTATTGTTGATTTTTCTGATGCGCAAGTGGCAGGGGAAATTATTCAGCTCAACAAGAGTGAAAAAGGAGTGCCAAAAAGTGATAAAAAGATGCCAGATTTTATGGCTGAATTAAGAAGTAAAATGACAATGAGAGTCCCAAATAAAAATTGAATCTAAATGCATTAAAAAAATCATCCAATAAAATTAATAATCAAAGAGAATTCATTTAGGATTCTAATTCTTTTTTAATCATGAGCATATCCTGCCAGGATTGTGCCTTTTGCCCAGGAGAGCGCAAAAGAAAAGAGGGATGATATGTTGCAAGTGCTTTGATCGGCTCTTTTATATAAGGTGAGACGTATGGATGCCATTTCCCACGCAAGCGCATGATTCCCT
>VGEY01000023.1 GCA_016869075.1 Alphaproteobacteria bacterium
GTCCTGATCAACTTGATCCCCATGAGCCCGAGCGCGTCGGTGAAGCTGTCGGTAAAATGGGACTTTCACATATTGTCATCACGTCTGTAGATCGAGATGATTTGGAAGATGGGGGCGCAGGCCATTTTGCACAAACCATCCAGGCAATTCGAAAAACAACACCCCTTACAACAATTGAGATTCTTACACCTGATTTCTTACGCAAAGAAGGTGCACTCGAAACTGTGGTTAATGCACGGCCAGATGTTTATAATCATAACTTAGAAACCGTACCACGGCTTTATTCAGAAGTGCGTCCTGGAGCGCGCTATTTTCATTCTTTACGTGTTTTAGACCAGGTAAAAAAAATTGATCCAACTCTTTTTACCAAATCTGGTATTATGGTGGGGCTTGGAGAACAAAAGAATGAAGTCTACCAAGTTATGGATGATTTGCGTGCAGCCCATGTTGATTTTATTACCATAGGTCAATATTTACAGCCCACCCCCAAACATCATCCCGTTATGAGTTTTATTACACCTGAAGAATTTGAAGAGTATGCGGCAATGGCACGAGGAAAGGGTTTCCTTATGGTCTCAGCTTCTCCTCTTACCCGCTCCTCCTATCATGCAGGAGATGATTTTGCAAAGTTAAAAATGGCACGGGAAAACTCTTTAGCAAAAAATTTTGGTAAAGGAAATTAAATGCCCCAACATTTTGAACATCGCATCCTTCCCTACCCTGCCGATGAATTTTACCATATCGTTACACAAGTAGAACAATATCCTCATTTTGTTCCTTGGCTTTCAGACGCTCAGATCATTGAATATACAGATCGAGGCTTTATTGCAGACCTTACAATTGGTTATTTATTTTATAAAGATACTTTTCGTTCAGAGGTACTTTTAACCCCTCAAGAACGTATTGACATCCATTATATAAGTGGTCCCTTTAAGCATCTTCACAATTGCTGGACATTTAAACCTACTCCCTCAAATGGGGTTGAGGTCACCTTTTCCATAGATTTTGAGTTCAAGTCTACTCATTTCCAGCGACTTATGAATGATATTTTTAGATATGCCGTTGGAAAAACAGTCACAGCCTTCGAGCACAGAGCGCATTCATTACGCTTTAGAAAACGATATTAAAATAATAAAAAAATATGTAGAGAGGCATAAAATTTATGAAAATTGCAGTTGTGTTAAAAGTTCCCATTTTCTCTTTTTTGTTTTTCCTCACAATGACCAGTTTTAGCGCATTGGTGGCAAGAGAAGAGGTTTACGATATAAAGGTTAAACCTTATGAACTCGAACGCGAAGAGTTTCACAA
The DNA here is from genome assembly GCA_016869075.1 of Alphaproteobacteria bacterium. GTDB lineage: Bacteria > Pseudomonadota > Alphaproteobacteria > Paracaedibacterales > VGCI01 > VGCI01. The sequence continues at coordinate 1,309 of VGEY01000023.1, forward strand.
ACAAACGAAAAAAAACGATCCTGTTTATGAAGCTTTCATGTTCTTCACAACTCTTGAAAAACCTGCAGAGAACGTAATTCATATAGGAACATTCCTTGCGGGGTTTTGGATCGGTACTTGTAAGTATTGTGCCCCAGATAGACCCATTGAAAAATCATATTTTACTGATGTTATTATCCTATGGCAAATGATCGGGCTCATTCCAAATCTAGGTTCTTATTGTAACGAGGAACAAAGAAAAGGTTTAGAAAAATTTTTGCTTTCGACTTATTTTTTGTTGATAGATGACTTAAAGGAAGTATATCTAGAGATTGGCTCATGGACAGCACGGGAGACATTTCCTACTAAGTTTCGAGATCTTTTAGATTCTCAAGTTAAAGAAATTGCATCCATATTTGCCAGTGAAAAAAGTCCCCAGGATGTTACTTATCAAGATACTTTAAAAGCCGTAACGCAGAAAGTGAGAACTTTAATCCCCCAACTTTCACAAGTAACAGCCTAGTCATGTGAAAATATATTTGTATTCTTCTTGAACCATTGTATCTGATCTGGTATTCAATGAAGACAGTTATGGATAAGGATTAAGCGGTCGTGGCGGAATTGGTAGACGCGCAGCGTTGAGGTCGCTGTGGTGGAAACATCGTGGAAGTTCGAGTCTTCTCGACCGCACCACTTTTCATAATTAATCTAACTCGCTATCATACTTAGTATGTTCATATACTGATAGCTGGAAACTTCCAGAAAATGGTCATAAGGAAAGAGGCATGAAACCGGATATTTATAAAGAATCTCTTGATTACCATCGCAACCCCACTCCTGGAAAATTATCCATACATCCTACAAAACCTTTAGCTGACCAACGTGATTTAGCCCTTGCTTACTCTCCTGGCGTGGCTGCTGCCAGCCGAGCCATTGCCCAGTCTCCCGACGAGGCTGCATCTCTAACAGCAAAAAGTAATCTCATTGCTGTGATTTCCAATGGAACGGCTGTTCTTGGTCTTGGTAATATTGGTCCCCTTGCAGCTAAGCCCGTCATGGAAGGCAAAGCCGTACTCTTCAAAAAATTTGCTGGTATCGACGTGTTTGATCTGGAAATCAATGAAAATGATCCTGATAAATTAGTAGATATGATTGCTGCATTAGAACCCACTTTTGGAGGAATCAATTTAGAGGATATTAAAGCACCAGAATGCTTTTACATTGAAAAAAAATTGCATGAACGGATGAAAATTCCTGTTTTTCATGATGACCAACACGGGACTGCCATTATAGTTGGCGCTGCAATTCTCAATGGTCTTAAATTAGTCAATAAAGACATCTCAAGCGTTAAACTGGTAACTTCGGGAGCAGGCGCAGCAGCTCTGGCGTGTTTAGATTTATTGGTTGCTTTAGGACTCAATCCCCAGAATGTCATCTTATCTGATAGTAATGGAGTCGTTCATAAAAAGCGGAAAGACATTGATGAAAGCAAACGCCGCTATGCCATTGAAACTTCTATCAGCACACTAGAAGAAGCCCTGGAAGGTGCAGATGTTTTCCTTGGTCTTTCCATCGGCAATGTAGTTTCAAGTGACATGATCTTGAAGATGGCTGGAAATCCTTTAATTTTAGCCTTAGCCAACCCTGATCCTGAAATACTTCCAGAAATTGCTAGACAAGGGCGTCCAGACGCTATTATTGCAACGGGGCGAACTGATTACCCTAATCAAGTTAACAATGTTTTATGTTTCCCTTTTATTTTCAGAGGTGCGCTAGATGTGGGTGCCACAACCATTAACCAAGAAATGAAAATTGCTTGCGTTAAAGCCATTGCCAATCTCGCCCAAGTAGAAGGATCAGATGTAGTTTTTAATGCTTATGATGGTGAAATGCATAGTTTTGGACCAAATTATATTATCCCTAAGCCTTTTGATCCGCGCCTCATTATGGAAATCGCCCCTGTCGTTGCTCAAGCAGCCATGGATACTGGTGTCGCAACGCGCCCTATTGCTGACATGGATGCTTATAGACAAAAAATGAGTGAATATGTTTATCGTTCTGCCATGGTCATGAAACCTATATTTCAACAGGCTAAAAAGAATCCAAAACGCGTTGCTTTTGTCGAAGGCGAAGATATGCGCGTCTTACGCGCAACCCAAATTCTTGTTGATGAAGCAATGGCAAAACCTATTTTAATTGGTAGACCCCAAGTCATAGAGACACGCCTTAAAAGATTAGGTTTGCGCATTAAACCAGGTGTAGATTTTGAAATTATAGATCCTAATAAAGATAGTCGTTATGATCATTATTGGAACGCTTATCATCAACTGATGGAACGCAAAGGCATCTCTCCAGATGTTGCAAGGATTCTCACACGAACAAGCCCTACCGTCATTGGTGCCTTAACTGTCCACCTTGAAGATGCTGATACAATGTTATGTGGTGCCATTGGTCGTTATCATATTCACCTTGATCATATTCGCCAAATTTTTGATTTTGATAATGATAACAGCAAGGTCATGGCCGCGTTAGGAGTGCTCATACGTGAAGATGGTGTGTTGTTTGTATGTGATCCTTACGTGAATTCCGATCCCACCATGGAACAAATTTGTCAAATGACTCTCATGGCTGCTGATCAAGTACGGCGATTTGGAATCACCCCCAAAGTGGCTCTCCTTTCCTATTCAAATTTTGGATACGGATCCACCGAATCTGCAACAAAAATGCGCCTTGCAACTGCTTGGCTTCATGCGAATGTGCCTGACTTAGAGGTTGAGGGGGAAATGCACGCTGACGCTGCCTTATCAGAATCCATACGTAAACAAATATTTCCTAACTCAAAACTTCATGGAGAAGCAAATCTTCTCATAATGCCATGCTTAGACTCAGCAAATATTGCCTTCAATATGGGAAAATCTTTATGGAATGCTCTCACGGTTGGCCCTATCCTCATGGGATGTCCTAAACCTGCTCACATAGTAACACCTTCTGTGACCCCGCGTGGCCTTGTTAATATGGCGGCCCTTGCGGTGGTTGACGCAGCCTCTAAAAGAGAATAGAAAAGAAAAAAGCTAATTTGTGGCCCACAAACAATAAAGATTGACCTTTTAGACACATTTCAGCTATAAACTAGAGTCAAAAGTTTATTTATTTACTATTAAGGTGAGTTATGGCCGACCATACATCTTCGAAAAAAGCTATTCGACAAATAAAGACACGTACTGCGCGCAATCAGATCCGTATCAGCCGAATCCGTACGTTTGTTAAGAAAGTCGAATCTCTTCTTGCTGCAGGGAACAAGTCAGAAGCCGTTGTTGCTTTACGTGAAGCAGAAGCTGAAATAATGCGTGGTGCAAATAAGGGTATCATGCATAAAAATACTGCTTCTCGCAAAGTTTCACGTCTTACTAAAAGAGTTAAGGCCTTAGCGACCGCTTAACCAAGCTGGAGCTTTTCATGTCTACCCTAACAACTGACGTGGTTATCATTGGTGCTGGTCCAGTGGGTTTATTCGCTGTTTTTGAATGCGGTATGCTCAAATTAAAATGCCAAGTCATTGATGCTCTCGATATGATAGGAGGCCAATGTACTGCCCTTTACCCTGAAAAACCCATCTATGATATCCCAGCTCATCCTCATGTCTCAGGCGCAGATTTAATTGAAAACTTGCGCCAACAAATTGAGCCATTTCAACCCACCTATCATTTAGGACACCAAGTAACGACCCTCTCTCCTACCGAAGAGTCTGGTAAAAATTGGTTAATTACGACTTCTAAAGGTACTCAAATTCAAGCAAAGTCTATTATCATTGCAGCTGGTGTAGGAGCGTTTGGCCCAAACCGACCTCCATTAGATGGCATTGAGGAATATGAGGGAACAAGCATTCATTATTACGTTGGCTCCCGGGAAACATACCGAGATAAAAGAATTGTCGTTGCTGGGGGAGGAGATTCTGCAGTGGACTGGGCTCTGTCCTTAAGCGAAGTTGCAAGTCATGTCTCAGTGGTTCACCGTCGTCCAAAATTCCGAGCCGCACCCGAAAGTGAAGCACGCCTTAAAGCTTTAGCAGATGCAGGTACAATTGATCTCATTATTCCTTACCAATTATCTGGCTTAGAAGGAAATAAGGGGCATCTCACAGCCGTAAATGTTCAATCATTTGAAGGAGAAACAAGAACAATCCCTGCTGACATATTGCTTCCTTTCTTTGGGCTGTCCATGAATTTAGGTCCCATTGCAGAGTGGGGCTTGGGTCTAGAAAATCATCACATTGCAATTGATCCTCTGACAGCGCAAACCAATCGTCCGGGAATTTATGCAATTGGAGACATTGCCACCTACCCCAATAAACTTAAACTAATTTTGACAGGCTTTGCCGAAGCAGCTCAAGCTGCCCATGCAATTCGAAAGTTTCTTTATCCAGAAGAAATTTTGCACTTCGAATATTCCACTACGAAGGGTATCCCAACCCCTACTGCAAGTGCTGCCTAATACAAATTATCAAAATTATATAATTAAATATTTTTTGTTGAACTTATGATTTTTTATAATTATGTATATTAATGAATCAACATTATAAGGAATATATAAAATTATGGCTTTATTAAATAAAATTATCTTTTATTATAAAAACACTTTCAACTTTTTTTTAATAATTGGTTGGTTTTCTTTTTTAACCCATAGTATTTGCGCTGGAGGTGCATCTCTTCCCCTTAGAGAGGACGACCAGCAACTTTATGACAAAGGCATTCATGCTCGAAATGAAGGCCATTGGGAGGAAGCCAAGAGGCATTTCAAGCCCCTTGCAAAAAAAAATAATCCAAAAGCTCAACATAATTTAGCCTATTGCCTTCATAATTTAGGTGACGAGGAAAATGCCTACCGTTGGTATTCGAAAGCAAGTAAGCAGGGATTAGAAGCTTCGAAGAATAACCTAAATAAGATGAACCTATTTTATTTATTGTTACCCAATGAAATAATTGCCCACGTCGTTTCTTACTTTGATATGCAACAACTTGCGAGTTTTAATGCCACTTCTTCACGAGCTAATAAAGTTGTGAAGTTTGTCGTCACCCACACTAATTTCTTAACATCCCAAAACCCTTATGCTCTTCAATTCAAAGCTAGGTTTAATGGTATGCAATTTACGCCTATGCCGATAGAAATCAGATTGGCAACAGTAGCCACTGTGACAGATTGCTCTATCGAAGCCCATTTTCGCCATACTACCCACCTAAGAAATATTGTTGATGGAACCCCTTTAATAAGGGGCGCAGCCCGTATGTATTTTGTACATAACCCTCTCCTTGAATTAGAAGCCGAAGAACTCGTGCCAACAAGTGGAACTTTATATAGAGACTTTTTCATTAACATTGTTGCTGCAACCCCCTTAAAACTGGGGGGTAAACTGACCTATCAGCTTCCCTATCCAATTCATTTCCCTAAGGGGACTAATACAAGCGATTGTTCCTTTATGGTAAAAAAGGGGGGCATAAACTGTGGAAAATTAAATTTTTATGATCATGGCAATGCATTAGCAGACGCTATTGATACTTTTGATGGTGAATTATTCACAATAAGAACATTAGACGCTCACAGCCTTATCCAAGAACGTAAAAAATCTCGACTTAGGTCACCAAAAATCTATCCAGGGTTACACGAGGTTTGTCCCGATGCATTTATTTTTTCAACATCTTCAGATGTAAAATATTCACAATTTGATTATATTTCTTCAAAAAAACCTTTGATCTATATATCGAAAACAATTCCTGACATGACCCTGCTCCAGGAAGTATTACCTGATTTTTCCCATAGTATTTCTTTTATTGACCCTACATGTCATCAATCAGGCGTATATTGTAAAGGGCCTTTAGTATTAGCAAAAGGCTTTGAGGTCTCTACAAATTCTGATCTCACGCTCTCAGGTGTGTTTCCCTTATTTAATCATGCCCTTTTTATAAGATCATCTGCTTCTTTATGGATATTAGGACCAACAATTAATTGTGGTAGTTCCTTAACTATAAGAGGCCGGGATGTCTATTACGGTCCATTTAATCCCTCACAAAAACCTGATGGCATGCCTGAAAGTCATTGGAATGCCCTTGTTAGATATTTTCAAACTGCAAGGCAAATTCAACGATGAGCTCAAGGCTCCTGCAATGGAACCGTACAGGTAATTGTTGTTCCCTGACCTTGTGAAGAATCAATTTGGATATCTCCCCCATGGAGTTCTATAAGACTTTTGACGAGAGAGAGGCCAACGCCTGCCCCAATAGGTTTGGACTTATGATAATGTGGTCCTCGTTCAAAAATTTTGAAGATACGTGCTCGATCTTCATCACTAATACCAACACCCGTATCGTGCACTGATAAACATAGTTCCTGTCCCTGATCCTTCGTGAAGGCTTTGAGTTCAATATGACCGCCCGAAGGAGTATATTTAATAGCATTACTTAAAAGGTTAAAGATGGCCTGCTTGAGGCGTCGTTCATCACCCATAAACGTCTGTATCTGTGATTTGTTCTCGTGGAAAATTTCAAGACCTTGGTCATGGGAGCGGTTATAAACAAGGCCAACAACACTTGTTAAAAATGCATCCAAATGGATGGGTTGTTGCGCGAGTGTCATTTGACCAGCTTCAATACTTGCTAAGTCTAAAATATCATTAATAAGAGCTAATAACCGCTGAGCTGAATCTACGATACCTTGGCAATAATTAATCTGACGCTCATTGAGCTGGCCAAAGTATTGATTTATCAAAATTTCAGCAAACCCAATAACAGTATTTAAAGGAGCGCGCAATTCATAGGAAACATGGGAAAGAAAATCTGATTTTATACGATCAGCTTGTTCCAAAGCTTGGTTACGTTCTTGAAGTGCTTGCTCAAACCTCCATCGATCCGAAACGTCTATGAAGCTCAACAAATGTGATCCATCTGGTAAGGGAACATAGGCATATTGAATCATGGATTTATCTGCTCGACTAAAGCGTCCCGTCTTAGGAACACGTTGACTAATAATGGTCAAAAGACGCACTTGGAAATTTTTCCACTCCTCTTCAGATGAAAAAGATGGACCGATAAGATCTAACAGTTCAGTGGCATGACGGCCAGGCGTAATGTTGGTCATATCCACCTGCCATATGCGTGCTGCAGCAGGATTAGTAAGTCGTAACCGACTATCACTACCTAAAACAATAATTCCTTCATAAAGATGGTCGAGTGTTTCTTTTTGTACTGCAATTAAAGTATTATACCTGCGTTCAAGGGCAAGCTTATCTGTGACATCATCATACATAAATAACAACCCACCCAACGGATGGGGCACAATGAGAAGACGTAATATCTGATCATCGGGCTGATGTACTAATTCTTGGAGCGGCTGTAGAAGTGTCTTAAATAGCTGCAACCTTCCTCTCTTGAAGGCTTGAAAATCTGGGTATTCTGGCAGTTTACGCCGCTCTCTCATATCTTGAAGAACATCTGTAAATGTAGGCTTTGTATTAAGCCAAGTTTCTTCAAATCCGAACAACTTCATATATGCGTTGTTAAAGAACTCAAGGCGCGTATCAACACCAAACACAGCTATGGGTGTTGAAAGCTGATGTAAGACTTCTTGGTGAGCTATAATGTGTTTGGTTAGGTCAGAAGACAATTCTTCACTATCAGTTAAGTCAAGCGCATAACCAACCGTTGCCCCATTTTCATGGGGCGCCTCTGTCATTTCAATCAACCGACGAAAACCATCAATGACTATATGGCCTCGTTGACTTTGACTTTGTCCACTGTTGCGTACTTTAATTGCCAAATGATGGGGACTTGTGCTTCGGAATTTTTCGATAAGCTCTTTATGCTCAAGTGCTACTTGCTCAGGTGTACTTTCTACAGCGCCAGCATAGGCTTGATTACAAAAAATAATTTGATTTTCAGTATTACGATACCACAAAGCAACTGGTACGACATCAATCATTGCTTGCAGAATTTGATGTTCTGCCCGCAAAGATTTCACTTCGGCTGTTAAGCGTTGGGTTTCATAGGCTTTATCGGTAATATCTATCACAGACAAAACTATGAGAGCATGAGGATTCTGTATGACGCGCATGCCTTCCACTTGAACAAGCCTGTTTTGGTTTAGAAGCTTCAATTGGTGTGTGAAGCTTTCATTTGATTGGCGAGTATTTTGTATGGCCTGATCTAAAAGAAATGCAGATTGATAATCAAATTGGTTTGTCACATCTACAACTTCTATAGGATGTGCAAGATTAAGACCTAACAATGATGCAAAGGACGTAGTGCACTGAACATGCGTTTCAGACTCTCGCCACCAACAACGTGCCTCAGGTGCTGATTGTAAGATTTTCATAAAATCATTACATTGTTGAGACGTGATTTGGTGTTGGTCATATAAATGTCTTAGGTATGTCATTACTGGCAATCCAATAATGCCAATAATTCCTAAGATCAAGCCAAGAAGCTCAAACCAATTTAGCATCGGAGATGTTGTTATAAGCCAGTTTAACACACCCAAGAGCCTATTTCTTTATTGTCAGTAAAAGTCCATAAGGAATTCTAACAATATTTTTATAATTTCGGATAGCTCAAAAGGTTGAAAAAGGAGTCTTACAGCGTTTTCCCTATGACAATTGCAACATCTCCCATACGATTTGCAAATCCCCATTCATTATCATACCAAGAAAGAACCCGACAGAATCGTCCTGATATAACTTGCGTTTGGGTCGTATCAAAAACTGAACTTGCAGGATGATGGTTAAAATCTACTGAAACTAAGGGTTCGCTCACAGCATCTAAAATACCTTTTAATTTTCCTTTTACAGCATTCTCTATAAGAGAGTTAATTTCTTCAACGGTTGTTGCCCTTTGAGTAGTAAACGTAAAATCAATGAGAGAAACATTAGGTGTTGGAACCCGAATGGCACATCCATCCAATTTTCCTTGAAGAGCAGGCAATACCAACCCTAAAGCCTTTGCAGCTCCAGTAGATGTTGGAATCATTGCCATGGCAGCAGCGCGCGCACGGCGTAAGTCCTTATGAAGCGTATCAACAAGCCGTTGGTCTCCTGTATAAGAATGGATCGTCGTCATATATCCAGCTTCAATACCTATGCCAGTGTGCAATACATCTGCAACAGGTGCTAAACAATTTGTTGTACATGATCCATTAGAAATCACAGTGTGTTCTGAAGTAATATTTTGATGATTAACCCCATAAACAACTGTGATATCTGCTCCGGTGGCAGGCGCAGAAACCAAAACTCGTTTGGCTCCTGCAGTAAGATGTTTTGCTGCTGCTGCTCTTTCAGTAAAGTGACCCGAGCACTCCAGAATAATATCAGCCCCTAAGCTTCCCCATGGTAATTTTTCAGGATTAGGTTCTGCAAGAACCTTTATTGGGTCACTCCCTACATTTAAAGAATCTCCTGTAGTTGAAACGGCACCGGGAAATCGCCCATGAACAGAATCGTATTTTAGCATATGCGCATTATCATTAATCGAACCTAAATCATTAATGGCAACGACACGGATATCTTTTCGCTCACTTTCGACAAGTGCCCTTAAAACCATACGCCCAATACGACCAAAACCATTAATAGCGACCTTAATAGCCATTCTTCCCTCTTTCCTCTTGAAAATTCTTATACGCCTACCGAGAAGGATTCTATACGTGGGAATTAGCTTTGCGCAATAGCTGTTTATATTTTTTTGCTGATTAATGCTCATCGCAATAAAAGATATTTGTAAATTATTCATTCTCATAATAGGCTTATTTATAGGATGCTAAATATTCATTAATTTAGGGATTTTTTTCGTGATCTCTCAATTCATTGATTTCAGCGTAAAGACATTCAAAATTAAAGAATTGTCTTCTATTTTCCAATCTTGGAAGAGTCGTATCCTTAATTCTATTTCAAAAAATTATTATAACCTAAAACGCTTTTTATCTCCCCTGGGATCAGTTTTATCAAGGGTGTATTTTGTCTTGGTATTTGTTGTTTCCAAAATATGTGAAGCATTAACCTTTATTATTGAGTCAACTGCAGAGTCAATTTTATTTATTTTATGCAAAATCTCTAATTTTTTCAAATATATAAATAGAAAAATATATGTCTGGAGAATTTTATCTGCTCGAAACCAATGGTACCAAGGGAAAAAGGGAAATTTTTACAACCCTAAACTTCAAGCAAGTATTTATCCCTCTTGGGAATGTACGTGGAATATGGTTCGGTCGAATACTCACTACAAAGGTTTTGATTCAAAAGACTATGCTCAAGAAGTTGCATTTAAGATGTGGATGAAAAAACGTCTTTTAAAAAAGCGCCTTGATTCAATAAATAATGATATATTGATTCCTTTAAACTTGAAGCAAAAAATTGTTTCACATAGAGTCCGCACACGTTCAGCTAATTTTTATGATACGCAGCAAATTTTAAATCTTCTTGGACAACTCGGATATTCAAAAACGGATGAAGATATGAGGTTACGTATCCAAACATATGCTGACCACTCTTTTCATCAAATTATAGTTGCTGAAAAAGGAAAGAAGGTTGTTGGGTTCATTGCCTTTGTCATGTATGACTCATTTGTTTCTGAGGGAAAAAGATGCCACATTGAAGGACTTGTTATTGATTCAAAATATGCAAATTTAAAAACACGACAAAAACTCATCGAAGCAGCAGAAGTGTTTGCAAGACAAAATAGCAGTAAAGTTATTGATCTTACGACAAGCGTTTTATGTAGCAAAAATGGTGTCCATGATTTTTACAAATTTTTGGGATATCAAAATGAAGGGACTTCGGCAAGGATCTATCTGAGAAAAGTATTGTAAACGTGCCATTCAACAATGTTCCACCTTTTTTCTTAAATCTTAGTCATTACCATAATAAAATGTGGATAAACAAGTTTACGAACCTTCATAACATTATCTAGAAGAAATCCTAACTTTTGACACCACTCTATATATTCTGCTAATGGTCGCTCATAAGACTTTTGTCTATTCACCACTAAATCATGCAGCTTATTAAAGAAAACCAAAGGACTTGAGGCATCAATGTCTTTTAAAACAAGCAGACTTCCCTTTCTCATTTTTTTATGAATTTTCATTAAAAAGTTGAACTGTTCTTTAGGGTGTATATGATGCAGTACATCATTGAGAAAAATCATATCATAGTGTTCCCAATTGGAAATGGTTGTGGGATCACCGTTAAAATGAGCAATATCAATATTAGTTTTTCCTTGTTGGACCAAAATTTTTTGAGCTTTATTTACCGTTGCAGAACAAACATCAACACCCTTTAAATTTTTTTTCTCTGCATCTAAGCTCATTAAAAAAGTTCCTAACCCACATCCAATATCTAATATGGTCTGATGGGGTTGTGCTAATTGAATTAGAATTTCTTGTGGTAAAATAAAATGTCGAAACTTGATTTTTATATGATCCATGAAACTGAGCATTGTTAGCTCCTTTCTTTATTACCCTGTGTCTTTTCTTCAACTCGAAACTGTGAGATTTGATAAAGTCCAATTACAATCGCAATTGTTAAATAAGGATGTATATAGCGAATAAGCGGTGTATAAAAGAGATGAACAGATAGACCACTGAATGTTGCCAAAGCAAGAGATTTGATAATTTTTGTTTGCCCTCTAAAGGTTATCCAAAGACAACCCAACCAAGCTATCACATAATGTGGATAAACCTGCTTAAAGTGCGTTAAGAAGCGACTGCTCTCTACCAAGTTTTTCTCAAAATCGAGAAAATAACTTAAAACCTGCTGATACATTCCAAGAGTTAAAGATACATTTTGAGGAATTTCGGAAGCCTTGGAAATGAGATAAAACTCACCTCCTATATAATTATGAATCGGTATAAGGATAACTGGGGACAAGCCAAAGAGCATTATAACTCGTGACATCCAAGATTGAGTGGTAAAAGTTGTGGTAATCAAATGAATAACAGCAATAACGCTTACAAAAACTAGTAGATTGGGACGGATTGAAATGCTGATCGAAAGCAAAAAGAAAGCAATAAATCCCCAACCGATTTTATTAATTGATTTTGATAATAATGTGAGGGATATGAACAAAAATGCATACGCAACACCTTCTCCATAAAGATTTATGAAAGATTTTTGATACAGCTTTTGACTTAATCCACAGCCATCAAGCAAGTAAAAAAAGGTTATTAGAGTGAGTGATATTCCAACAGATTGTCGGAGGAAAAAGGAGAAAAATCGATAAAAAATAATGGGGACGAAAAGTAAAAGGCATGCTTGGAAAATATATGCATTACCAAATATGAGGAGTTCCAAAAATCTGAGATAGCGCATACCAGGCATAAAGTAAAATACGTGTTCTGGAGACATTAAAGCTTCACGCCAATTTCCCTTCGCCCATTCTTCTAACATAAGGTAAGCATATCCGTCATGAATGACTCCATCCATTCCGCCACGGGCAAGAACTCCCCATCGTAAAACTTCACTGAAATCAAACCAAAATAAAATGACAGACAAGATTAAAAAGAAAGTTTGAATACTCCAATCACGTGTAAATCTGATGGTAAAGAGACCATAAAAGAATAATCCTAAACCCAAAAATAAACTTCCTAAGCGGAAAGCATCAAAAAAATTATATTTTTCTGATTTTTTTAATCTCAATTGAAGATCATGGACGCCTGATTCATCCCACTTGCCCCCAAATCCATATAAAATATAACCAATGTGCTCTTTTTGAAGCGTTAATAAAATATCTTGTTTAGATGGTGAAATTTCTAACCGTTTCATTTCTTCATTAGGATTTTTCAAAAGAAATATCCCTTTCAAAAGAAGGGTCATATCAAGCATTTGAGGGGTTATTTCGTATCTTACAACAAAAGGTAATTCTTCACGTTTATAAGGACTATGATCTGGAATAAAATTAAAATCAGGTCGATTTATCCAACCACTACGCAGTGATAAAACTCCTTTGCTTATATCAATGGTATCAACCATACGCTTATTTATAAAACCCTGATGAAATCCATCGGCTGTCATAAAATATGGGTAGTTAAATTCATCTTTAAGAAATTTATTTAAAGGAATAAGATTTTGATGATCATCTATTAAAAGACGCTGTTGTTCTGGAATTTCAAGGTGAGGCACAAATCGCCCTAAACATAATATTCCAAATCCAAGCCAAACAAAAATAATTTTAGGAGACGTTCGTAAAACACCAAACAGTAAAAAATAAGCTGTAAGTAAAGCATACATATAGGCTGACACTCCAGCAAACGGAAGACCATGCGCACTATATGCAACACACAAAAATAAAAATTTGAACCAAAAGTTCTGGTTTCTTAAAACCATTTAAAACAGACCTGAAGCAAAAGCACCAAAGAGAATAATCAGACCTCCAGTTACATAGGATGCTTTGTCTTTAATGATGAATAAAACTGGATCTTGGTTCATTTGGCTACGAGTTGCAATCAACCACAAACGTAATTTCCAATAAAGCATGACATACGCAACTCCCCATAGAAATTCAGGATGCATATAAAGCTTTGTAACTTTTTCAGAATTTATGTAAAGCGTAAGAATTAATATGGAGAGCATTCCAGAGCTAATCCCTGCACATTTAAGCAAAAAATCATCATCCATTTGATAACCGCGCCGTGTCATAAGAGGCTGTTCTTTTTTCTGAATTTTTGTGATTTCCGCCACACGTTTTATAAAAGCCAGACTTAGAAAGAAGAAGATACAAAATGCCAACAACCAAGAAGAAGACTCAATTGAATTAATTATCTGTCCATATAAAACACGAATGGCATAGAGCGTACTTAAACAAAAAACATCAAGAACAGGTTGGGCTTTTAGAGAAAAGGAGTAAAGAAAAGTTAAGCCAATATATCCACCCAGAACCCAAAGACCTGATAAGTTCCATATGAAAGATATCAAAACAGAGAGGGTTAATAAAATGAGTGCTAAAGAAATTCCAGCATCCACTGTTAAATCACCTTTAGCAAAGGGGCGATTCTTTTTCTGTAAGTGATGCCTGTCATCTTCCACATCAACAAGATCATTAATGATATAAATTGATGACGCCGCGAGGGAAAAACAAACAAAACCAAATACAGCTGTTAAAATTGTTTGATAGTTTAATTGGTGACTTGTCAGTAATGGTAAAAAGATAAGTCCATTTTTTGTATATTGATGGAGTCGAAGTGCCTTAAAAAAGGGAGTAAATGATGAAGGAGTCTTAATTCTATGATAAGGCTTGCCATATTTCAAGTTTCCCACAACATAAGCTCTACGGACTTCTTTAAAAATTACCAAATCAGCTTTACTATCCCCAATATAATCAAAGGGACGCCCTTTCGCATATTTTTTCATCATCACAAGCTTTTTTGCACCCTTACAATTATAAGTATCGGTTGTTGCAAGAACAGCATCGAAAATTTTTAAATGATCAGCTATTTTTTGAGCAATAAATTCATGAGCAGCAGTTGCCAATACAATCAGCTGGCCCTCTTTTTTTGCTTGGTGAATAACTTTAAGTACATCTTCATTATAGGGAAGTGTTCCAGGGTCGATATCTGCTTTTTTTGCCACTGCACTTTTTACACCCTCTGGTCGGAACTTGTTTTGAAATAATGCTTTAATTGTAGCCCAAGGAGAAAGTGCAAGAGAACGAACAAATTGCTCACGAAAAATATCAGTCCGAATAAGAGATTCGTCTAAATCTACGAATAAAATATTTTTCATAGACGTACTATCCTTCCAACAATTTACTTCTAATATTCTCTGCAATGATTTCTGCTTTAAAGCCAAAATGGGCATAAAGTTGGTCATGAGGCGCCGAAGCTCCAAAGCCTTTCATTCCAACGATTATACCATTTTCACCGACGTATTTTTCCCACCCAAGGGGGCCTGCAGCCTCTATAGATACCCGAAGAGTTGTCGGGCTCATAACACTTTCTCTATAGGCTTTAGGTTGTTGATCAAATAAACGCCAACATGGCATCGATACTACTGCTGCATTTATACCAACAGCCTGTAATTTTTCTTGAACATTTAATGCGAGATGAACCTCAGAACCTGTTGCTATCAGCGTCACTTTTCGAGACATTTGACAATCACGCAATACATAACCTCCACGAGCACATAAATTATCAGAAGCTTTTTCTTCCCGGATCGTTGGCAAGCTTTGTCGTGTTAAGGCTAAAACCGAAGGTGTCTCCAGATGTTCCAAAGCCAAAGACCAACACTCTGCAGTCTCAATACCATCCGCTGGGCGAAAAACATTTAAATTTGGAATTGCTCTCAATGCAGCTAAATGTTCGATAGGTTGATGAGTAGGCCCATCCTCACCTAAACCAATTGAATCGTGCGTGAGAACATAAATGACGCGACGTTTCATAAGAGCAGATAAGCGTAATGCGGGGCGCATATAATCACTAAAAATAAGAAAGGTCCCACCATAAGGAATAAATGCCCCTGTTAGACTGAGGCCATTCATAATTGCCGCCATTCCATGTTCTCTGACACCATAATGAATATAGGATCCTGCAAAATCAGAATATGTAATAACTTTCTGAGCCTGTGCTTTAGTATTATTAGACCCTGTTAAATCAGCAGATCCACCAATTAACTCCGGCAATAAAGGAGTTAAAACTTCTAAAACTCGTTGAGATAATTGACGTGTTGCCTGTTTAGGTTTTTCTTTCTTTAACTGTTGAATTAGATCTCGGATATGTGTTGGCCACTGAGGAGAAAGGTTACCTTGAAGGCGTCTTTCTATTTCTTGACGAAAGGCACTTTCTTTAAAATTTGAAGCCCATTTTTTTGCTTTTTCAGAACCACGATTTCCAACCTTTCGCCAGGCAGTTAGGATTGATTCTGGAATCTCAAATGCCTCATAGGACCAACCTAGTGCAGCGCGCGTCGCAGCAACTTCTTCTGCTCCAAGGGGTGCCCCATGTGCTGCTGCCGTTCCTGCCTTTTTAGGTGCACCATATGCAATTTTTGTTCGACACGCAATCAGAGAAGGTTTATCTGTTTGTTGTGCCTTTCGGATCGCTTCCTTAATAGCTGTTTCATTATGACCATCTATGGCTTGGCAATGCCATCCGAGAGATTCAAATCTGCTAATATTTTGATCTGAAATTGCCAGGGAAGTTGGGCCGTCGATAGAAATATGATTGTCATCAAAAAAAACAACGAGATTGCTTAATTTTAGATGACCTGCAAGAGATGCAACTTCCTGGCAAATCCCTTCCATTAAATCTCCATCGCTGGCAATGACATACGTATGATAATCGAATAAATCAGGACCAAAATTTGCAGCAAGAACCTCTTGCCCCAAAGCCATACCAACGGCATTTCCTATACCTTGCCCTAATGGACCCGTTGTTGTTTCAATGCCTGAGGCGTGACCATACTCTGGGTGACCAGCTGTACAACTTCCTAATTGTCGAAACATTTTTAATTGTTCCAATGTCATATCCGGATAACCGGTTAGATATAACAGAGCATAGAGTAACATTGACCCATGTCCCGCAGATAAAACAAAACGATCTCGATTTGGCCACTGAGGATTTGTTGGATCAAAATTTAAAAAGTCACGAAAAAGAACTGTTGCTACATCCGCCATTCCCATGGGCAATCCAGGATGGCCAGATTGGGCGACTTCAACAGCATCCATTGCAAGAAAACGAATGGCATTGGCCATCTCATCGTGAGATAAAGCAGAAGAGCTTAATGAGGAAGAGGTCATAGAATCTGGTACTTTCATAATACCTATTCTAATACCAGAAATGAACACTTTTGAGGAGTGTTTTTATCCTTATTCTTATCTATAGATTTTCAATCGTTTTTCTTATTTGTCCAATTCCCCAATCTAATTCCTCGCGAGATATGACCAAAGGAGGGGCCAAACGAACGACTGTTTCATGTGTTTCTTTTGACAAGACACCATTCTCTTTTAATTTTTCACAAACAAGACGAGCGGAAGCATATTCTTTTTTAATGTCTAGACCAATCCATAAACCTTGCCCACGCACATCCTGAATACAGGGACTCTGGATGGCTTTTAATTGGAACATTAAATAATCTCCTAGTTCTGCACTGCGCTCAGGCAACTTCTCTTCTTCTGTCAATTCTAGTGCACGAAGAGCAACAGCGGCCCCCAAAGGGTTTCCCCCAAACGTAGAACCATGGCTGCCAGGTGTAAACACACGCATCAAATGATCTTTTCCGACAAGCGCTGATACTGGAAAGAATCCTCCCCCTAAGGCTTTTCCTAAAATCATTCCATCAGGCTGAACGTTTTCATGCTGACATGCAAACATCTTTCCCGTTCTTCCAAAGCCACTTTGAACTTCATCAACAATTAAGAGTACATTGTGTTTTTTACAGATATTTGAAACTTCAGTCAGCCAACCCTTGGGAGGAACAATTACACCTGCTTCTCCTTGTACAGGCTCAGTTAATACAGCACATGTATGCGGTGTTATTGCTGCTTCGAGAGCTTTTGTATCCCCAAAAGGAATCTCTTTAAAACCAGGCAGAAATGGCCCAAATCCATGTTTGTAATCTGTATCACTTGAGAAACTAATAATACCCGTCGTACGACCGTGAAAATTTCTTGCCATAACAATAATTTCAGCTTTGTTCTCAGGAATCTTCTTAACAAAGTAACCCCAGCGCCTTACGGCTTTAATAGTTGTTTCTACAGCCTCTGCCCCTGTATTCATGGGGAGTGCACAATCCATATTTGTCAAAAAACATAGCTTTTGAAGAAAAAGAGGTAATACATCTGTATAATAAGCTCGTGAACACATGGAAAGGCGGTTTGCTTGTTCTGTTAAAGCTGATAAAAGCTTTGGATTGCAATGACCATGACTAACAGCTGAATATGCGGACATCATATCCAAATATTTTTTACCCTCTACATCCCACACCCAAACGCCTTTACCTTCCGTAAGAACAACAGGAATTGGGCGATAATTATGTGCGCACCATTTTTCTTCCAACTCAATAAATTCTTGCGATGTTAAAGAGTTACTTCTAAAAGTTTTCTGCGTGTTTTCCATGATTTGTTCCTGTCATAGTGGTTATGAGTTTCCAAATTAATTGGCTTGTCTTATGCTCCTTATCCCTGTGGGGATTAAATTCCGTAATCTCAAGAGCTATAAAGGCTGGATCTTGTGCAATGGAATTTAATGCATGCGCAATCTCGCTATAGCGTAATCCCAATACTTCGGGTGTTCCTGTTCCTGGAGCCTCTTCCGGGTCCATCGCGTCAATATCAAGGCTTAAACCAAATCTTCTCGATGAAAGCTTGGCTCTTATTTCTTCAATAATTGAGTGTAATCCTCTGTCCTTAACCTCTTTTATTGGATAAATGCGAACACCCAAATTTTCTAATAAGTCCGCCTCCCCTTTTTCAAAACTACGAATGCCGATTAAAAAGAGATTCTCGGGTTTTATTTTTGGCATCGTATTTAAAAGATTAGTAAAGCGTTGATCTCCCTTACCAAGAAGAACAGCCACAGGCATACCATGAATGTTTAAAGATGGGCTTGTATTGGGAGTATGTGCATCCATATGCGCATCTATCCAGATTAACCCCAGGTCCTCATTGCCAAGTGCATCTTTAATACCACTCCATGTCCCAATTGCTATGGAATGATCCCCTCCTAAAACAAGAGGAATTTCCTGACGCAAAAAGGCTTGTTTTGTTTCAGCACTCAGCCAAAGAGCCATCTCAAGAATACGTTGCGCATGCGCTTCAGCCTGCAATGGGGGAAGTGGTTTAGGATTAGCAAAACAAAGAGGGTTTTCATCATGCCAATAGGTAAGTGATTTTGAATACTCTTGAAAAGAAGAAGGCATGTTGTCTATAAGAACTTGCGGGCCATCGGCCGTTCCCATATTCCCAGCCCCCCATCCTGAGCCCACTCCAACGATGTTCCATCGTGGCAATTTCATTGCATTTACCTCTAAATTCTCTCAACATCACAACGCCTATTTCTAGTGTGATCTAAAAAGGTAAATTTTGTATGAAATCAGAGAGGATATGTGGAAATTTAATAAAATATCATCATCTTTTATGGTGATAGAGCGTCCTTTGAACTCAACAGATGTTAAGAATCTTTAGAAGAAGGGGCAATTTTTAAATTCCAAATAGTCTCAGCTTTGGTTCCAACGTACCATAAGCTTAAAGCAAGGATGCTAAAGAATATACCTTTGTGGAGTTCATTCCAGAAAAACTCGAAAAACCGCGTGTAAAGATTAATGAATAAAAACACTAACCCAAACCCACGCGTCGTAGCATCATCATATTTAAGACCATAAACAAAGCTGCCTATTGCGACTAAAGCAAATAAGAAAGACCAATGAAATAACTCAATATGAGAGGCTCTATACCAAGACATTATGTCTCCATAGTTTCCAAATATTGAAAGGATCCAAAGAGCATTAAATAAATACAAAAGGCCCATAACAAAAGTTGTATAATGAAAGGGTTTGAATCGTTCATAATGTTTAAGGTAATGCGCACCCAGCGTCATCAACGCACCGAACAGAACAAACCTTAAAGGATAATTCATACCCA
>VGEY01000024.1 GCA_016869075.1 Alphaproteobacteria bacterium
GCAAATTAACAATAGAGGTCAAGATAAGCTCTATAAATACTAATTTTTGCAGTTTATCAAAATGGTATAATAATGAAAAATATAGGGCCATGAGTGCACAATGCTCTAAAAGCGATAAACTAAACCAACGTTAAATGCATGCTCTGTTCCTGATGTCTTAAGGATACCTTGTTCATGATAAATATGATGCGTAGGAAATTGATTGGATTTCCGTATAATAGAGCGATTATGCATGCATGAATAAGAAATTCTTAGCCCTAGATTTTTGGAATTTCCTATCAGCGTATCCATACCTATTTCACTGAAGGGATTAAGTGTCTTTTGTGTAAAAGTAGCGGGGATTTTCCCTGCTTTCTCAAAAAGGATGTATTGATACTTAACAGCTTTGATTCCAATTCCCCCATAAATAAGTGTGGAGGGAGAGATGATGTATCCTAACCGACCAAGAATTGCAAATCCTACATTTTTACGATTTCCAAAATAACTAAAGTTGGTATCTTCAGCAATTTTTGCACATCTTCGAGGAAGCCAGTCTGCTTTTTTTTCTAACCCGCCATAGATGCCGCCACCTATCTCCTTTCCCCATCCAACAAATAATTCAGTAAGAGGAAATCCCCTTTGGGTTGTTGTATTGTTAGTATGAGCATTAGGGTTGGCGGGATTTTGCTTCGCATCAAGATGGGTGATTTGATGAGCATAGCCGATGCTAGCGCCGGCATAAAATCCATTAAATCTCGAGTTTTCACTTTTTGTTGGTGTTATGATTCCAAAAAATATCATTCCGACGAATATTATAAATAACTTATTTTGCATTTTAATGTTCCTTCTTTGTTGTATGTCATTCTTCCAAGTCAAATCATTCTTTAGATCTTTTTGGGATATGAAAAACAGGTTTTTTAAACTTTTTAACCAAAAGTGAAATAGTATATATTTAGCAAAATTAAGAATGTCAATTTTTTGAATTGCCCATATTAAAATTGCCCATACTTTATGTAATTTGAATTCTAAAATTTCTCTCTCAAGATGTGCTTAAAGTGAAGCTTTGCGTTAAATGAGATTGCGTTTTATGATAAAGACCTCACTTACTGAGGAGGATATTTATGAAAATTTCACAGCTACAAAATAAACACTGTGTTCCCTGCCAGGGAGGTACACCCCCTTTAAATAAGGATGAAATCGGTGCTCTTCTTTCTCAAGTTGGAGCAAACTGGCAAATCAATGAAAAGGGGCACGTGTTTAAATCTTTTAAATTCAAAAACTTTATGGAAGCCATGACCTTTGCTCATGCCATCGCAGACCTTGCGGAACAAGAGGGTCACCACCCAGACTTAATGATCAGCTGGGGACAATGCTCTGTAGAAATATGGACGCATAAAATAAATGGCCTAACGGAGAGTGATTTTATTCTTGCTGCAAAGATTGAAGCCTTGCCTTCTAAAACATCTTGAGAACTCGTTGAGATCAGGTTCTATCTTTTTCATTCAAATAATGATGAAAAAAATCCAACGCAAGACGTGAGGAAACTTTTCGATTGGTATTTGATAAAATAACAATCGCCATATCATGGGCGGGTAAAATTCCCATAAAACTACGAAAGCCATTCAACCATCCTGTATGGTAAACCACATGCTCCGTTCCGTAATTCATCAGCATCCATCCAAGTCCGTACCACACTTTTTTGACCATCCCACGCGGATCTTCTACACACGGAAGTGATGACATAGCCTCAATGGTTGGTGATTGAAGTACATCCAAAGTCTTTTTAGAAAGAAGGTGGGGCGTTTGCGTCATATATAGTTGAGCAAAAGGAATTAAATCACTTACTGAAAGATTTATGCCTCCTGCTGCAGAAAAAATATAATAGGCGTGTGAGTAATGCGCTGCTGGATCCAACCCACCCTGTTCGTTCTCCACATGTGGGTACGCTCTGTCGGAAGCTTCTAACAAGGCGGGGAATCCTACACTTGCGTGTTTCATCCCTAAGGGCTTAAATATTTTATCCTGCAGTACACTTTCAAACGATTGTTTTGTGATAACAGAAATTATATCCTCTATGAGTCCATATACAACATTATGATATTCATAATGCTCCCCAGATTTTGCTATTGATGGTGCTTCTTGAAGTTTCTGTAAAATTTCCTGACGGGGGATATATAACTCAATTAGCTCCTCAAAATCATTATAAGAAAGCCCGGACGTGTGATTCAGCATGTGTGCTAATGTCAAACCAGTGTGTTTTTCTTTGCTAAAGATATGCGGTAGAAATTCGGCTGGGTGGTCATTTAAAGAACACAAACCTTCCTCAACAAAAAGAGCAAGAAGGGTTGCGCAAATTGGTTTAGAAATAGATGCTGCTTGAAAAAGGGTCGTAGGCTTTATAAGTTCAGGAGGAACTCTTCCCAAACGCTTAACACCGAATCCTTTTAAACAATGGATTTTATCATGGGAGAAAATTGCAACAGCAAGTCCGGGTGTTTCATTTTTTTTTAAAACACTTTCTACATTTTCTTCTAATTCTTTTATTGCTGCTTGAATTTTATTGCCTTTCACTCGAGCCTCTCTATTTCTTTAATTTCTTTTCCTACACATACGAGGGAAGTCTTAAAAATGCAACTGTGACATCAAGGAAACACCCACACAACTTTATCAAAAATGATATACTAAATTTTATATGTATTTTGTATTTTAAATTGTAAATTTCAAAAAATTTGATTAAACTATTTTTAAGTATTTTAATAAAATAAACAATAAGGATTTAAGATGCATTTACTCCTTTATTCAGCAGGCCTTGCCGTCTCTTTAACTTCTTTATCTATTTCGCAGAATGAAGGAACATCTCCCTTGAAAGGCTCCATTCTCCGCACGAGCACAAAAGTCACCCTTCCCTCAACAAAGCACGAGCTTATGGACCCCAGTTATTCGGAAGAGAAAAGGAGAAGAGTTACACCAATCGCTCAAAGAGTGGACTCTCAAGTCACAGATGAAATGAAATTAGGTCTTAAGCAGCGTGCTGATACTCTCGTTCCTTTGGTCCAACAAATGCCCGCACTTCTTGAAAAAATTGAGACAACCTTAGAGGCAAAAGCACGCATACAAGCTGACCCGCTGCGTTCCTCACAGCTGGGTGGAATGACAGGTGTTTTACGTCAATTGAGAGGGGATGCTAACGGAATTCTCCGCAACCTTCGCGGTTATGCAGCTGAAGGAGAAAATCCAACGGCTAATATGGGCGTTGCAATATTGGCCTCTGGTTTTTTAACAAGCCAACTGGATAAACTCATACCTGCCCTTTCTTCTCACGAAGATACGAAAGATATTGACCTTGCTGCTTTGAAGGCAGCAAAAAATAAACTCAGTTCCTTCACGCAAGCTCTCCCCAATTTCCCTCTTCAACAATATGATGACTAAATTTTCTAAATCGCTTACTCTTTTAAGGTAGGGTCCTGAAAAAAGAGATGAGTGATGATAAGAAGTTTTATTTTTTTCCTACTGAGCCTTTTGTTTTCCCAAATCACTACAGCAATGAGCGCCTCATGCTTCAATTATGAGATATTAGATCACTCAAATCTCGCCTATGCCGCTCTACTTGCGGTTCCGCCGCCTCCTCACCCAGTCAACCAGGCGATGACAAACTATGGATATGGACTGATATTGGCTCAAAACATTGCTATCCCCCCCTTAAGGGCTGGTGTACCTCACCAAATCGGTGTGAGTTTAAGGCGCCAAGCAGCACCTGCTCTACCTTGGGCACATGTCCTTATTCCAGCTGGGGGTGCCCTCACACTACAACAAGCCTGCATGATGGCCATTAACCGACAAGATATTGGTATTACAATAAAGTTTGCAAACTTACCTCTTATAACTTTATTAGCCCAAAATACGCCCCTTCACGCAATTGCTGCTCTTCTGGCAATGCCTGTAGGAAACATTGTTCCAGAGTCAACGAATGCTTTAAGAGCTGGAGGATATTTAACGCCTCTTGCTGCTGCACTCTTCAATTTGCGGCATGCTATAGGAGTGCCTAATTTTTCAATTATAGCAGCTCCCGCAGGTCTTAATCCTTTTGCTCAAAATGTTATTTTACATTTCCATGGCTCAAGACGTGTCAGTAAAAATGTAAAAGAGCTTTCCGTTAATTCTGTTTTGAACCCTGCACAGCCCGGCCTTGGTCCTTATGTTTCTCTCAAAGATATGATTAACGCCCAATTTGTTGGTCCAACAAATCCTCCCCCCCCGCACAGTGGGACTGTTATCACTTCTGATTTTCTGCAGAAAGATTAATTATCTCTGTACTAATAAAAGATTTTTAAAATTATTTTTCTGTATTCTTTAATAAGCCGCAGCCTCTAAGGTCAATCGATCTCCCTCAATGCGAAAGCCCTTGAGTTGTTCCAAAAAACTCATTCCCAAGAGAGAAAGTTCTGAAAGATTTTGGCATACAAAAGCAGAACAGTCTTTAATGACAATGGGACCCACTTTAAATTCTGAAAGAGGGACGGGCGCTCCGAAAGAAATGCCATTGGCGGTTTGTATAGGAACTGTATACGCCAGTTTATCCACATCAATTCCGAGCCGCTTTGCATCCGCAATTGTTAGAGAGACTTTGGAGGCCCCTGTATCAACCATAAAATGAATTGGAATGTTGTTGACCAATGCTTCAATATGAAAGTGGCCACTATTTGAGCGCAGAAAACTGACAGAACCATCTTTATTTTCAGTAGCGCTAAAGGGCAGGATATTTGTCTTTAATCTATTCCCGACAATTCCCATTTCCTCCCGGAAACTATAACCAATTAAGAGCACAGCAAAAATGCCCATCCATGCACCCGCATATTTAAGGGCTTTGCTCATTCCAAAATAATGGAGGCCTGCAGGGATAAAAGCACACAAAAGGGCAATACTCCACACCAGACTTGCAATGTTATCATGGGAATTTAAAACTGATGGGAAACGGGAGATAAGGTATCCAATTAAAAAGAAAATTAAAACACCAACACAAATGAGTCCAACGGATTTATTATTCATAAATGGAGCATCCTCTCCTCGGCTTTCTACATAAAGATAATGTAGCTTTTTGGTCATTATATCTCAAGGAAATTGTGGTAGAGCATCTTACAAATCTCTCTTAGGAAATTCTTTAATTCTTCATTATACTATAAATAAAGAACGGTTTAAGAAGGGTGCTTTTTTAACAGAAGAAAATGTCAAATAAAATAAGAAATACTTTATCACAGAGAAAAATCATTAAGGTTCTCTCCCTTGATGGAGGAGGCATTCGTGGTCTCATTCCAGCTCTCATTTTACAAGAAATTGAAAAGAAACTGAAAACAAAAAAGTCTTTGTCTCAGTGTTTTGATTTGATGTCAGGAACGTCCACAGGTGGAATTATTGTTCTTCTTTTAAACACCCCCACACTTCAGGGAAAACCAAAATATAACGCCTCAGATGTCGTTTCACTTTATCAAACTCTCGGCAGCACTGTTTTCAATCAATCATGGGGGCAATATTTAAAATCCCTCAACGGCTGGCTGAGTGAGAAATATTCTTCAGACAATCTCGTAAAGAGTTTGCATCATTTTTTTGGAAATTGTCGTTTGAAAGAGTCGCTTACGAATATCATCATTCCATCCTACGATATAAGTCAGGATGATAACGTCTTTTTTAAAAGCGATAAGGCGCGAAAAGAAAAAGGGCGTGATTTTTATTTCAGAGACATTGCCCAAGCTACCAGCGCTGCGCCTACTTTTTTTAAACCTGCACACATTCAAAATGTTGATAAGACAAAAACATTTGCCCTTGTTGATGGGGGTGTGGCTGTGAACAATCCCACCATGTCAGCGTGTGTACAGGCCCTCAAACTTTTTGGAAAAGACCAAGATTTTTTGGTCGTTTCAATTGGAACAGGAACCAATAATCCAGTGGCACCTGGAAAATTGTCCTTCCAGGGAAAGAAAATAAAAAGCGGAGGGAAAATTGAATGGGCACCAGACATTGTGTCTGTGTTAATGAATGCAACAAACGAAGTTGTTGACTACCAAATGAGAGAAATTTTTCCAGATGGGGGGCGCTTACGAAAATATTTTCGTTTTCAAACGTTGCTCGATGCACATCATACAGCATTTGATAATGCTTCTGCGCAGAATATTTTAGCTCTCGAAAACTATGCCCGCGATCTCATTCATAAAAATCAAAATGAGCTCACAGAACTTGCACGCCTTTTAGATGAGTAAAAAAGATAAATGGCAAAAACACCATCGCTCTAGACTCTTCGCCTTATTCATCCATAACGGTTGTGGGTTGATGTTTTCTTTGAATTTCCTCAAGCTCTGCTAAGATGTCTTTTTGATCTGTGGTAGCTTTAACTTTGAGGAGATAGGCGTTTAACTCTTGAATGCGCATATTATAGTTTTGAATATAGGGATCTTCCTCACTTTCCTTCTGACTCTTAAAAGTCTGTGCAAGTTCTCGATGTAAACCCTCTATTCTTCTAATTTCCTTTTTAACAATTTCCAGTTTTTTTTC
This sequence comes from Alphaproteobacteria bacterium, assembly GCA_016869075.1. Taxonomy (GTDB): domain Bacteria; phylum Pseudomonadota; class Alphaproteobacteria; order Paracaedibacterales; family VGCI01; genus VGCI01. The sequence continues at coordinate 6,523 of VGEY01000024.1, forward strand.
TAAATCACTCCGAGAAGAATCAAGTTGTGAAGATTTATCTCCAGGAGGTGTCTGTAACGGAGATTTAATTCCCTGTCTGGCTGTGTCTTCCACCCTCCGCTCCTCTTCAAGGGGACGACCGGAGCGCGCGTGGGGGGAGGATTTATTTCCATGAGGCGCATCTGCCGGTTGATGTAATACATCAGCAGCTGAGGATGCAAGAATGCTTCCGCCACTAATAAAAATTAAAAGGTATAATTTTGAAAGTGTATGCATATTTATCTCATCTATACAATATTAAACTAGAAAGAACTTTAATTATCATTGTATTTATATCATATTCAACAAAGGCAATCAAATTTATTTAATTATATCAATTTCTTCCACTGGCCTTCTTTATTCATTCTTTCAAGTGTGGAAAACCGACCTGTTTGGAATAAGAGTTCTAAGAAACTTCCACATCCTTGGGTAAGCATTCCTCGGATGTGAGCAGCGCCACATACAATAGATATGGGCGCGTGTGTAGAAGTATCACCCGTATGACTTATGTATTCCATTAGATTGGTGCACCATAGTTTGTTTCGTTGAAGGGTAGAAAGTTGCACATTTCTGAAAATTAAATATTTCTCGATGTCGTATGAATGGATGCTTTCCTTGAAGTCATTTAATATTTTCAACCATGCCCTCTCTTTATTGCTCTCAAGTTCTCTATTTAGCTGATAAAACTGATTATAGGTTTTAAGTCCAAGCTTGAAAAAATTTTTAACATCTTCTTGATTTTGACCGAGTATGGTTAAAAAAGGTTCGACTTTTTCGAGAAATAAAAAATCACCAACTCTTTTCCAAGTTCTCAATGTTGATTCAAAACCTGGTACAATTTCTCTGAATTTTGTGAGAGCAAAATTGTAACAAAGAAAAGCCCCATGCGTAGGTTCAATTTTTGTAATAAGTCCAATTTTAGGTCCTCCTTCAGAAAAGTCGTGATTCTTCATAGGAGTCCAAATCTTTCCTTCATAATCGGAGAGTGAATAAGTGGTTGGGTCCCAGTGATCTCGGCTTGTTTCATTCACATGTGATTGCTTCAAATGTTCAATTAAATAATCGTAAAGAGACGGATGTTCTGTGAAGAGAATGGCACCAGTGAAAAAACTTTGAAGTAAACGAAAGGCAGGCTGTGGCAACAAAAATTCTGGGTGTACCGTGTGAATAGATGCAAAAATATAGACCTCTCTTCCTTGCTTTGTAACAAGTTTAAAAACAGGAGGATCATATCTTTCAACTTTGTCCAATTCCCTTTTTAAATAGGTCTCAAGATTATTTTCTGCAGCCATAAGGGTGTTTGGAATAATTCCGAGCAAATACAAGAAGAAGATGAAAAATATGTGCCTTATACTGTAAATTTTCGCCATGTATTTTTCTCTTAAAGAGGGAATTACGATAAAGACTATATTAAGCATATATTATTTTTCTGTGATAATGAAAGTGGGTTTTCATTTTATAAAGAAACTAAGAAAAGTGAAGGGAAAACATACTTTCCTTCTCTTAAGACTAAACAGAACGGAGCATACATTCTCGGTGGGAGGAACGGCATGTTTTATCCATAAATTTATCCTCATGGTTCATCTCATAATGAAAATGAACACACGCAACTTGCTCGCCTATTAGAGGATTAAAATATTCAAATGAATGCAATGGAACGCAAGCGTGCATTTTATGGCCCCTGCTCTGATTTATCTCTATTGTTCAAATTTCAATGGTGTGCTTGCCTTGTAGAAGATGATCATTTGAGGCCATCATAATTTTTGCCAAGATCATCCGTCCATTTTCTATAAGATTCTAAAAGGAAGAGTATCATAAGAATTAAAAAGAATATAATAGAAGCTACCACCCAATGAGGTAGACCTACAAGCATATCTAAAGTTAATTTTTCATTTGGATACCCAGTCAGTAAATTGACTTGTAAATAAGCTTGCAGTTTAAAAAAAGTAATGGCGCCCAAAAATGCACCTACAAGCGTGCCTAAAGCATCTTTGTATCCCGCCCCCAATTGTGCGAACAGCGTGCCAGGGCACGCACCAGCCAATGCAACGCCTATGCCTAACACGAGGCCCCCCACAATATCCGCTTTATAAACTGCAATCTTCCAATTTAATCTTTCAAACCCTAAAAATTGGAACACGGAAAATATCACGAGCCCAGTGGCAACTGCTGTCAAAAATACTTTAAGCATAATAAAGTTACGTAATTGCAACTGACCAATGATCATCCCTGGCTCGAAAACTCTTGCCTTTTCAAGGGCAAACCCAAAGATTCCGCCAATCAGCAGGCCTACAAAAAGTATTTCAATGATGTTATTCATGTCCTCTATCCTATATTTTTTTATAAAAAAAGCTCACGATCATCCCACTCACAAACATAGATGTGATAACAACGTATGACCCTATTGATAGCAAAGCTAAGCCTGAAATACCATTGCCACTCGTACATCCATTGGCAATGCGGGCACCAAACAACAAGAAAAATCCACCTAAAAATGCAAGCATAAATCTTTTAAAGACAGATTGAGAATTTAATAATATTGGCCAGACAGGAGAAATTGAAGAACGTCGAGTGTTGGAAAGAGTAGAAGAAATATACGCGCCTAAAAAGATGCCCACAACAATACCTATCTGCAATAAAGGTTTAAATGTCGGTAAGCACGTTTGAGATTGAGAGGAAGAACTCCACAAAGAGTTAAAAAAGCATGCCACGGCACCAAAAGAACTTGAAGTTCCAAGGGATGATTTCATATAGATAAAAACAGGAATTTGTAGAGAACCAATAATAATCCCTGCAAAATAAGGCGACCAGGCTTTTCGGCGAATAAGGGGCGAATGATTCATTGTTTCACTCTCAAATTATTTAATGTACAGTTGACTTTTGTATGTAAACTTGCTGTATTACATAATTGTAAATTACGATTTTGTAATATATCTGTCAACCTTTTAATTTTCTATGAGGTGAATTATGGATAAAAAGAGAGAAAAACTGCAAAGTGCTATACGACTTCTTAAGCTTTTATCCCATCCTGTTCGTCTCTCTATTCTGTGTAATTTGCACCACAGGGGGGAAATGAGCGTCGGAGAAATTGTTGAAGCTGAAGGCGGCGTTGCCGGTCAATCGCAGATTTCTCAATTTTTAAAAAAAATGCGCACTGAAAATCTTGTAACACATCGAAAAAAAGCCCAAACCGTCTATTATAAGATAAGTTCTCCCCAGGTTAAAAAAGTGATCGAATCCCTTTACAAAATCTACTGCAGTAGACATAAATAAGACTTAAAATTGTATGTACCCTATGACATCTTCGTTGTTTACATGGTTTAAGATCTATCTCTTTACGCTCGTGATGGATGCATTTCCTGTTCCGGCTTTTTTATTTCTCCTCTCTTTTTTTCAGTGTCTCAATTCCAGTCCGTGTCCGAGGTCCTAAAGTGGTCATTGGGTGTGGAGAACACCCAGATGTTCCCACTCAGGAAGGTGAAGGACATTCCTCTTGTGGAGGAACCCCTTCGGGGCGTTCAATTTTGCAACTGAACAGTGCAGTGTTCCTGACTTTATCACAAGTCAGAACGCTGATATAGGATATTCCTCTTGCGAAGGAATTCCATTGTGAAAGTTCATTTTGCAAATGAACAAGGCAGTGTTCATGACTTGGTTACAAGCCAGAACCTGAGAGTGGACACGGACAGGAATTGAGACACCATTCCTAAAAGTATACGTGAATCATGCGATGTAAATCCATGAATCAAGTTGATTTAAATGTGTGTTGTTTTGCAGGCGCGCTTTTTGTAATCACAATTTTCAACACAAAGGTGAGAGAACATGAGAGGGGATTATGTTATATCGACATCTTTTATTCCTTCTTAAAAAATAGGTTATGACATGTTTACAATTGCGCGCTTGTGAACACAGTCTTAAAGAATGCCCATTCGTAAAGTCAACTTTTTTGAATGCCCATCGTGTGAGTAAAATAATTTTGAGAAGAAAGATTTTTTAAAACACATCGAACTGAAGCCTATATTGATGTATTATACACTGTTGCTGGGAGGTAAAAATGCACACACTTAAGATCAAGCGCATCTATAATGAACCAAGCAAAGAGGATGGGATTCGTGTGCTTGTGGACAGGCTTTGGCCACGTGGTATTAAGAAGGAGGAAGCTGGCATTGATCTCTGGCTCAAAGAGGCAGCGCCTAGTACAGAATTGAGGAAATGGATTCACCAGCAGCCCGAAAAGTGGTCCCAATTTCCCACGCGCTTTCACGCAGAATTAAGACGCAATCCTGAGTCTGTTCAAACGCTTCTAGATGCTCTCAAAAAACACCCCGTGACCCTCCTTTATGCCGCCAAAAATGAAAAACAAAATCACGCGCTGGTGTTGAAGGAGTATGTGGAGGAGCTTTTGGAGAAGAGGTAAGCGCATACATCCCATAAAGTTATTTTCTACCGCATTGGCTGCTGTGAAGATTCCCATGGAGACAGATGCAGGATCACGGGTGATGAGGGCTGTGAGACCTGCCATGCCCAAACGAACCAATCCGGTTTGGAAGAGAAGACGCTCTACAAACCTTTGTTCATATTCTTTAGATGTGAGGAGTTGTCCTTCCTGTGCAGCTTCTTGTTTTATCTGGGCTTCTATAGCTACAGGATCGATGAGCCACTCTGCCATCATTTCAGCAGCAAGGGCATTGGCTCCAGCTGCAAGAGAGGTTTTGAGATTGCCACCTTGAGCAAAGGATAATACTGTTCCCAAAGCGAAGTGACTCCCTTTGTGTAAGGATGCTGGAAGTGATCCTTTCCCACCTTTGTAGGCTTGACCAAGTTGATAAGCACCATACGCTGCGGCCGTATTCACCGCTAAACTTCTTATGCTACTGACGACAGAATCTTCTACAGACTGACGGCCAATGATAGATTGAAGAGGTGTCTCTACAGAAGTTTTGAGAGCATTTGCTTTGAGATAATCCATAAACACGACTTGTTTTTTAGGATCACTCAACGCTGCAAGACTTGGGTTCATATTAATCTTAAGAGCATCTGCTATATGATGGCAAAGACCTGCACTTGCCATACTTATCCCAAGAGAACGGAGATACTGCGGTGAGGTGAGAGATTGGATAGCGGTGATTGGGTCGCCATCGCGTAAGAAGGAGGTGCCGAGTTGAGAGCAGACCTTTTAGAAACTAATCAAATTTATCTTTTGGTAGGATATAAAACAATTTAATTCGCCTCAGGTTGATTATTAATATATTTATTCAATTTTTAACTATAAGAGAAACATTGTAATGCTAATTAATTATTACGAACACAAGTTTGGAGGAAAATGAATATTACAGGCATGATTTTCTGCTATTTAGTAATAGCATGGTTTGTTTGCTGGTGGCCATTTAACGAAAACTCAAGCTGGCTAAAAAATTCACATTACGCTTACGTTGTATATTTTTATTTGCCTCATAACAAAGAAGAAAATTTACATTTAGGAATAGTTAATGACCTACAGTCTTGTAACGCGCTCGCATTAGACTTTGCAAATTCTAAAAGATTATCTACTTCTGAGTGGGGTTATGTGTGTTGCAAAATTACTAGTACATCAAACTGCGCAGCAAAGGAGAGATAATATAATATCTCATTATTAAAACCTTCTCATGCTTTGCACATTACAAAAGATTAATAATTATTTTGCGTCCTCTATTATTTCCTAACTTCCATTAGTTATTAAGGTAGTTAGATTCATTGAAGAGCATCTTTTAATTCATTAAGCTGTTTTTCATGCTGTGGCGATTCTTGCTCAATGATCTCAAATAGCCTTAATAGACTCTCTTTTTTAGCTAACCCCATATTTTCTTTAAAAATCCTATAGCAATTAGGGTTATTTAAGATTCCATATATTAGAATTACAAGCCAACTTGGGTATTTCATAATGCCATTCTCAATTTCAAATAACAGACTCTTTACATAAATATCATCCGGAAAATTTTCTAAAGCATGAACTAAGGCATACATTATTTCTGGATGTTGGCAGTTATCATCAAAAAGGCCCATCATTTCAGATAATACAGTTGGATCTTTATTATCAGCTAACTCATTAATTTTTTCTTCAAATGTTTTAATATCCTCAGCAGATTCCATTTTAGATAATATACGTAGATTTTCCCAATTTATCATTTTATTACTCCATCAATCTTTTTGTATAAATTTGGAAATGATTCCTTATTTTTCCTAATCACTTTTTTTAAAGCTTGACTAATTTCAGATGTATAGAGGTTATGTCTCTGATAGATAGTTCTAGCATCAAAAATATCTCGCGCTAGTTGCTCTCTAGGATTTAAAGACATATCGGGTTGTTTCCCATATGTAAATGTTGAACGATGTCTTCCACCTGTACCAGGATAAGGATGTTCCATCATCATACATACACCATTTTGACTAACAATTCCCTTCTTTTCCATATAAGCAGATTGTGGCATGTGATGAGGAGTAAGATTATCACCTTTTTGTCTAATCTTTTGCAATTCTTTATATGTACCAACTTTTCCTTCTCCTGGCAAAAGTTCTTTTTGTATTTGTAATCTCTCACTTCCTTTTGCCTGCCTATGATGCCCTGTAGCCAAATCCAATGCATCAACAGTGGTTGATCGCCCGCTACGGAATCCCAGTTTTTGCATCCCTTTAGACCAAAGAGAACTAAGGGCTTCGTCAGCACGAAGATAGATATATTTCGCTTTTGAAGCTCCTTGCTTGAGGGGCACAATAATTTTTGATGCTACGTGCGCAAATGTTGGATTGCTAATCATATAGGCTTGCCAAGCAAGCTCAGCTGTGGGGTATATTTTACCTCCAATTTTCCAAACCATTTGAGCTGCTTTGGTCCCGGTATAGGCAAAGACAGTTTCTACACCAACTTTCTTAAGGGCTGCCGCAGCTCCTTCTTGCTCATACGTCTTATAAGCATCATAAGCTGCATACATTGTTAAGCCTGCGCCAACTGCAAGAACAATCGCATTGTTCTCAACAGCAATGGTGGAAGTTTGAAATGCAGTTGATGGGTCCTGGCCTACGAAAGCTGCAACTGTTGCTGCACTCAATTTGGCAAAAGCAAGTTCACCTGAAAGGGATTCATAGAGCCTTGTCGTAAATTCAGGAGCTTCTAAAGAGAGGCCTTCCATTTCGGCTTGGGCTATAATGGCAAATGCTTTTTCTTGGGCAATATCCCTTCGAGCATCCATCACAACCTCAGAAACTACACCTCCGATTGCGCCAGATATCAGCCCACGTTTGGTTGTGTTTAAGAGCCAACCGGATGCACCTCCCAGCATGCCATGAAGAGCTTTGTGTTCTGTGTAAGTGAGCTGATGGGTTCCATAGACTCGCCCTATATTTAGGGTAGTTTAATTTATTTCTGTCGTTTAGAACTCCCCATACAATACCTCCCGACTTTAATTCATCCACTGCGTTAGCATTATACCAGGTATGAACAATCCTTTTAAACCTCCATGCCCAACTCTTTCAATGAAAGTCTTATAAGTAATTGGTAGTTCTATACCAAGAATTTTTCCTGCTTCCTCAATTAAAATTTTTGGTTTAGGACCAATAAATTTTACTTCAGACGATTGGTAGTGCTTACTAAATAATTCAAAATAATTATCTAAATCTTTTATACTTACTCTTTCACCTCCAATTTTCTAAATAAATTTTTGAATATCACTTATATGCGACCTCAATAATAGCACCATAATAGGCAGGATCTTCATAATAAAGTCGCCAAATAAATCTCTCAAAAGAATCTTCAATTTTAATATCTCCTCTGCACCAAACAGCATTTGGATTATCTGATTTAAGCTTCATAATTAAGAAGCTTGAAGAATCTCCAATTTCGAAGAATGGTAAGTCGCCAGGTTGTAGGTCTTCATAGACATCTCTAGATATTAATCCGCTTTCTGATCCATAAATTAAAATGTCCTTAATAACACTAGGCGGATTAATCCTATTAGTATTATAAAATTTGTAATCCTTAGGGGGATTTTTAGGTATTATTAAAAAACCATATCCAATTTCTCTATAAAATTCTTTTAATTGAGATGGAAACTCTATTTTTAACAACATTTCAGTTTGGTTTATATCCTCTTCACATACAGGATAAAAAATATTTTTGGCTTCCAGTGAGGTATCTTTTGAACTGTTAACAAACTTTTGTAAATATTCATATTTTTTAGTCATTTTAAATATCCTATTCCTTATTGTGAAGTATTTCACCTGGAGAACCACGCTTGTGTACACCTAACTGATGCTCAGCATATTGTAATGGATGTATATTCCACCAAATGTGTGGGCCACCATGAGACTGATGTATAATATGATGAGCCTGAACTTGTGATCCAGCAGGATATACTATACTCCCATTTTTTTGAAAAATATCTTGTAAATAAACTGGCCAGACTTGCCCAGTATGTGTTTCCCATTGTGAAATAATCTTATCTTTGACTCTTGGGTTTTTATAAATGTTTCCATGTGCAATTTTCGCCATCGATGAAAGCTTCTTAAACTCCTGACTTCTTAAAGCTACTTCTAACATATATCTTTGCCCTTGGCTAATCTGAATCCCCGATCGTGTTTCCATATCCAAAACATACTGTCGAGACAATTTTGAAAACTGTGTTGGAAGAAGTCCTTGTTGCACGGGAGGCTTATAGGCTGCAACTACATAGATTCCAGAAGGAGACGCAGATCGAACTCCTCTTATTCCAGTTAAGCCAAGAAGGGGGAGTGCCTCAAATGTAAATTGTTGGAAAGCAAATCTACGATCTTGCTGACTAAAATTGTTTCGTCCTTTTCCAGCATACCAGTTACCAAGAGGTTCTATGATTCCATAGTGAACTATTTGTCTGAATGGTTCTTCTAAAGATTTGACTGCCCCAAGAGCAAGAGGAGCGCCTACGAGCCCCCCGCCAAAAGGGTTCGCAAATTCACCCGCTAGAAATCCGCTTAAAACTGCAGCACCATAAGCAGAATATTGGAGACCTTTTCCAACCCCATACAAAGCGCTGTCCACTCCTCTTGCTATACGCGGATATTCTTCCCTTAACTCTTGGATGTTTGTAATTAGGCTTCTTAAGTAAGATGGATCGTCTTTTAGCAAGGCCTCTTCTAAGATCATGTGATAATAAATCTCTTGTGCATCAGGGAATTCATCTCTCCAAAATCCTTCTTCTTCCTGTCTGAACGAAGATTCAGAAAGTAGAAGACTCTTGGTAAGAGAAGGAATGAGGTTATTCTCTACCGCATTGGCTGCTGTGAATATGCCCATGGAGACAGATGCAGGATCACGGGTGATGAGGGCCGTAAGACCGGCCATACCCACACGGATTATTCCATTTTGGAAGAGAAGACGCTCAACAAACCTTTGTTCATATTCTTTGAGTGTGAGGAGATGTCCTTCTTGTGCAGCTTCTTGTTTTGTCTGGCCTTCTATAGCTACAGGATCGATGAGCCACTCTGCCATCATTTCAGCAGCAAGAGCATTTGCTCCAGCTGCAAGAGAGGTTTTGAGATTGCCACCTTGAGCAAAGGACAGTGCTGTTCCCAAAGCGAAATGACCACCTTTGTGTAGGGGTGCAGGCAGCGGACTTAATGTTAATTTTTTAGAATTAAAATTTCAGAATTAAAATGACTAATGTAAAAGTGGCAGAGTTGCCTTATAGCGTTCTTTGAGGAGCTGAGGATGATCATCCATGAGTGGATCCCATGCAGGAATTTGACCCAAACGGCTTCGGCGTTCCAACAAGCCATCTTCGCCTTGTATAAATTACATCTTTATATTTTCAAAATCTGCAAATGCATCATTTTGAATATAGAAATTTAAAGCATATAATTTTTGCTCCATCGTAGGATTCTTTATTTGTTGATTAAGATTATCAACAATATCATTTATGCTATATATTCCAAGAACGTAAGTATAAATAATATCTTCCATCTTATCTTCATCTTCAAAATTAGAATTGAGAAGAAGACACGGTGTTTCTGTTCTTAGTGAATCGATTCCCTTAGGTAAATAAAGATTATAGTTTTCATCTATTTCATTGATATTTCGTAGAATATCACCTAACGTCATTTTTTCACTCATTGCTCTTTCCCTTTGTTTTCTTAACATGTGAACTCACATCAGCAATCTTATCAATGTTCAAATACTTATAATCTAGTAAGATTGAATAATTGATATTGTTTCATTGCAATCAAAACAAAGAAACACATACAGCATTCCGCAATCAGCTATAACGAATTCATCATTAAGAGAATCTAATTGTCCATAAAAACTCATTTTATTTGAGCACGAGGGACAATCGGGCCATTCTTCTTGTTGAATAAAGGTTGGGGTACCACCAAGTTGATGACGAGAGCCAACTTTTTCAGAAGCCCATTTAAATTTGGGTAAATTCGCAGCTTCATCATTCAACGGTTTTAGGATTAACCTAAAAGGAGGAATTTTGTTTCTAACTTTCATTTTTTGTATCCATGTATGGTAAGAGTATTGAGATTATACTCATCTAATAATTTTCCTGCAAACTGATAAATATCTTTACTTGTAGCTTCAGTATTATTACTTATGAATTGCTCCCACTTTTTATTCCATCTTCCTGGCATCCCACCATACCCACTGCCATGAATTCCCTTAAGATGTGTAGTTTCTCCTATCGAAATTGTATATTTATGTATATCAATACCCTTTTCCTCAAAATATCTTATAAACTGTTGTGGAAAAATATGATGGTCAGTCATTTTAGGAGCAGACAATAATCGGGTTTCGTAGGAAGTCGTTACCATACTACTCCTCATCCTTGTTGCTACCCGTAATATATGAGCTGGATTCAGAGCATGCAGTGCTTTAACAACAGGAGTTGATCTCGTTACTGGAATTATAGTAAGAGCCCCTTCTCCATAAGTCGCAGGAATCAAAGATACCAAAAAGCCCAAGTTTTGATACATAAATAGGTTTCCAGTTGAAACTATTTTACGCCAACCAGGCACGCTTGCATCATCAACATTTTGAAGTGATTGGGTAAGTCCATTTTTGAGAACATCTTCTATTGTTGTTTTGCCGCGTCGCAAAGTGTCAATCTCTGTAACGGCCCAAGAGACTACAGTCTCTTTTACAGCACCAACCATTTTCAACCCTTCTTCCATTACTTCCTCTGGAACAGGACCCAACTCAGGTAAGCGTATGCATCCCATAAAGTTATTCTCAACAGCATTGGCTGCTGTGAATATGCCCATGGAGACAATTGCGGGATCACTGGTGATGAGGGCGGTGAGACCAGCCATGCCAACACGGATCAATCCGGTTTGGAAGAGAAGACGCTCTATGAACTTTTGTTCATATTCTTTAGGTGTGAGGAGTTGTCCTTCTTGTGCAGCTTCTTGTTTTATCTGGGCTTCTATAGCTACAGGATCGATGAGCCACTCTGCCATCATTTCAGCAGCAAGAGCATTGGCTCCAGCTGCAAGAGAGGTTTTGAGATTGCCACCTTGAGCAAAGGATAATACTGTTCCCAAAGCAAAGTGACTCCCTTTGTGTAAGGATGCTGGAAGTGATCCTTTCCCACCTTTGTAAGCTTGTCCAAGTTGATAAGCACCATACGCTGCTGCTGTATTGACTGCTAAACTTCTCATGCCACTCACGACAGACTCTTCTACAGACTGACGGCCAATGATAAATTGAAGAGGTGTTTCTACAGAAGCTTTGAGAGCATTTGCTTTGAGGAAGTGCATAAACACCACATGTTTTTTAGGATCACTCAACGCTGCAAGACTTGGGTTCATATTAATCTTAAGAGCATCTGCTATATGATGGCAAAGACCTGCACTTGCCATACTTATCCCAAGTGAACGTAAGTACTGCGGTGAGGTGAGAGACTGGAGAGCACTGATTGGATCTCCATCTCGTAAGAAGGAGGTGCCGAGTTGAGAGCAGAGACATACAAATCCCGTTGAGGCCATTTGGGCGCTCATGGTCCCACTTCCCAAGAGAGTATTACCCAGAGCAGTGCCCCACCCTTGCGTTGCAAGGGAGATGGCAAAGGCTGCAACAACAAGGGCTTCATCAGGAATAATTTGTGTGCGTGTTGACCAATTAGTTTGCCATCGCTTGAGTTGATACGTGGTCTCTGCAAACTTGCATCACTTTTGGATGAAATGTTACAAGATAAGATATAAAGTTATTTTAATCTATGTTAATAAATTTTCTATAACTTATAACAAAGCAGAAGATCTGCTTCTTGTAAAATTTCTTGTACGATTGGGATTTGAGTTGGCTTTAATGACCATAGCCAATGCCGGTCAGTAACGCTTTGAAGATCCCCATGGGTCGCATTCTGCAGAATCCATTGCTCTAACGTCTGGCCTTTGACTCTTTGGTCTAGATGTGTCCTAGTTAGAATATTATAAAGGTAAATGTCTCGAAGTAATCCTGTTTTATAGTGATTGTTAACAGAATATTTTTTAAACCAACAGGCAATTTTTTCCCGCTCTATATTGTTTTCAGGTGTACGACTTATTCCTTCAATAATTCCGTTTACATACCAATCTGGACCTTTAGTAAATTCTCTTTGATAGGCAATCCCATATTTAAAATTACAAAACCTGGATAGATCCTTTACAAGTTTTGTAATATAGTCTTTGTTTAGTAATTGAATTACATCATCAAAGCAAATATATAGAAAACCTTTCTTTCTAAGGCATATTTCTACAGAAGTTTTCCAATTTAAATTAGTTCCGGCCTCTGATACGCCACCCATAAGATGTATATCTTCAATACCTTGAAATCCATTTTTTTCTAATTTTCGTTTTCCACTTTCAAAGCGTATAAGTTTTTGAGAGGTAGGTAGGCCCATTGCTTGAGGGGTTTCGCCAATGCTTTCAAACCAGTTTACCATAAAATCAAACCACCCAGGTAGATTACATTTTTCCGCTTCCAAATCATATAGTGCAACAACGTTACAAAGTTGACGACTCATATTCATTGCCCTTTATTTATTGGTTTAATAATATCAATTGTTCCTTGCATAAATTCTGGCAATTGACCCATCGCATCTTCATTTCTAAAACGTAATATATCAACTTTATCTGTTTTTGACATTACTTCAATTGCATCTACTCTACCATTTTGATAAACAATTGTCACATCAGGTCTACGATTTGGAGTAACAACTCCACCTGTCGCTTTTTTATATCCTCGGTTTAATAAAACACTTTTCACATGCTCCTGTTTCGCAGCGGAAATTGCTTCTCGGTATGACCTTACGGCATGACTTGTATCAGGCATCTGTTGGGTACCCGTCACTTGTGCTTTCCCAACAATCTTTTCTTTCCACTCTTGACCAGGCCGTATTACCCACGGTTGCTCTTTAGAAAACTGTCTTCTTGTCTTAGCCAAATCGAAAGCTTCTATATTTTGTTTGGAAACATTCTTACTTACCGGAACTTTTCGAAGGCTTCTTACCTCATCTATTCTCTTCGTAAAATGTGTTCCAAACTTCTTTGCTGTTTTTAAGACAACCTTACCACCTGCTTTTGCAGTGTTCGTACCTGAGAACACAAATCCAGTCTCAACCGCAAGATCCCATATCGAAATTGTCCCACCAAGATAAAGCTGATGCGTTATATCTCCATAAGGAATGCTTCCTAATACAGCATCTTCGATATAGACTTCAGGATTCTCATACATGTCCTCTGCTGTATCCATAATGGCATCCTTTGTTGCAATTACGGTATCTCTCATAGCTTCAAAGATTTCATCTGGAACAGGACCCAACTCAGGTAAGCGTATGCATCCCATAAAGTTATTCTCAACAGCATTGGCTGCTGTGAATATGCCCATGGAGACAATTGCGGGATCACTGGTGATGA
>VGEY01000025.1 GCA_016869075.1 Alphaproteobacteria bacterium
CCAAGTTACAGAAGTAAAACACTACAAAAGAAGGAGGAGCAAGACTAAAATTTTTTACTCTAGGGTGGGGATTTTTAATGCTCATTACGTGGGGAGTTTTAGTTGACAATGACAATAAGATAATAGACGATTTAAGAATGGAAATAAATTAATGAGATCTCATTAGAATCCGGTCTTGAAAACCGGCGAGGGGGCAACTCCTCCGTGAGTTCGAATCTCACCCCATCCGCCATTATTATTTCTCTCCCTCTAAGGGGGGTTAAATAATGATATTGAGTGTTGAGTCGAACTCACGAACATCTAAAAATTTGAGTTCGTGCTTGAGCGTAGCGAAAGTAACGCGCAGCGGTCATCTCAATCCATCCGGAACTCACCATCGTGTTAAGACAAAGCCAAAAGTAATCCCCCACACTGTCAGTGCGAGCGTAGCGACGCAGTCTATGTATTAATAAATAAAATACATGGATTGTCACGCTCCCTGCGGTCGCTCGCAATGACTCCTCCCATCGTCACTGCGAGTGAAGCGAAGCAGTCAATGTATAATAAAGTACATGGATTGCCACGTCGCATACGCTCCTTCCAATGACGATCGGCACACCTTTTCTTTTCTTCTTTCTTCATTTCTTTTTTCTTTCGCTTTCTGTATCCCCATTGGTGTCCGCACCGGAAGGCTCCAAACTCGACTTGTTAGTCGGTAGTAGAGAGCGCTTCCTTAAGGGTATTAAGGATGCGAGTTAACAGCTATCCTTGTGGATAGATAGGTATGCTCTTGCTAAAAAACTTGGGCTCTCAAGGTGAGCTTCAAATTTGAAGCAATGCACACAGAGCCGATGCGGACGCAAATGGGGATACATTTGTTGAAGGACTTGTGGATCATAAAGTCGACATTCATGATCCTTCATTCTTCAGGAGAAGCGCGTGATAGATTATAAAATTAAAAAGACATCTTTTTCTTCCTTTTCCAATAAGTTATTTAACAGTGTGTTTTTAAAAACGCGCTAGCAGGAAGAGTATTAATGAATGCCCATTTTAAATGTCAAATTATTAAATTGCCCTTAAAGCCCAAGGATGAAAAAAATGATTTCAATACCTGGACACGCTATGCCGAAGGTTATGCTGAGATGGGTTGCCACTTCCTTGACAGATAAAGATTAAGTACTTATATATACTGTAAATATTCAGAAAATAGATCTTAATCTAGAAAAATTATGAGTGGATAACGATATGACATACTGTAACAAATTATTTACTTTTTTATTTGCAACTTTTATTTGTTCTCAAACCTTCGCGGCAGACCCGACAGAAGTACCAGAGCCAAGTATTAAGATCTTCCGTGCTGGAAAAGGAGTAATTGTTGCAGACAGAGCAGCAAATATTATCGGTAAAAGTTCTTGTCCTCTAGGTCATGTTTTACATATTACTTCACCGGACGTAAGTTCAGATCCTCGAGCTTCAGGTGGGAGTTTACCAACAGAAAATATAGGGAGACCTATCCGTTTAAATGTCGATGATATCTCGTCAGTTATTTTAGAAACTTGGTCTCCAGATTCCATGACGAAATTTCAGGGTGTTGCACAAGGTACGGTCATTAAAAATTACTCTTTTATGGTTCATGGTATTGATGAGCGAGGATACCAAGATCGCTTAAATTTTTTTAAAAAGGTTGATAGTCAATTTAATTGTGCCTCTAAAGAAGATTTTTACACCACTTATCCCTATTCACTTTTTTTACGCACGGTGATTTCAACCTCTTTAATTCATCCTTCTCAAACTCACACTATCTCTGATAAGGGATTTATTATAAGTGTACCAAAAGAGGCTTTTATTGCGGGTTCTGGGGGTGACATGAGTTCACCAATGTCTTCTATTTTTTATCCTCCAAACGAACTACAAGAAGCTTTAAGAAGCTTTACAAATATTGTGTATGGGCGATTTCCCTTACGTCCTAAAATAAATTTTATGCCTCCTGCGTCTGCTGACAGCACAAGGTTTCACAACTTAGGGAAAGGCTATTTGAATCATGGATGGAATGAATTTATTGTTTCGCCTGTTGCAGAAGTCAGAAATCAAATTCAATGGATAATTATTTCAGGTATTTATATATCTGGAAATTTGAAAAAAATTCAATCACGTCCTGACCTTCAAAATTTATGCGCTCTTGCAGAGACGTGTGACTTACCCATCGTTCATATTGATAATAATTTTGATGGTGAGTCTTTGACGCAGGAATTGCCTAAATCCATAATGAAGGGAGGAAATCTTGCTCCCGAGTATTTCGAACAGCTTTTGGGTGCTGCAATGAGTGGTAATAAGTCTGCAGAGGATCAACTACGTGTTTATGCCTCCCACATGACAGATCAGCCATGGGGCGATAGAGACGACGATTCGAAAATCAGAACAATCTTGAATAGATTCTTGCCTACCTCTTGAGTGTCAGGACAGTAAGTAAGGGGTTTATTTTTTAATTTATTAAATACATGGATTGCCAGGCTCCTTGCGGGGCTCGCAATTGTAAAGGTTATGTAATTCGTTGACAAAGTTGAACCACCATATGAGGTGTTTTACCATTTAAGGCTTGATGAGGTCTGAGCTTATTGTAATAAGCTAAATACTCTTCAAGTTCCTTTTTAAAATGCTCTATTGAGTCAAAGTGAGTTACCTGTATAAGATCCTCATTTAAAGTCCGCCAGAATCTCTCAACCTTACCATTCGTTTGAGGTCGATATGCTCTTGTATAGCGATGGGTGATACCCATTTCAATCAGAAGCCTTTCAAAGGGATGCTGTTCTTTGTTTTTTGATTGTTGGGTCCCAAACTCTGGACCGTTGTCTGTTAGAACCTCGGCAAATCGAATGTCAAAATAGCGTGTAATATAATTAAAACAATGAAGTGTTGCAAACATGACTGTCAACGCTTTGACATCCGTCATAACTTCTGCCCAAGCAATACGCGTACAAGAATCAATAACACAGACAAGATAATAATGTTTGTTATCATTCATGATCGTATCTTTAGACAGGTGATGGCAATCTATATGAGCCAGCTCACCTGCTTTTTCCTTAATTATCTTGCGCTTTTCTTCTTTCATTGGTTCTTCAAGTCGGTTCTTCCCGTGCCTTCTTAAAATATTGTAGACCCCACTGGGGGAAGGGGTACATTCTTTAAGCTTAGGTCGTAAGATATCATTAATCTCGTATTTATTACAGCCTTTCTCCCGTAATTGTAAGACCAGGTGTTCGATCTCTTGACTTGGGCGGCGCGTTTTATACTTTGGACCTCGCTTACCAGGAACAAATGAAGCAATATCATTTCCGCTTGCCTTATAACGAGCGTAATATTTTAAAAAAGTCTGAGCGCATGTATTATGAGCTTTATAAAAGTCTTTAGCTCTTTTATAGGCTGGATGGCTCTTAGCTTTTACAGCTTCATACTCCGTTATCAAAAACTGATACTTTTGGATGTAATTCTTTTTTAATGTTTCATCTTTTGTGTTTATTCGCATCTTCGTCTCCAAAACTGTTTTCCAAAACTTACAGTTTTGTCAACGAATTATCTAACCTTTACAGCAATGACGAATCGGTTTAACTTAAATACTCCTCATCCATGGCTTTGCCATGACCTCTCCCAAAAGGGGAGAGATATATAAACTCTGGGTTCTCGTTTTAGTGATAAAAGTTTAAGCTTCAGATTCCGCAGGGACAGACTTGATGCTGAGTTTGACTTTTCCTCTGTCATCAAAGCCTATGACTTTAACGCGAACCGTATCTCCTTCTTGAACAACGTCCGTCACTTTAGCGACGCGTTCTTGAGAAAGCTCACTGATATGTACAAGGCCGTCCCGGTTGCCCATGAAGTTTACGAAAGCTCCGAAGTCCATAATCTTGACGACTTTACCAACATAAATCTCTCCAACTTCAGGGTCACAAGCGATTCCCTTAATTGTGGCAAGAGCTGCTTCAATGGCCTTTGCATCGACTGCAGAAACGCTGACAGTTCCGTCGTCTTCAATATCAATTTTTGCACCTGTTGTTTCACAGATCTCTCGAATGACTTTGCCGCCTGGGCCAATGATATCGCGGATTTTATCTTTAGGAATCGTCAGTGTTACCATGCGAGGAGCATGTTCACTGATAGAGTCGCGTGAGGATTGAATTTCTTTGCTCATTTCTTTCAAAATATGAAGACGGCCATGGCGTGCTTGCTCTAAGGCTTTGTTCATAATTTCAGGCGTAATACTTGTTATTTTAATATCCATTTGAAGAGCGGTAATGCCGTTCTCAGTTCCTGCAACCTTAAAGTCCATATCACCCAAGTGATCTTCATCTCCTAAAATATCTGACAAGACGGCAAATTTATCACCTTCTTTAATAAGGCCCATCGCAATTCCCGCAACTGGGCGTGCTAGGGGAACACCTGCGTCCATCATCGCTAAAGAAGTGCCGCATACGGTTGCCATTGAGGAAGATCCATTTGATTCTGTGATTTCAGAAACTGCACGTATGGTATAAGGAAAATTTTCTTTTGAAGGGAGGAGGGGGCGCAGAGCTCTCCATGCTAATTTCCCGTGTCCAATTTCACGGCGGCCAGGGGAAGATAAGCGGCCGACTTCACCAACGGAATAGGGAGGGAAGTTATAATGAAGCATGAAGCGTTCACGATACTCTCCTTCAAGAGCGTCGATTATTTGCTCATCTTGGCCTGTTCCAAGGGTAGTGACAACCAAAGCTTGTGTTTCTCCGCGTGTAAATAAGGCGCTGCCATGTGTGCGCGGCAATATGCTTGTTTCACAAACGATGGGACGTACAGTTGTTAAATCACGTCCGTCAACGCGCTTAGAGTCGTCTAAAATCATGTTACGCAAAATGCTTGCTTTGAGATTTTCGAGTGCATGGTTAAGGGCCAACTCATTCTCAATTTCAGGAAGGAGAGCTCCTTTTACCAAAGCTTTACATTCATCAATGGCTTTATAGCGGTCCTGTTTTGTTGTAATGCTGTAGGCTTTTCGGAGATTTTCTTCAGCAATTGCTTTCACTCTTGAATCAATAACGTCTGCATCGTAACTGGGTGGGACGACTTCCCAAAGTTCTTTGCCGGCTGCCTTTTTTAATCTTGTGATTAATTCAATAATAGGTTGAAAGGCTTGGTGACCAAATTCTACGGCGCCAAGCATAATGTCTTCAGAAAGTTCTTGGGCTTCAGATTCGACCATTAATACGCCTGAGTTGGTACCCGCAACAACCAAGTCTAACTGGCTATTTTCCAATTGAGTTGGCGTTGGGTTAAGAACATATTGTCCATCACTATAGCCCACACGTGCTGCACCCACGGGACCTAAGAAAGGGACACCAGAAAGGGAGAGGGCAGCAGAGGCGCCAATCAAAGCAACAATATCTGGATCATTTTCTAAGTCATGGCTTAAAACTGTGCATACGACTTGAACTTCATTGTGAAATTTTTCTGGAAATAAAGGCCTAATGGGTCGGTCAATCAAACGTGAAGTTAAAACTTCCTTTTCTGAAGGGCGGCCCTCTCGCTTAAAGAAGCCCCCTGGGATGCGTCCTACAGCGTAGACTTTTTCTTGGTAGTGAACTGTAAGAGGTAAAAAGTCAACGTCTGGATTTGCTTCTTTTTGACCAACAACTGTACACAGCACAGTTGTTTCTCCGTAGGTAATCAGGACGGCACCGTCTGCCTGTCGTGCTATTTTCCCAGCTTCTAAAATGAGCTTACGCTTACCCCAATCAATTTCTTCGCGTGCAATTTTAAACATGTTTGACATTAACTATACCTTTTTGTTTTGGGAAATTTTAAACATCTTAAAGAGTAAAGCCCCAAAACCCTACACTCCTATTCTTGATAACTTACAGTTGGTTCCTGTAATAATTGCTTTTAGTTTTTCCTATCCGCTTTATGTGAATTAGCGACGAATATCTAAACGCTTAATTAAAACAGTATACCGATCATCACTCTTGCTTTTAAGGTAATCAAGAAGGCGGCGACGTTGTCCGACCATGAGTATTAAACCACGGCGGGAGTGAAAATCTTTTGGATGTGTCTCCATATGACCTGACAAATTACGAATGCGTTCTGTCAAAATGGCAACTTGAACCTCTGGTGAACCAGTATCACCTGGCTTTGTAGCATACTCACTAATGAGTGCTTGTTTACGTCCTGCATCTATCGACATCGGATATTATACCTTTCTTATTTATGTTTTCTTTGTAAACTCTTACAAAGTCACCCCAATAATATATTTTAGGTTATAATACGAAACAAAACTGATGCGGTTTTAAATACAAGTTTACAACACTGTAAAAAAACCTTACATCACGTTGGTTACGTAAAAAACCAACAAGCTAACATATGACTGGGTATATTAACTCATGTGTTAACTAAGAGAATCATCGTCACTTAAAAACCCGCTTTGGATAAAAGTAACCATTACACTCTTCAGCAATAGCCACAATTTGTCTCATTAGTGTGAGAACAACCAAAGATTTACACGAAATGTCTTTTGTACAAGAAATTCGTTGTCCTTGGCAAATCATGCTTGCTTCTTCCATAGTTATGGGCACTGCCGGGATGTCGTCCAGAACAGCCTTGACCGGAAGAAAACTATGCTGCAATTTTGATTTATGCCCTAATTCACGTAATTTTTCCAGCGAAATCGCATCTTTTTGGTGAAATTTCCCAATGGAGACGCGCCGTAGGCTGGAAACATAGCCTTTTGTGTGCAAAAGGTCTGCCATATCACGTGCAAGGGAACGCACATACGTCCCTGATCCACAGGTGACCATAAAGGTTGCCTGCTCGTTTGAATCTATGGACTCTAGAATTAAATTTTCAATTGTGACAGGGCGTGTTTTTAAGGTGATGGCTTCATTTAAGCATTTTAAAGTCATTTCATCACCTGAACGTGCCAAATCATACGCGCGCTTTCCCTTTATTTTTAAGGCGGAAAAAAGGGGAGGCCTCTGCTGTATAGTGCCAATAAAGTGATGTAATATGGATTGTATATCCTTTTCCGTAGGGCGGTTGGAAGAGGTGGCAATGACGGCCCCTTCGGCATCATCAGTTGTTCGCTGCTCTCCCCACGTTACTTGAAAACGGTACTGCTTTACATCAGAAACGATATACGGGATTGCTTTGGTGGCTTCATTGAGAGCAATCAGGAGTATGCCTGTTGCCAATGGGTCGAGAGTTCCTGTATGACCAGCTTTAGCTGCTCCAAAAAGACGACGCACAACATTTGTGGCTTGTGAGGAGGTCATGCCGTAGGGTTTATCGAGGATAATCCATCCACTCTTACACATATCAGATGTCATAAATTTCTACCGATGCGTGTATGATGATGAATGGCAACAGAAAAAATCAACCCTTGTCCGATGAGAAGGGTTAATAATGCTGTCCCTCCATAAGAAATGAAGGGCAAAGGGACACCAACAATGGGGAGCATGCCCATAACCATGGCCATATTAATAAATACATAAAGAAAGACAACGGTTGTTATGCCTACGACGACTAAGCGTCCAAAAGAATTGCGACTGGCTAAAGCGACTTGTAAGCCATAAGCAAGTAAGATCATATACATTCCGAGAAGAATCATTCCTCCCAGAAAACCAAATTCTTCACAGAACATGGTAAATATGAAGTCTGTTTGCTTTTCAGGAAGAAAATTAAGGTGACTTTGAGTGCCTTGAAGGAACCCTTTGCCCATAATTCCTCCAGAGCCAAGAGCAATTTTAGACTGAGTTATATGGTATCCCGAGTTTGTTGGATCATTTTCCGGATTAAAGAAAATGAGAATGCGCTTTTTCTGATAATCATGCAATTGCGTCCAAATAGCTGGGATTGCAGCCAGCACACCCCCCGCAGCAAGCGCAAACTTCCACCATTGCACACCTGCAACAAAGAAGATGGTTGCGCCACATAACATTAAAATAATAGCGGTTCCCAAATCTGGTTGACGCATGACTAAAAGGGTTGGGATTAAGATAAGGGCTAAGGGAAAAAGAAGGGCTGGTAAAGATTGTATCTCGTGCAGTGAAAGCTTGTGAAAATAGCGTGCTAATGCAAGAATTAAAGCTATTTTCATTATTTCGGACGGTTGGAGTTGAATAAGATAAAGATCAATCCACCGTTGAGCTCCCATGCCAATAGAGCCCATGATTTCGACCCCTACAAGAAGGAGCAGTGTTAAGCCATATAAGGGATAAGCACAGGACATCCAGCTTCTGCTATCGGTTGCTGCAACAGCAATCATCAGGACTATTCCAATGGAAAATCGAAGGATTTGCTTCCAGGCCCAGGGGCTCATGCTTCCATTGGCAGCCGAATAAAGCATTAAAAATCCAACACTTGCAAGTAGTATTAATAAACCAATGACCCAGGGATTCATCTGTTTTAAGTAAGATAGTCTGAGGGTAAATGAATTCATGTTCGTGGTATATATGTCGGTGAGTTAATTTTTAACATTCTGGGTATTTTAATCAATTTTGATGGTGAGATTCAAGAACGATGTTTCTTTAAAAAATATTATTAGCACTATTTTCTTGTTGCTGCTAAAAAATAATTTTAGTAAGATATAACAGAAGGGTGCACAGTTTCTAATGTGCGCCATTCTGTTAAAAAATGTAATAACCTTATTGTGATTGATGAGGAGTTTACTATGGTTAAAAAAATCAAAAAGGTAAAATTATCAAAAAATTGGTTTTATGGTTCTTTGCAAAGATTATCTAAACATGAAATTATCAACTCTAGCCAATTTAATACTAAAATAAAGTATCTTACAGATTTTTTGACTTTTCCAAAGTTAGTTCCGAGTACTATCAAGATGCAAAGGCTTTTGAGGGAAGAAAGATTAGCTATATTTAAATCGCATCTATATTCCATTCAAAGGCGCTCTACTTCTCCCCCTATGTTGAGCTAAAGTATTCCTAATTTCGACTTGAACAAGGGACCAAAGGAGTTAGCTTTGGTCCCACTATCAAGTTTTTTTAGCTGTGATGTAACATGACAAAAATCAAAGGAGGATACTGATGACTAATAATCAATTGACCAGTAAACCAGATCGTAATAGAGATCCATTTAACTGGCTACGTCGTGAGGTCGACCAATTATTTGATAATATGTGGCCAACATCCAGAAATGTGTCTCAAGGTTTTTCGACTCAAAAGTTGTTTTCCGCGTTACCACATATTGATGTATCTGAAAACGAGAAAGAATTTATAGTAACTGCAGATTTACCTGGTCTTGAAGAAAAAGATGTTAGTGTTGAATTTAATAACAAAATACTAACTATTAGAGGAGAAAAGAAATCTGCTCTTGAAGATAAACAAGAAAATTATTACTTGTCTGAGCGTTGGAGCGGTAGCTTTTATCGATCCTTACAATTACCTGTACCAATTAATGAAAACCAAGTTAATGCTATTATGAAAAATGGAGTTCTATATGTTTCGCTTCCCAAGATGGGAAATGTCCCAGGAGAAGTAAAAAAGATAGAAGTCAAGAAAGGATAAATCCCTATATTTCCCTGGTTTGCAATAATGCTAGTAGAGAGTTTATAGAAATATATGAGCGCCTGATGCAACTCACAATCTATAAGGTCTTTACTAGCATCTAAAGATACTATCTTAACGTTAAATCCGTTATTTAATCAGAATGTTAAGTAAGTTATCATTCATATTATTAATTCCTATAAAATCTAAGAATTTCCGACCTAAAAAACAGTGAAGATATAATTCTTTATGATGGATGCCAAGTGAAATATTTGCATAGAGCTTGGGGACTTTTATTCTGATTATTTGAACCTGACGCATACCCTTCCAAAATTTTAAAAAATTAATAAAATTTTAAAACTTTATGGTTATAAATTAAAGTATAGCGCGGAAATTCTCCACGAATTCGGAGAGATAGGGAGATAAATAATGGTCGAAAGCTTGCAACACAAACTTGATCGGGTTAGACCCCCGCGAGTTCAAATCACTTATGACGTCGAAATTGGTAATGCCATTCAAATGAAGGAATTACCCTTCGTGATGGGAATTCTTGCAGATTTATCAGGAATGCCTGTGGATCCTTTGCCTAAAGTAAAAGAACGTAAATTCGTGGAAATTGACCGCGATAATATTAATGAAATTATGGCGTCTCTTAATCCTCGTCTGGCTTTTCGTGTGAATAACACACTGGCTAACGATGGAACTCAAATGAGTGTTGAGCTCTTCTTTAAAAATATGGAAGACTTTGAGCCTGTTAACGTCGTAAAGCAAGTTCCTGCTTTGGAGCGGCTTTATGAAGCGAGAACACGCCTAAAGGATTTGCTTACAAAGCTCGATGGAAACGACACACTCGGTGAGCTTTTACAAGAGATTATCACAAACACAGAAAAGCGGGACTCTATTAAACAAGAGTTGGGCATGAATGATGCTCCACCTGCGTCATCATAAGTAATTAAGGAGATAAGATCATGGCTGATGAAACAAACACCCCCGCCGAAGAATCTGCCTTAGATGTCTTGATGACAAAAGGTAAGCTTGCGCGTGATGAAGCTCAACGACCTTTTGCGCGGGACTTGGTAACAGAATTTGTAAACCAAGTGCTTGAGCAGGGAACGGTAGTCAGCAAAGACACCGTTGCTTTCATCAATCAGCGCATTCTTGAATTGGATGATTTAATTGCCAATCAATTGAATGAAATTATGCATGATCCTTCTTTCCAAAAGTTAGAAGGGTCTTGGCGTGGATTGAGTTATCTTGTCATGAATACAGAGACAAGTACGCACTTAAAATTGCGCTTGATGAACATTACCAAAAAAGAACTTCTGGATGATTTGGAAAAGGCTGTTGAGTTTGACCAAAGCCAAATGTTTAAGAAAATATATGAAGAAGAATATGGCACCTTCGGTGGACATCCTTATTCCTGTTTGGTGGGAGATTATGAATTTACACGCCATCCACAGGATATGGAATTGCTTCAGAAAATGTCTCAAGTTGCAGCGGCTGCGCATGCCCCATTTTTGGCAGCCGCTGATCCGAAATTATTTGACTTAGATAGCTTTGAACATTTAGGCGTTCCCAGAGATCTTTCAAAAATTTTTGAAAGTCTTGAGATGATTAAATGGAATTCTTTCCGTGATACAGAAGATTCACGCTACGTCGCTTTATTCCTTCCACGCGTCCTGATGCGTTTGCCGTATGGGGCAAATACGCTCCCTGCGGAAGGTCTCAATTTTGAAGAGGATGTCGCTGGTGCAGATACGTCGCGTTTCTGCTGGACAAACCCAGCTTATATTATGGGCGAGCGTATTACCAACGCGTTTGCGCATTACAAATGGACTGCTGCCATTCGGGGTGTTGAAGGGGGTGGTATCGTTGAAGGACTGCCCGCTTATACTTTTAAAACCACTGATGGAGATATTGCTCTGAAATGTCCAACAGAAACAGCTATTACAGACCGTCGTGAAAAAGAACTTAGCGACCTTGGGTTTATCTCTTTATGTCATTGTAAAGGGACGGATTATGCAGCGTTCTTTGGTGGTCAGACAGCACAACGACCAAAAGTCTATAACTTGGATGATGCGAATGCGAATGCGAATCTGTCAGCACGGTTGCCCTATATTTTAGCGGCATCACGCTTTGCACATTATATTAAGGTTATCATGCGCGATAAGATTGGCAGCTTCTTGACCCGTGAAAACGTGGAAAAATATTTGAATACATGGATTGCAAGCTATGTTGTGACAAACGACAATGCTTCGCAGCCCGTTAAAGCAAAGTTCCCTTTGCGTGAAGCACGTATTGACGTCTATGAGATTCCGGGAAAACCTGGGTCTTATAGATCTGTTATCTATTTAAGGCCGCACTTCCAAATGGAAGAGCTTTCAGCTTCTATTCGCTTGGTTGCAACGTTGCCACCACCTGCGGCTGAGTAATGAATGAGAATTTGACACCGTTAAAGGAGTTTCACCATGGCAATTACGAAAGTAGCTATCAATAAACCGAGTACAAACACGGCGCCGGTAACAGATAACCCGCCTATTGGAAGCGTTACCTCAAGCTTCTTCGTTTCTATGGATGATTTGTTACATTCAAATGTTGAAAATTATGAAACAGCAGCACCTCTTCTCTGGTTTAATAGCGTTGAGGAGCGTGTGACTGTAGGTAACAAAGCCAATGAATACCAAGCCAGTGCAACTATTTATCATTCATTGATAGAACTTCATCTTCAGACAGACTCTAAGATGCCGGTCTTAAGGCAACACATGAGAAACAACAACAATATTGCTGAAATGAAGATTTCACGTGTTGGGCATATTGGCGATGGATCAGAAAACACTGAATTTTATTCTTCCACCTATACAAATTGTCATATTGAGCACATTGAAGAATTCCCTGACAAAATAATTGTTAAAGTCAGTGTATCCACAAGGTCTGATACAGCAGCAGAAACTTCACATGATGCAGTTCAGGCAACAACGTCTGGCAGCACTGCTTCTGGTTGGGATTATACAACCAACAAGGCCATGGCATAATAAGGCCTAGTATTCTCTCCTCATTCTTTGTAGCATAATGATAGTGCTTTTGAATGAGGGGAGAATTTTTTATGTCTAAAGCTTTAAAAGATGCCCTGGCAGAGCCAAAACTCTTAACTGGTGCGCCTGTTCCATTATTTGATCGTCTCATTGATGACAATCCTGATACCGAAACAGAACATCCCGTAAAACATTATTATACTCAAGAGGAGCTGGTTCGCTCCGTTGAGCGGGAGGTTGAGCGCATTTTGAATACCCGCACAACTGCAAAGCGGGAAGATTATGAAGATTTTGCAGAAGACTATCTTAATTTTGGTTTGCCTGAAATGTTTGGGTTGGGGGATTTTTCCCAATATGATGCTACCAATTTTGATGATTGGAGTCGCATTGGAGAACTATGCGCTCAAGCCATTATGCGGTATGAATCGAGGATCAAAAATGTGACAGCAACAGTGACAGCCTTTGATAAGAAAACCCAATCCTTAAGTATGACCATCCATGCTGAATTTGCCGTTAAAGAATTCCAAGGTGAATTGACGTTCCCAACCATTCTTACATTGGGTAAGAGATAAGGGTATGTACATTTAGTACAAGATGCACAACCTTTGACACTATTTAAGATTCTATCCCTCTCCACAATCATGGCTCGGTAACTTTTTCAGAAAATAAAAGCCTATAAGGTGGCCTTTTATTCTTCTCCCTCATCTTTCCATCCAAGAAAGGTTCTTAGAAAATTAAGATCTTGAGTGGTTATTGATTTATTTCCTTCCTGGAGGGCATCTCCAGATGATTTCATAATTGCTTCAAGAAATCGTTTGGAAGGTTGATTATCACGATCGGCTAATTGTTTAGCATTACGGATACCTTGTTTAAAATCCATTGCAGAACCATATGTGCCTTCAGTAAATGTTGCTACTATAAGAGTGAATGTAGCCTCGGGGTGACCTAGGTTAGCAGCCTCTTGGCAGAGAAGCCTTGCGAGTTGGGGATTTTTCTGCAGTCCAATTTGTTTAAAACCCTCAAGAGCTTCAGATAAGGTGAATAGTGCATCCAGATTTCCTTGATCACCAGAACACAATAGATAATTTTTTGCTGCTTCTAATTTGCAAGAATCAAAGTCAATAAAGAACATTTTATATTGAGCACCAGAGTGTCCAATTGATGCAGCATGCTCTAAATAATGTGGGTTGTGTGTTTGATCATACAATCTACTACCCGCATCATAAAGAACATTAGCTAAAAATATATGGTGCACGTCTGTAAGTGGAAGCTTCGGAGAATATGGATGGAAAAGTTCTTGTAAACTTCTATCAGTAAAAGTATGTACATGTGGCATCCAAGCATTATGATTAAAAACACCTACTAACAATTCCGCAAAATTTAAACTTCTAAATGTGGTAGATGATTCGACTGCGCTTAAAAGCTGAGTTTTTTGTTCCATGGTAGAACTGCTAATGAGACTTTTTACATGTGGTCTTAGCATCGCATCTCTTTGCATAAGCTCAGGCAAAGAGTCATCCGTAGTATATACAGGGGAGGTAAGCAATAAAACACTTAGTAAAATTGTTAGATTTTTTTTATTCATTTTTTCCTCCTTGGTATTGAATCAATATACCAGAGTACGGATATATTTTAGTCTTGATAACCTATGAAATCAATATTCCCATTTTTTAATGATTGATAACGCTTCCAAGCAAGTCACTCCCAAATTTGCTAAAACTTTTCAGACGTTTGAGGAGAAATTCGTGTGTGAGACTTTTCAAAAAAACTAATTCAAATTTTTAATCCGCTTTAGGAAGTTTTCCATAAAGGTGCGGGTCATGAAGTTTAACCATATGATGTCTTTTTTCTTTATATTTTTCCAGAAGATGTTCAGCAGCTTTAAAGGCATCATTGATAACCACATAAGGATCTTCGTGGGGGCGTTCTTTTATTCCAGGTTGTTTATTAATGACAATCTCTGTGCCTGGAACTTTTATGTCCATACGTATTTCAAACAGATTTCTTCTCAGTTTATGGCGGTGGGGTAAACTGACAACAATTCGACAATGTAAAATAAAAGGATGTGCTCTCAGCATCTTTTCCGCCTTCATGCGTATTTTTCGGTCAAGTTTAGGCGAATGATCAAGCTGATGAAATGTAATATGAATCATTTCTTCGAGCGTTAGGATTCTTGCTTGCATGTTCTTTTCCCCCATCGACTTAGATTATAACGATAAAATAACTATATACCTACGTGAATTCACGCCTATTTTTAATGCACAATATTTTGGTGAGTAAGGGTTGTTAAGGGGATTGTGAGCTTGATGAACCCACTAAAATATTTAAAAACCTTTGCATAAAAAGAAGAGCCTATCCTCTTTTTATAATAGGATAGTAATTCTTTCCTCAAGGCCCATTAGGAGCGGTATCCAAAAATTCGTTACCTTATTTGACACACCGTATAGTGGTAAGGTGCCATTAACTCGATGGTGGGAATAGCTTATTCAGCAGTACACCAATTTGTGGGTATAATGTAACGATTCGCGTAACAATTAATGAAGCGAGAAGCCCATATTCAACTGCAGAAGCTCCTGCAACCACTTTATCCAATTCTTTTTCATTCAGTTCAACCATTGTACTCTCTCCTTTATTTGTCAGATATGTGTTCATATTCTTATTGTTCTCTAAAAATTAATATAAATTTTACTTACCTAAAATCAAGGGGGCTGTTGGATTTAACGTGCTTTTGAAGATTGTAAATTCTTGGAGGGAGAAAAAATATTTGAGTAATTAAGATTGGTTGCGGGGGCTGGATTTGAACCAACGACCTTCAGGTTATGAGCCTGACGAGCTACCGGGCTGCTCTACCCCGCGACAGTGATATCTATCTGAAGTCGTACTCCAAATCGAGCGTGATAAATTATTAATCTTTTTTGAGATTTTATGCAAGAGAAATATGCTTTTCATGAATATAATAACTCTTGCAGACCCACTGGACGTCCTGTATGCAATATGTCAAAGTCAGGAAAACACGGGAGAAGGTTAAGTGGCTCAAATGCGCCAAGAAATGATTGAAATTGTTCGATTTGATCAGGTTGGGTTAAGGTATCCCGGTCGTCAAGTTCTACAAAATTTGAGTTTTTCATTACGCATCGGCTCTTTCCATTTCTTGACAGGTGTGAGCGGTGCCGGCAAAACATCCCTTTTAAAACTCATATATCGCGGCATTATTGCCACTC
This sequence comes from Alphaproteobacteria bacterium, assembly GCA_016869075.1. Taxonomy (GTDB): domain Bacteria; phylum Pseudomonadota; class Alphaproteobacteria; order Paracaedibacterales; family VGCI01; genus VGCI01. Next base: position 15,751 of record VGEY01000025.1, read on the forward strand.
AAGGTAGCGTTAAAGTCTTTGGAAAAGACGTGAGTAGAATTAAAACCTCAACGCTCCCCATCTTTAGACAACGCATTGGTCTTGTCTTACAAGAATGTAGTTTGTTGTCTCATTTGAATATTGTAGATAACGTAGCTCTTGCTCTTACCATAACAGGCGCACGGCTTAACATGGCACGTGGGCAAGCCATAGAATTACTGCAGTGGGCAGGGCTGGGGGACTATTTAAAAAGTAAACCTACAACTCTTTCAGATGGACAAAAACAGCGTGTCGCCATTGCGCGGGCAGTTATTACGCGGCCTTTGATTTTGTTGGCGGACGAGCCTACGGGGCACCTTGATCATGATGCAGCTACGCGTCTGGTTCATTTGTTTCAAGAGTTGAATAGGATAGGCACAACGATTTTATTTGCGACGCACAGTCGTACTTTGGTTGCAGATTTTCCTTATCCGGAACTGCATTTATCTCACGGGCAACTGATCACAAATTCTTCTCATCAGTCGGGGAGTAGGTCTTATGCTTAATCATCCTTCACAAACAATTGATGATATTCCAATTGGCCAAGATGTGAGCAGTCGTTATGTGTGCTGGATTGTTGGGCTTATGGTCTTTTTACTGAGTCTTGTTTTTGTTGGGGCAATGTCCATTTCCACTTCTTTAAATCAATGGAATTTAAGTGGGAGCAATCGCTTGACTATAGAATTACCGATGCACGGTGCTACGAATCCAGAATCTGTAATACAAAGTGCCATGGAGGTGTTGAAAAAGATGCCCACTGTTGCACGGGCTAAATTGGTAGATAACCAAGAGATTTTAACGCTGCTTCAGCCCTGGGTCGGGCAAGTCAATTTATTGGAAGATCTCACGCTTCCTGCTTTAATTGATGTTGACTTAAAACAAAATGCTCCCCTCAATCTTGATGAAATGACCGCAAAGTTGCGCGTCATCTCGCCTGATGTTCGTGTTGAAGAACATAGTCAATGGCAACAAATGCTTGAAAAGCTGAGGCTTTCCCTTGAAGTGATGGCCTATCTTTTCATTGGTTTAATTGCAGCAACTGTTTTTGTAACCATCACCCTTGTCACGCGCTCTTCTCTTGCTACGCACTCAAGTATAATTGATGTATTGCGTCTGGTTGGAGCCAACAACCAATATATTGCACAAAAGTTCCAAAGACGCGCATTCTGGTTGGCAATGAAAGGGGGCTTATGGGGTGTCATTTTTGCCCTCCCAACGATCCTCTTTCTGAATTGGTTGAGTCTTCGTTTGGGAGTGTCAGAAGCCTTGAAACCTACGTTGAGTTTCTTTCTGCTCATTGCAATCTTGTCGTTGCCATTTTTTGTTGGATGTACAAGTTTAATTGCTGCACGCTTCTCTGTTTTACGAACATTAGCCCGGTTAGGGTAATTTCGCGCTTTTGATATTATCTAGAAGCGCAAGAGATCATTAATCCCTGTTTTTGACCGTGTTTTAGCATCCACTTGTTTTACTATCACTGCACAGGCCAAAGAGGGGAGCTCAGGGTTTGTGGAGGGGAGCGTTCCAGGAACGACCACTGAGTAA
>VGEY01000026.1 GCA_016869075.1 Alphaproteobacteria bacterium
TTAAAGCTCCAGGTGCTGGAAATGTTTCAACCGGTCTATTGGTACCTCCTACAGAGGCGCCACCTTCTCCCCCCACCGGCCTAGCACCTAAAAAAGCACCACCTCCTGTGCCTTCTACAGTAGGTCGTCCACCTCTTTCTTCTGCTACACCGCATACACTTTACTCTGGTGACTAGAACGCATGCGTGAAAAATATGCTTCACTTAACCTTGCTTTAAGCTAGGAAAGTGGAGCATATTACCTTTGAAAAAGAAGGGAGACATACCATGCGTAGAATTTATGTCTGGATTTTAATTTTTTTAGGGATTTGTTTTGGCGCCCTCCTGGTCCTCCCATTTTTCATTAATGTAAATAATTATAAACCTGAAATTTTGACCCTCGCTCGAGACTCTCTCGAGCGTGACGTGCGTATTGATGGGGGAATATCTCTTTCATTTCTCCCTACCCCCCGCATTGCTGTGGATCATGTTCATATAGGTAATCTTAAAGGGGGAAGCTCCCAAGATTTTTTAAGTGTGAAGCGGGTACGTGCATCGCTGCAATTAATACCTCTTCTGAAAAAAAAAATTGCAATATCCTCTTTGAGCATTGATGACCCGCGCATTTACCTAGAAAAGCTGAAAGATGGTCGCGCTAATTGGATTTTTAAATCACAATCACCCACATCCTCCCAAAATTTTGAAGTCTCATTTGATAATATTCAAATTAACAATGGCGTTCTTATATATCATACACCTGATCAAGATATCGAGCTTAAAGATGTGACCACAAACGTTAAGCTTAACTCTCTGCAAGGACCCTATAGTATTTCAGGCTCCTTTAAGACATTTGATCAAAAAGTTACACTAGATGCCCATGCAGGGGCTCTTGGTGAAACTCAAGACGTTGATTTAAAAATAAATGCAAATGAAGGTAATCTTTCATTCAAAGGAAAAATAACTCAGGCCCCCCTTTTTATCATCAAAGGACAACTCACCGCCACCGGAAACCCTAAAAAGCTCCCTCAAAACCTCTTTTCTGAGCCTGTGCAATTTTCCTCTGATGTCATAGCTAAAGAGAATGAAATTTTATTTAGTAATGCAAAATGTGACATGGGAGCTGCTCACCCTACTGGAGATATTAAAGTTCTCCTAAAAGATGGGACTCAATTGGTCGGAAATGTAAAAGACCTACCAGGACAAGCACACGGTAATTTTACCGCTCGTAATACCAATCATGGCCTTCAAGGAAATTTGTATGCCATTCTACCGCGTGCTGAAGACTTCCTTAAATGGCTAAAAATTGACACAAAGACTCTTCCACCCGCATTCCTTGGTAATATTGTCTTTTCGACAAATTATTTATTTGGTGAAACAGTACGCATCGAAAAACTTGACCTTGCTATTGAAAATGCAAAGCTGCAGGGTTCTTTATTCTGGAAGCCCCAAGACCATTTCTCTGCCCTTACTTTCGACTTAGTATCCCCTAAAGTTGAAAATATATTAAAGCTCCTTGATGTAAAAACCTCCCACCTTCAAGGTACCGGAAAATTGAGAGCTACTGTAGAAGGCGATGCCACATCCTTTAAAGCGACAAATCTAAAAGGGTCACTAGGATCTCATCTTTCATTTTCTGGCGCACTTGCCGTCGATCGTACAGGTGTTAAGCCTTCTATTAAAGCCCAGTTGTCTTTAAATCCGTTGAAGATGGAGATGCTGACAGCAGAGCAAGAATCAAATATTCCTGATTATTCTGAAGCAAGACTCTATTTTGTATCATCCAAAGGAAAAAGAGAGCGCTTAACCCCTCATTCAAGATGGTCACATGATGCCCTTGATTTTAGATTCTTGAATAATTTCGATGGAAATTTTGAACTAAATGCGCCCCACCTCTCCTATGGAGACATGGTTTTATCCAATCCAAAACTTCATGCAATCCTTAAAAATGGGCACCTTGAAATGAAGTCCCTGGTGGGATCCTTATATGGAGGGGGTTTTCATGCAAACGGTCTCATTACTGCCCAAAATGCATTAAAAGTTCACATGGATATTAAGGGGGCAAACCTAAAGAAGCTTATGACGCAAGGGAGTAGCATAAAAATTGTTGGTGGGAGCCTCTCCTCTTCTGCTGATCTTACAACTCATGGAAATAGTATGCATTCAATGGTCAATCACCTTGCTGGCCCTGTGATTATTTCGGCCACCAATGGTGTTATTAATGGTTTTGACTTGCATGCGTTGAGCCAACAATTAGCATCCCTTCAAAACCCACAATCTCTTATGGGGCTTTTAAATACCAAAATGGGAAAAGGTCAAACATCCTTTTCGAGTTTCAATGGCAATATTACTTTCAAAGAAGGAGTCGGCGTTATTAATTCTATGAATTTGATTGCTCAAGGCGGACAAGGCAACGCGAGAGGCTCCATTAATCTCCCCGCGTATTCTTTAGACATCCATGCAGAGTTTCGTTTAACAGAACTTCCTAAACTTCCTCCTTTTCATATGCGCCTTTATGGGCCCCTTGATAATCCTTCACGCAGTCTTGATACCTCTGCTCTTCAAACTTATATGATGGAAAATGTTTTTAAATCAGTTGTAGAAAGGCTTGGTAAAGGCAAGCTTAACCCAGGAGATATTTTAGGTTCGGTTGTCGGGCCTCTCGCTCCCCAAACCCCTTCTGTTCCTTCTCAAGATAAAGGGCAAGGTCAAAAAGCTGACAAACCAGAGCAAATCGTAAAAAATATATTCAAAGGACTTTTTTAAAAAGTAAATGAATTACAGAAATAACGTCGTGCAAGTTAAGCTTTTATTCACGAATAGCATTCTATCTTAAGTTAAGTTGTTTCGAGAAGGTTTTTAAGATGAATATTGAAAAAACTTCTGAAAATCTCTTAAGCGCCTTGCGGTCTATTAAAAAAGCCACCAAGCGACGCATAAAAACAAAATTAATCTCTCTTTCTAAGTTAGGGGGATCTTTAGGTGCTTTTTCATTTTCACTTATTGTTGTTCTTGGATGGGCAGCATGCGGCCCTTATTTTAAATTTTCCGATACTTGGCAACTCGTTATAAACACCGGCACCACTATTATTACTTTCTTGATGGCTTTCAGCATCCAATTTACCCAAAACCGCGATACGAAAGAAATTACAATGATCTTGCGTTCTTTAATGAAGCAAAATAAGGTTCTAAGAGAGCAGTTGGATGCTATTGAGCAAGAACTTGATGAAGAGTATGATTAGAAAAAAGTTCTTATTCTAAAGAATATTTATACTCACCTTTTTAAGTTAGAATTTTTGCCCTTTTACAGGCTTTTGATTGCCTTTTAAGCTCAGATGTGATCTAAGTTGGTGTAGGTTAATGAACGGGTATCATAAGCATCCATTTCACTTTAATATAAAATTACTTTAATTATGCCGCATACTTGTCAAACACATCTTAAGAAGGATGAAACGCGAGACACCGCCCCTCAAGTCATTACATTTGGATGCCGTCTTAATTCTTATGAATCAGAAGTAATAAAAGATCTGAGCCACCAAGCAGGGTTAACAAACTCCATCATTGTAAATACCTGTGCGGTTACAAAAGAAGCAGAAAGACAAGCAAAACAAGCCATTAGAAAAGTGCGCCGCATTTATCCAGATGTAGAGATTATTGTAACAGGGTGTAGCGCACAAATTAGCCCAGAGACCTATGCACAAATGAAAGAAGTCAGTCGGGTTATTGGTAATGATGAAAAAATGAAATTATCAAGCTACTTGAAAGACAAAGATCATGAACGTGTATTGGTCAATGATATTATGTCTGTCCGTGAAACCGCAGGGCATTTGGTTTCTGGATTTGAGGGCAAAGCACGCGCCTTTGTACAAGTTCAAAATGGATGTAACCATCGCTGTACTTTTTGCACAATCCCCTTCGGTCGAGGCAACTCACGCAGCGTTCCCATTGGTGAAATTGTTAACCAAGTTCGTACGCTGACCCATGCTGGCTATCAAGAATTTGTTTTAACGGGGGTTGATATAACCGCTTATGGAGCTGATTTACCAGGAAAACCCTCTCTGGGACAGCTTATCCGTCGCCTTCTAGCCTTAATCCCAGAATTAAAGCGCTTACGCTTATCTTCTCTTGATCCAGTTGAAATAGACGAGGAGCTTTGGAATCTTATTGGTAACGAAAGTCGTCTACTCCCTCACCTTCATATAAGTTTACAAGCTGGCGACGATTTAATTCTCAAGCGGATGAAGCGCCGCCATAATCGCACGGATGCTATTGCATTTTGTAAAAAAGTTCGTTCTCTTCGTTCCGATGTGATTTTTGGAGCAGATCTCATTGCTGGCTTTCCTACAGAAACTGTAGAAATGTTTGAAAATACACTGCGATCAATTGATGAGTGCGATCTCACATACTTACATGTTTTTCCCTACTCAGCCAGACCAGGAACACCCGCAAGCCGCATGCCCCAAGTTCATGGATCGGCAATTAAAGAGCGTGCTGCTCTCTTACGCCAAAAAGGAGAAGAAGCCCTCAAAAAATTTTACCAGTCTTGTTTAAATAAAAAGACCCACTTTCTCCTTGAATCCACCCAAAAAATGCCAGAAGGCCATTTACTCCAAGGAAAAACAGATCACTTTGCACCTATCCGTCTTGAAACTTCCTCAGATTATGCCATAGGATCAGTTATAAGTACCCAGATTATTGAGGCAACTCCTCAAGGTTTGATAGGAAAAGAGATTAAATGAAAGACGCCACAAATCCTGTTAAGGAAGAAAAGGGCAAATGGTGGTCGCGCCTTAAGCAGGGACTTAAGAGATCCTCCGATAAATTGGGAGAGGGTATAAAAACAATTTTTGTGTCCCGAAAGTTGGACCAAAATACTTTGGACGAACTTGAAGAGCTTTTAATCACAAGCGACTTAGGACCTGAAACGGCAGCACATTTGACGGCAAATCTTGCCAAACAACGCCTCAATCAAGAGATTACTATCAATGAGGTAAAATCCATTCTAGCTGAAACCATTGAGGGCATTTTACGCCCTGTTGCGCTTCCCCTTCCTCTTAACACTACCCAAAAACCATATGTTGTCTTAGTCGTTGGCGTCAACGGCAGTGGTAAAACAACAACAATAGGAAAATTAGCCAAGCAATGGCATGATCAAGGACTTTCCGTAATGATGGTTGCTGGCGACACCTTCCGAGCTGCAGCTGTTGAACAGCTAGAAATTTGGGGACAAAGACTTGATATTCCTGTTATTAAGGGCGCACCTGGCGCTGATGCAGCAAGCCTCTCATTTGATGCCCTTAAAGATGCCAAACAAGCACACGTCGACATTCTTATCATTGATACAGCCGGACGACTCCAAAACAAGGCTCATCTCATGGAAGAGTTAAAGAAGATCAATCGTGTCCTTGCAAAAGTAGATGAGTCAGCGCCACATAGTACACTGTTGGTTCTCGATGGAACAACTGGCCAAAATGCCCATAGCCAAGTACAAAATTTTAAAGAAATAATTGGAATAACGGGCCTCATTGTTACCAAATTAGATGGAACAGCTAAAGGCGGTGTGGTTATCTCACTTGCTCAAAAATTTGCAATACCCATTCATGCTATAGGGGTAGGAGAAACAGCTGACGACCTTCGCCCATTTACCAGTCGTGATTTTGCCCGGAATTTGTTAGGGTTAGAGGAATGAATTTCAAGTTTGATAAGATGCGTGTTTCAAAGGATATTAAATGAATTTTAAGAATGCTTTCATTAACATACTAGGCAGGGAAGTGTAACTCATAAATGGCAATAATTATAGGTGATTGATCCATGTCCTTGAACGGTAATTCCACAAATCTTTTCCCGGGTATCAAAGATCTTGTTGCCTATACGGATGCTGAAAAAGCTGTAGAAGCCATTGAAGAAATTTATAATAAGAACAGCACCCTCATTGGGGAAGCATTTAATCGTCTCCTTGAAGGTGAAGAGGTATCTGAATCTTTACTTGCTGAAGCAACTTATCCTTACGTGGGCATTCATATTACTCCAAAAGATTTGAATCTGGATGCTCGGTGGTCTTATGGCGTTGTTGTAGAGGCTGGCATCTATGGCGGCACTGTTACGCGGCCAGATATTTTTAAACGCTATTTCATGGATCAAATAAGTCTCCTCATAGAAAGGCATAAGGTTCCTATTTATATTGGCGCCAGTAATTGGTCTATTCCATTGCCTTTTGCCATGGATCATACACCCGCACAACTTGATCCCAGAGCGCTTGATATGGGCCAATTATGGCAAATGCAAACAGGCTTTGCATTACCCAATTTAACACGGGTAAATGATGATATAGCCAACTGTACTTACCGCCCTGGATCAAACGGTATTAAGCCTGTATCGATGTTCAGTGGCGAACGTGTGGATTATTCCTTACATCGCCTCCATCACTACACTGGAACATCTCCTGATCATTTCCAAGGTTTTGTCCTTTTAACAAACTATCAGAGATATGTGGATGAATTTGTTGCTTTTGGCATGGAACAATTAAAAACCTCCAAAGATTATGAATCTCTCGTTATTCCAGGAGATGCTATTTATCATCATGGCAATGATGCTGTCATATTACCTAAAAACCTTCCGCAAATGCCCGCCTATCATTTAAAAAGAAAAGATGGGATGGGTATTACCTTTATCAATATAGGAGTTGGCCCAACCAACGCTAAAACTATCACTGATCATCTTGCAGTCTTACGGCCTCACTGTTGGCTCATGTTAGGTCATTGCGCAGGCTTACGCTCTACGCAGGTTTTGGGAGATTATGTTTTAGCTCACGGCTATGTAAGAGAAGACAACGTCCTTAATCAAGATCTACCAACCTGGATTCCTGTTCCCCCTATTGCGGAAGTTCAGGTTGCTCTTCAACACGCCGTTGAAAATATTTCTAATCATCGGAAAATGCCCTTAAAAGCTGGCATGCGAACTGGAACAGTCGTTACTACCGACAACAGAAATTGGGAGTTACGTTCTGACGAACTTTATGAACGCTTTCGCCAGAGCCGTGCTATAGCCCTCGATATGGAATCCGCTACGGTTGCAGCCAATGGGTTTCGCTTCCGTGTTCCTTATGGAACGCTCCTTTGTATTTCTGACAAACCCATTCATGGAGAAATAAAGCTACGTGGAATGGCTAATAATTTTTATAAAGAGCGCGTTAATCAGCACTTAAAAATCGGCCTAGAGGCTATTCGTCTCTTACATGAGCAGGGTGTTGATCAATTACACTCTCGCAAACTTCGTGGTTTTGACGAACCTCCTTTTCGCTGATAACTCTCCCTATCCCCTTATATATTTTAGCTTTTTTTATAGTAGCTTGCTAACTCTTTGGTTTTAATTACAAAAAATATAAATAATTTGTCTAAACTCACTTCTTTTATTATAATGGGCAATACACATAATTCATCTGAATTATGGTCTAAATTACTGGGGGAGGTTATAATGAAAAAAATTAGTTGTGAAAGTGCTGTGAGCCAAGACTATTCACCTATCTTTATTAAAAAATGAAGAGCTTGTTCTCTTTGTAAAGAAAGTGAATCGTTTTATTCATTGTTAATCGCAATAAGTCGAGTGCTTTACAAATGAGGATTGATAGGTGGATTTTAACTTAGGTCATTTACGATCTTTTCTTGTGGTCGCTCGAACAGGAAACATAAGTTCAGCCGCTAAGGAATTAGGAATGACACAACCAAATCTTGGGCGGCAAATGTCTGCCCTGGCTAAGGAGGTTGGCTTTCATCTTTTTGTTCGTCACTCACGCGGCATTACCCTGACAAGTAAAGGACAGGAATTTTTAGAACTTTGCCAACGCACGGTTGGAAATCTTGAACAAGAAACAGACCTTATAAGAGAAAAAGATAAGCAAGCTCAGGGTATGTTAAAAATTCTTACCGGAATAGGAAGTGGACAACGAATTCTAGGCAGCTTACAAGATTTCTCAAAACAATACCCCTACCTTACTTTTCGATTTATTACCGTTACGGATATTTCTCAAATTAAAATTGGAGATGCTGATGTTGGTATAATGCCGGCATTTTCGGTACCAGAAGATCCTGACATTATCCGTCATCACCTTTATAATTTGACATTCAAAATCTATGCTTCTCCTCATTATATAAAATATCATTCACATCCCAAAAAGCTCGAAGATCTCAAATCACATAAGCTAATCGGATACCATAGCAAAAACCAAGATCCCTTTATAGAGATCAATAACTTCATGCAAGAAAACAACTTAAAAGATATACAACTAGAATATTTTATAGAGGTAAATAACGGAATTGCATTGCGGAGTGCGATTGTTGATGGCCTTGGTATTGGAAGTTTTTGGTACGACCATGACCTTATAAAGAAAAAACTTCTCATTGATATTTTCCCGACTATGAGAAGCCTCACAATACCTTTTTATTATACGTATCATCGTCGCTTAGAAGGTTCCCCAAAGGTCAAAGAGTTTCATCAATTCCTTAAGAAGATAACTGAACCTCTTAATGAAAAAACGAAGTAGATCGTTTTGCTTTCCTTAATTTAATGACCCAAAACGTGGGATCAAAGGAAATTATTTACCTCCAGTATGTTGATGTCGTGCTGATGCAGTCTTTGAGGGGCCCCTCAGAAATCCAAAAACTTTACTTAAAGTAATAGGTTGCTTATCATCTCCCTGCCTCCATTCTTCTCCAAGTGGAGCTTTCAGAACTGCAAGAACAGGAAAAGCTTTTTGAAAATTTCTATCATTTTCATCTGATTGAGTTTTATTATGAACAGAATGCATATCATTCAATGATAGGGCTAATAAAATATTTCTCTGAAGTTCTAATGATTTAAGAGCCGGTAAGGGAAAAGGTAATGCTTCCTCCCACTTGCCCTTTACCCCCAAATGATTTGCCTTTAAAGATGTTAGCCCAACAAGGGAGGATAAATAAGAAATATTTGTTGCATTATTTCCTGATATATCCAAAGAGAGCAACTGAGTTAAACTTGCTGCAAGATAAAAATTTGTCATGCCATTTTCAGCAAGCGAAAGTGTAGTTAATTTTGTTGCATAAGAAAGAGCATTAATTGATCCATCACCCAATCGATTAGAGGAAACATCTAATTCTACCAACTGACTTAACACGGGCGTTAATGAATCAAGATTTCTTAAATCATTATTAGAAAGAGTGAGCTTTCTTAAGGAATTCCCGAACGCTTCTCCTCTAGGAGCTCTTAGATTGTTCTGAGATAAATCCAAGGTTTCATACGGAGATAAAACAAAAATCCACTGACCATTGTGTAATATTCTTCTGAATAAGTTGCCATCTTCTACTTGATATCCTATTAATTTCATTTCAGCAGATTTTTGTTCGGTCACACTAGAAGCAGTCGGAGGCTTCACAACAACAAAGAATCTTAAAGGCGACGGTAAATCCCACATATCGAGATAAGAGGAGGGCAAATAGCTTGATGTAATACTTCTTTTTATATCAGCTAAAAAGGTCGTTTGCGTTTCTAGAGCTGTCGTATATAAAGCACACAAAGTATTATACTTGCCTAGAATCATTTTTAAATATTCACCATCCCATATTGGTTTAGCAAGAACTGAACTTTTTCTTTCAACCAATTCTTTCAGTACATCTATCCAAACTTCTCTATGTGCGCGTATAAGTTCTGGTGCCCTATAGTCAGTTGCACCTTTTGTTCCTTTCGGCATTAAAAATACATTCAATCTTGAAAGCTCATCAGACCCACTCTCATGAGAATATTTTCTTACTGTTGGAACAACATAAGATGCGGGCAACGGTTTAGAAAATGTTCTTTGAATATTATTTTTCGTTGTTGAAAGGGTCATCGTTGGCATTGAGACTGCGCTATCATCCGCTCCAACATACCGCATTGAGAATGGGACATTTAATGGAGCAACTGAACCCTCAGCTTCTGAAAGGAGTCTGAATTGTGCATCTATTTGTTTTTCAAACATTACACTCCCTTCATCTTTAAGGGGTTTAATTTTTTGAAGAATTTTACGGACGATAGCACCCCGTTCATCGCGGTCTGTCGCTGCTAAAATTTGACCACGTTCTGTTGATAGATCTCTCTGCCCCTTCCCCACATCTGGAGATGGGAATCTACTTATAAATGCTTTTTGAAGTAGATTAAATATTTCCCAGAGTTTACTCCAGTTTTTCCAACTCTCAAAAGAAAGGTAGCCCCCCTGTACTTTAGGCTCAAAATCACGTGAATTCCCTAATTTAAGAGCTCTGAATACGTCCATCTCTCTAAATAAATGAGCTGTTAACCATTCTAATATATGGACAGCAACTCTTAAATCGTGAATATCTGTTATGGTAAATGCCTTAGATCTTTTATCTCCAGTAAGGGAGTGTGGGTCTCTGTGATAAGGAATTACAAGGGGAATACTTTGTTGATAGACAAGCTCATCAAGTTGGTCCCCTTCCAAAGGAATTAGACTCTCTCTCACCTTGATCATATGACGCGCTTGGAGTTTTGCTTTTGCCTTCTCAAATTCTTGTTTTGCTTTTTCATAATCAATCTGCGCTCTCGAGAGGATTGCTTCTGGAGAATTCTTAACGGGCTGGGAAGATGCTGCAGCACCTTCTGCACCAACAAGGGAGCTAGAAGAAGAGGAGGATAGAGAAGCTAAAGAAGAAGTTGATGAGGATGAAGACAGAGGTTGGGGTGAAGGAGGAGGAGACATCAAAACGCTATCCATCATTGAGGAGGGAGGTGGAGTATCTCTTCCAGTACGCTTTTGTTGGCTGAGAGCCTCAAATTCCTTAGTCTTTCTCTCAAGCCTTTCTGCTTTCCTCTTCAGTTCTTGTTGCAACAATCTATAGTTTGCATTCTCTGCTTCACATTCTTTTTTCCAAGCCCATTCTCCTGCTCCGCTTACAGCATTTTTAAGAGCATTAAATGGGGGTTGTAGAGGAGGGAAAACACCTGAAGCATCATAATAGAGTTTCTTTGTTGACTCATCATCATAATCCTTGGGACCTTTTTTGAAACCTGATTTGAGTGAAAAATAACGAAATGATAATGGAGCGCTCGAAGGTTCAATGGTAAGATCAGCAGAATGAGAATCATCAATTTCTTCTGTTCCCTTACTCTGTGATTGGGTACTTAAACGATCTGTACTTGGAGAAGGTGCCAAATGAGTGCTGCTTGAGGATCCTTTTGGAACTGCTAGTGGAGCAGGCTTAGGAGAGGGCACGAGGGCTTGAGCTATGGTTGGAACAAAGGGTGCTACAGAATGTGGTGAGGTCCGTGCTCCTCTGTTCCTTGAATCTGCAGCTTTTCCCCAATCACCTAGTCCATCATCATCTACCCCTTGGAGAGATGGTGTGGTTAATACACTAATACCCAAGAGTAAAATAAAATTCTTAATAGTCATATTGTCCCCTGCTTAATCATTGATTTTAATTTTTGTAATACATGATTTTAAAATAGGAGAGATTAATAAAAAGCTAACAAGGCAGGTGTGAACTTTAAAACATAGGAATATTTTTCGTAGTGGTTTTGCTTGAAAAAATATGAAGAAAAATTTTTCATGGTGGGCCCTGCAGGATTCGAACCTGCGACCCCCTGATTAAAAGTCAGGGATTCTATATTTAAATCCTAACTCTATAGAACTCTATGAAGCTCTATAATCATATATAAATCAACTTATTAGATAGTGCATCAAGGAAAAACATACTCTATCAACCTCGATAAAAATCTATACAAATCTACTTCTGTTGCTTGCCATATGGTTGCCTTTTTTTATTGAAGAGTCCTAATTGGCATGTTAGCATTTAATTAATAAGTTGAAATTTTTTTATTCAGGTAGGCTTATGGCTGATCAAAAATTCAATCGATTGAAACTTACTAAACGAATAGTTGAAGGGCATCCTCCGGACCCTTCACAACGAAAATTGATTTGGGATACAGAAATTACAGGCTTTTGTGTTCGCATCTACCCAACGGGGCGAAAAACCTACTTTTTTCAATATAGAAACTCTTATAAAGAAACCAAATTTATCAAAATCGGCGTCCATGGAAACATTACAACTGAGCAAGCACGAGACAAAGCAACCCAGCTAGCACTTCGAGTCAGCGCTGGAGATGATCCTTCTGTCAAAACCCCCTTTAAGGCTTTAAATCCAACAATGGAAGACCTAGCGGAAAAATACCTCAAACTTCATGCCGAAACTGAAAAGCGCCCGAAGAGCATTAAGGAAGATAAGTCCATGCTCAATAATTACATTCTTAAAGAGTTTGGCACTCGGAAAGTGGATAACATTATCTTTGAAGACATTCAAGAACTTCATGCAAGTTTGAATAAAAAGCGGATCCTATCAAACCGCATATTAGCTTTACTCCATAAAATGTTCAATTTAGCAGTTCAATGGAGATGGCGGAGGGACAATCCAGTTTCAGGTATCAAGAAATACCAGGAGCATAAACGAACCCGTTGGCTTCAGGAAGATGAAATGCAAAGACTTCTGAGGGTCCTAGATGCTTACCCTAATCAGGTAACATCCAATATTATTCGATTGTTACTATTGACGGGTGCTAGAAAGCATGAGGTATTACAGGCAACGTGGGATCAGTTTGATCTTGATAAGGGTGTATGGACAAAAAGAGCCCACACTACTAAGCAGAAAAAAATGGAACATTCTCCCCTATCGCCCTCTGCTTTAATCATTTTGAGGGAAATAGAAGAAAAGAAAACTGATTCCCCCTTTTTGTTTCCAGGTAATGCTACAGACAAACCGCTTCAAGACTTTAAGAAATCTTGGAATACCATCCGTAAACGAGCAGATCTTAAAGATTTCACGATTCATGACCTGCGACATACTTTTGCCTCCTATTTGGTATCCAGTGGGTTAAGTTTAAGTATTGTGGGGAAACTGTTAGGCCACACCCAAGCCTCGACGACCCACCGTTATGCCCATCTAGCTGATGATCCATTAAGGGAAGCTACCGCTTTGTTTGCAGAAAAGTTTAAAGAATTGAGCAACAAGAAAACATAAACGTTTTAATAAAGGGTAACGCTTTGACATCGGTAAACACCAATAGAGTAAAGTTGCCCTCTCAAAAGGCTAGGAAATGACATATTTTGGCTTTTCTTGACAAAACTTGATAAAATTTTCTTAAAATATTTGATTTTTTCATATCATTAACGTTACCCTGAAAAGAGTGAAGCGGATGAAACCTATAATCTGCTTTGGTTGTTGAAATCGTGAACCTTGCAGGAAAACGTTATGAGGTTTCAGCGTAGCTTTCGCAATACTTTAAAACCCATTGGGTTCAGTGTATTTTGCTTTGCTCTTTTCTCCTTTGTATTTTTTATTGGCTATATTTTTATTGATTATAGGGCCTATGTAAAAAGGTATCAAATCTCTCAGGCCCAAGAAATTGAGGATATTCAGGAACAGACAACTGAATTCCTTGAACACTTCGAGAAAATCCTTGGTTTGATAGAGTCAAGAGTTTATGCCGCACAAGGGAATACAAATCGCATTCAAGGAATCTTAAGATCTGTCCACCAGCTTCAAGGCACTCAAAAGCTTCCTGAAATTCAACAGGTATCTTATTACAAATTCTCCTATCCGCAAATGACCATCACTCGTTTTGGAACGTTGCCACTTGATTCAAAGAAGCTCCTAGCAGAAATAACGATCCCCAAAAATAGAAGTGATCCAATTAATATAGAAGACAAAGGTATGGTCGGAAGAATGCCTATTATTGGATCTGATGGAAATATCGAAGGCTTGCTGGAAGTTCTGATTCCTCTTCCTGAATTTTGGAAATCTCTTGGAACCTTTAACACTGTTAAGTTTAGGGAGGGGTTTCTGAGAGACGGCAGTAAAAAGCCGCATCTCTACTCTTTATTTCCCATTCGATTGATGTCTCCACATTCCTTTCAGACCTATGCTTTAAATCATTGGCATACTTATGCAGGATTTGGCTCATACCTGATTTTTTCTCTCTTGTTAGTTGGTTTATGTATTTATTATTTAGCTGCACGGTTCCGCATAATTTACCATGCGAGACACACAAAGCTTAAGGAAAATCTACTAGACTTAGAGCAAAGAGAAAAAACTCTAAGTGAAGAACTACGCGCTAGTCAACAGGATGCTTATAATCATCAACTTTCATGTCAACTCCGCAGGAAACTTCAGGCAGGTATAAAGAAAAATCAAATCGATTATGCCGATAGAATTACCAACTCTTTGATGACTATGCAAGAATCACATAAAGATGCTTTCTCATCAATGACTCACCAACAAAGCTGTGCTCTTCTGGACCAATGGATGGGCCAATTATTCATTATATCTAGGGGGCTATGGCAACCTATGAACAAAGAAAAAGTGGACCTTAAAAAAATTATCCATAATATTCTGATTCTTTTTACGGAAAAGATTCAAGCATCTCATATCACCATAAAAATTAACATTCCCCCCAAAATGACAACCACTTTTAATGGAGACGACCTTTTTATTGAATTACTTTTAACAAACGCCATAGGTAAACTTATCCATCGTGTTCCAAAAAAAGGAATAGTGATCATTTCTCTTTCTAAAGAGAAGGGCGGTTTTTGTATAGAGCTTCAGGATAATAGATTTAATTTAGAGGAGAGCGTAATACAAAATCCCTTTGATTTCTTCATTAAGGATGATATTTTTCAGAAGTCATGCACAGCAAATAGAATATTTTATGAAACAATAAAAGGCCAAGATGGCGGTATGAATGTTACCAACATTATTCTTCCCATCCCAGAAGAAACGGACCATACTAACGTGGTACAGTTATTTAAATAAGGCTGTGCAAATTATCTTCTGCTTTGTTCTGTTCCAACTCAATACCCTCAGTGCTCCTTTTCCTAAAGCTTGGAATGTACCCCCAGAAAATCCTAACTTCGTAGGAAGAGTTGATGTACTAACTGAAATCTCTAACCTCCTTAATACATCATCTTCCAAAATAGTCGTTATAAGCGGTCCTCAAGGTTTTGGCAAAACTCAAATAGCGAAGCGGTTTGTATACCAAAATTTTGCAAATTATGATGTGGTTTGGTGGTTTAGGGTCAACCAATATTTGAAATCCCAATTTGAAGAATTTGCTTTAGTTATTGCGCCCTTTTTAGGGGTAGATATCCCTCTGTCAATACAGTCCATAGGACACGAGCATTTAATTACCATTATTAAGGAAGGAATAAGGCGCCAAAACCTTAAATGTTTAATAGTTTTTGACGATGCACAAGCTTATTCTGAAATTGAGCCCTATATTCCTTTCTCTCACGATAAAAACATCCACACCATTGTAACTACTAAAAACGGTAATTTTTCAACACAAGCCACTCAAATTAAACCTTTTGATCGAACAGATTCTTTGCACTATATTAACCTTTTTTTATCTCATGAATCTGAGAAATCCAAAAATGAACTTGCTGAGCGCTTTGGTGATTGCCCAGCAGCTTTAGCATTATCTATCGACTACATTAAAAGCTACCCTGCAATGACGATTGATCAATACCTTTTTAAACACAATGCTCTAAGGGCAGACTTACCCCCCTTTAGCGTAGCCCCGCAAAAGCTAGGTAGCTCTGTAGATGGGTACAATAACGACTTACTAGCAGCTATCCAAATGAACATGAAGGAATTACGGGAACATTCGGAGGATGCATTCCAATTTTTAACTTTACTTTCATTACTCCATAGAGACGAAATTCCTATAAGTTTGGTTGAAAAATGGCTAAAAGCCAGAGGCATCAAAACGAGTTTAGACTTATTAATTAGTATGGTTAATCAATATTCTCTGATAGAAATTAATAAGGCCAAGAACATGAAGGGAGCTTATATTAATATGCAAGATTTGATCCAAAAAATCATAAGCTCTCAAATATCTACGAAAGAAAAAGTAAACCGCATCGACGAAGCCACAAGGATTCTAAAAGAATCATTTACAGGGACCCAAGATAAGGTTGTCAAAGCTATTCTGATGGACAACACCCCCTTCCTACATACAATTAAGCTATCTCAGGAAGCTGATGTCAAGCCCCCGTCAATTGCTCCAGTTTTTAAATTAGGATTTCTGATCAATGTAGAGAGGGTATAGTACTCTGCAACGGGATAGAATCTTTGACTGATCTACGTTCCTTCAGAACTGAAGCGATCA
>VGEY01000027.1 GCA_016869075.1 Alphaproteobacteria bacterium
AAGCCGAAAATTTCTATTCCTTGGGTTATGACATCGGAAAAGAAGCCCTCAGTTAAGGAATCAAGCACAGTTCCTCCAATGACAAAAGTTGTCAAAAGAGAACTTGGGCTGAGAAATGAACCAGCCGAAGAAGAAGTGGGAGCAGGCGTTCCACTGCTTGTCGGCACTGTCGTTCCACTGGTTGGCGCAGGAGTTCTACTGCTTGTGGGTGCTGTCGTTCCACTTGTTGGGCCTGGTGTGCCACTGGTTGTTGGCGCAGGTGTCCCACTACTGGAAGTGGTAGGAGGAGGTGAAGTGGTTGAAGATGCAAAGGTAATTCCCCGACATTTAGCAACTCCTGATGAAGTCCAACAGGACACAGCTGTATTCCCTGAAAGTGTAGCGACATCGCCTAGTCCAGCTCCAGCTGAAGGATTTGTAGGAATCCCAAATAATCCTGTTAAATCTTGTCCAGTTGTCCAATCTGTAACTTGCATAACAAGATACTGGTTTAAACCCTGGATTCGAATTAACAAAAAGGCAAGGTTATTTGTTCCAGGAAAAAGTGCAATTTTTGCTCCCTGTTGTACAGTTGCATTTTGAATTTGGTAAAGAGCTCCTAAAGTACCTGAGGGGTTTACAGTACGACCTTGAGGAATATTGGCGCTTCCCCAGATTGCATATATATCGCTCGGTAAACTGATTGAAAGAGGTGTTGAAGCACCATTTGTCGAGGCAGGTCTGATATCAAAGGCAGGATTTGTTGGTGTTCCCGTAGGCATATCTGCAGACCGGGCCTGAATGGTAGTCTGTCCCCCTGAAAGTCTTAGGAAGGGGAGGACTACTTTTTGGCCGCTTTGAGTCATTGAAGGGGCACCCCCTGCGAGTGTGTCACTAGTAAGTGAAACAAAGTCACCTTTATTGCCAACGGTATACCCAGAACCAGACACCGTGGCCTTTACGATTTTGTCGCCTGAAATTGAAGTTGTTGAGGCACAGACAAAGGCAGCACCGTTATATGCCGCAATATCAGGTCCTTGTTGAGTAATGCCTGATCCAGGGTCTGGAAGGACAGTCATTTGACTACCCAAAGTCATGTTTCCGAAATAGACGGGGCGCGAAAGGACAGCGTTTGCATTTGACCACGCAGGTAAAATGGTATCGGCCGTATAAAGAGCTGCACGGGGACCTGTATGTGGCGCTGCTCCACTGCTCACCTGCATCCTTTGAATATTTGTTCCATCTACATTTGCGCATTCCACCCATATTTGTTCACTGCCAGAAGCTCCGTAGGAAGCAATAGAGCAGAACCTTGTTTGAGAAACAGGAATAAGATTAATTGGTGGATTAAGGGAGGTTGCAGCAGCGCTCAATTGAAATTCTATCCCCAATGTTGGGATAAGGGCGGCAGCTGCGGCTACAGGGAGTTGGAGAGCGAAATAGGTTCCGCCAGCTACAAACCCAGCCTTTACCACACGTTCCAATAATTGCACAATATTTTTTACTTCTGACGTGCCTGCCAAATCAGTAAAAGATATACGGCTTCGTTCCTTAGAAAATCTATAAAGTTTGTCTTTGAAGACTTTAAAATTCATTTTCTCAAAAGGATTAAGATTTATTCCTTTTGATAGGGAAGTAAGCATTTTGCCATTGAGCACGCCAAAAGCTGTTGCAGACACGGCACTAGTAACAAATAGAGATGGGCGAACCATAATCTCATTTATCAAATGTGAGCTAACATCGACAGCACTTGAGACAGCACTTGGTAACAATTCCATAAAGTGTACACCAAGAGGAAGTGCCATATCTGCTGCATAGCTTGCTAATTGAGCTGTAGCTAAAACAGTGAGACCACCATATGCAAAAGCCTCAAGAGGATGTTGCTTAGCTGCCAGCCACGCATCTGCGAGCGAAACGTTTTGTAGCTTATGAAGCGCAGCTTTCGGTCCCTCTGTATACGGTTCAACTAAGGTCGCAGCAAAACCTAAAGGAATTTGGTAGACTCCCCATAAATGTTTCCACGACCAAGCTTCTGCTGAAGCAGCAGGGGCAACCTCACCCACATCTTCTCCACCTAAAATGCGCTTATAACGGCTCATTGAGTCCTCTTCACATTTTGCAAAATGACTCTCCATCGCTGCTATAAAGTTTTGTTCTAATTCTTCTCGCCCACTTTGCATGGATGCTTCAATTATAGTCGCGAAGTGTTCTTCATAGTTGCGCATAAAAGCATCATTTTTTTCTGCATAGCCTTTTAAGAGCGCTGGCCTATACTGTTCTCTAAATTGCTTGCGTTTTGATTTAGAGTTTCCTGTCAGAGTTTTACCAACAGATTGGTAAATGAGTTGTAAGGCGATCTTTGTGCTGGCCCTCAATTCTGCTTCTTTTTCTCTCAGCAATGCTTCTTTTTGGGATTGTAATTCAGTGTGACGTTTTTCTAAAGCTTCTTTATGCGCTTTCCCAATCATGTCGATAAAGGGAAGACGGCGCCCATTACGGGAAACGCGTTTCCAGTCACTCCAGGAATAGTCCAACCAACTTTTTTGGGGGGCAGAAGAAGTTGCTAAGGAAGATTTGGTAGGTGCTTGATCTGCTTGGGTCTTGATTTCTTCGATTCCAAGTGTGCCTTGTGACGAAAGCAATGCAACAAGACAATACAATACACTTACTTTTTTATTAAATAAAAAGTTCATTTTCACCCCCGGTATAATGTTATTGGTTGTAACTCAGAGACTTTAAAAATTCTCTTTGCAATAATATCTCATTCTGAGTTTACAAATTTCATCCTACAACCATTAGAAAGCAAATGAAAGCCTAAAACCACATATAATTCAATAAGAAACAAGATGGGTACTTTATAGTCCTCATTAAAATAAGTTTGAAAATATTTCCCCACATGGATTCTAGAAAAAGTTGTAAAATGGGAATTTTATGAAATTTACATTTTTTTAATACTATTAAAAATTTTTATTTTATCTCATTAAAAATAAATGAATTCTCGGGCCCTTGAAAAAGTTAAAATTTATTATAAATTTATTTAATGCAAGGTAGTAGCAACTTACTAATCTTTTATGAATGGAGTATATTATGGTTAAATATTTAGAAGATAAATCCCTCGAGAGTATTGCAGGCGGCGTTGGTACTGGCGTGATTGGCGTAAATGATAATAACCAAATTGTGCAAAATCTCAATGAATCAAATGCCAGTGATAAAGCATTAGGAGCTTTTAATACGGGATCAGCAACAACACCTGGTATATACATACTAAATCCTTATATCGGAGATCCAGATAATACATATTCTGTTTCAGGAGATTCTTTTAGTGAATTTTTTGAACCAGGTGTTAATGTAAAAGCTGGCCCTGATGCTAGAAAAACTGGCTTAACAAAAGGTGTTGGAGCACCTCCAGTTACTACATGGTAAAATTGTTGAGATTATAGTAATTTTACATTCCCCACTCATCTATAAAGGGTGAGTGGGATTTTATTATCCAAAGCGTAACGAGAAATCCTTATGGGGAAAAGCATCCCCAAATCCAGCAATGATATACATGAACACCAGCATTTTAACTAAAATTAAAGAGATTATTGGCTATTCTTCCATATAGAGAACGCCTCATACATGAGAAGTAGCGACCCCAATGACTACAAACAAAAAAACAAAGAACTCCCTCATAAATTTTCGCATGGAGGCCCTCCAGAATTTATGGAGCCAGCAAAGCGAATTTACACTCTATGGGATGATTCCTTTTCATACGTGGGGGTATGTGATCTTCGCCTGTTGTGTCTCTTTTCTGCTGTTAGTGTGGGGAATCTTTGGGAGTGTTTCAGAGTATGTTATGGGTGAGGGGTTGCTTGTTGCCAAAGAAGATTCAATTTACAGCATTAGCTCGCCAGCCGGTGTAAATCAGCTTAAGGAAATTAAGATAAAACCGGGTGGATCCTTTCAAGCGGGAGAAGTGATTGCTTTGTTCGAAAACCCCGAGCTTAAGGCTCAAATCCCCATTTTGAAAAGCAAAGTTGCCTATCTGCAAGATAAGTTAAAAAACTATAAGGATTTGCAGGAGAAAGAGACTAAAGAAAGAGAAATGCAAGCGTCTGAGCAAAGAAGCATCATCAAAAAAATTATTGATTTAGAATTTGATAATATCGGAAAAATTCAAACATTTTTATCTGGTAATGATGCCCTTGCTGCCAAGGGGCTTCTTAGAAATTATGACAAGAGAAACCTTGAGCAACAATTCGTGGAAGCGCAGCGCAATTTGGAAAGTTTCAATAATCAATTGATCTCAAACGAAATTGCATTGAGTTCTTTTAAAGATTCATGGATACAGCGTATCCTCCAATTAGAGCTGCAAGAAAAGGATGCAAGCTACGCTTTATCAACAGCCGAAGAAAAGCTTGCCACTATTTCAAATGTTAAAGCCTTGGTTTCTGGAAAAGTTATTAATATCCACAAAAGCGCAGGTGAAACAACGCGAGAGGGTGAGCCTGTTGCTACCATTGTTGCTCATGCACAACCAGAAGATACCAGAGCTGTGATTTATCTTTCTGGTTTTCAGGGTAAAAAAGTAAAACCTGGAATGCGTGCTCTTATTGCTCCGACCATTGTTCAAAAAGAAGAATATGGAAGTATTGAAGGGATTGTGGAAGAGGTGTCTGATTTCCCTGTAAACCCTCAGGAAATTTTGTCAGATCTCAAGAACGAAACAATTGTTAAGTCATTGACCTCAAAAGAGGCGCCTATTAAAGCCATTGTTACTCTTAAGAAAGCACAGGGAAAATTAAAATGGTCCTCCTCCAATGGGCCTGATTATCCCATAACTGATGGAACATATGTCACGGCAAATATCATGGTTCAGCGTAAAGCACCTATTAGTCTTCTAATTCCTATGTTTAAAAAGCTGGTAGGGGTTTCTTAGATGTTGGGTCAATTTTTCAAGAAATCATATTACACGAAATTCTTTTCAAAAATTATATGTTATTTTCGAAAAATTAGATGGCAGGAAACTCTCACTTCACTGAGGGTTAAGGGGGCTAATTCTGCTTCAGTGGTCTTTGCATTTATTTGGGCTTTTATACAAGAAAATTATGACCATTTTGTTCATTGGGTCAAGGATCGCTTCCCTATGTTTTATCGTTTCAAAACGCCCAACTATATTCAATTCGAGGTAGCAGAATGTGGATCAACCGCTCTAGCGATTATTTTAGGCTATTATAAAAAATTCATCTCAGCTGAAGAAGCACGATTAAAGTGTGCTGTGTCGAGAAATGGGAGCAATGCTCTTAATATTATTAAAGCGGCACGCGGTTATGGTTTGATAGCGCAAGGGGCTGAGGTGCATGATATTAAGGAACTTTCAAATGAGCAGTTTCCCCTCATTGCATTTTGGGATTTTAATCATTTTGTTGTCATTGAAGCGTTGGGTGAAAGGTATGTTTATATTAATGATCCAGCCCAAGGACCTAGAGCAATTGACTATGAAACCTTTAATAAGAGTTTTACAGGTGTTGTGATTTTATTTGAGCCAGGACCTTATTTTGAGGCCGGCGGAGATGACCCCCATAAATTGCCGGATTTAAGGCCCATTATTAAGAAATATTCGAGTGGTCTCATTCTTGTTGCGATGCTTACTTTCGCTGCATTGATTCCGGGAGTTGTTACAACCACTGCTTCCAAAGTCTTTGTAGACGATATCATGATTAAACAATTAAATGATTGGCTTCGTCCTCTCTTAGTAATCATTGCAGGAATTGGTGTTGTTTCTCTTATGGTTGGATTATTGCAAGAAGTGTTTTTCTTGCGTGTGAATGTGCGCATATCTGCTTGGCTTGTCACTCGATTTATGTGGCATGTTCTTAACTTACCATTGACTTTTTTTGCAAGCCGGCACTCAGGAGATATTTTATTACGCGTAAAGAATGTTTACGGTCTGTCTCAACTTATTTCTGGTGGGTTAAGTGCAGCGGTTATGAGTTCGATCGTTGCCGTATTTTACTTCATTCTTATGCTTTTCCTGAGTGTGAAACTGACTCTTATTGTCCTGGGGATGCTCCTGATTGGTTTTCTCATTATGTGGTTTCACAAACAGTATTTAGCGACTTACAATCAGCAAGTTTTACAATCTATGAATGTATTAACAGGTATTGAAATTGGCGGCTTGCGCTCAATGGAGGCTCTCCGAGCCGTTGGTGCTGAATACGAATTTTTAAACAAACGTTCCAGTTCTCTTGCCAGAGTCATGAAAGATAGACAAAAGCTTTTCGGTTTTGGAATGTCGCTCAACTATTCAACGCAAGTGGCTTCAACATTAATTTCACTTTTTATGATTAGTGTAGCCAGCCTTATGATTATGAACGGTCATTTGACATTAGGTACGCTGGTGGCGTTTCAAACTATAGCAGCAGGTTTTGTTGCACCCTTATCAACATTGGTCGGGCTTGTTGGGAAAATACAAGAAGCTAAGATGCACTTAATTCGGTTGAGAGATGCATTGAATCATCCTCTTGGCACTCAAACCACCATTCCAGTTCAAGATAAGGCTATATCTATCAAAGGTGCAATCGATGTTAAAGATGTAGCTTTTGGTTATAACCCTACAGAAGAACTCATAATAGAGGGTATTAATCTCCATGTTCCTGCTGGAAGCCATTACGGTATTGTTGGAAAAAGTGGGAGTGGAAAATCTACGCTTGCTTTGCTTATAGCAGGGTTGTATCCCCCCGTAAGAGGGGAAATATATGTTGATAACACGTCGTTATGGAAGCTTGATCAGCACCACCGTAAGCAAGCAATTGGATTTGTCGATGCAGATTTAGGAATATTTGAAGGAACGCTTCAAGACAACATCACACTTTTCCAACCTAATATATCCCCTGAAGAAATCGCAGCGGCAGTCAAAAATAGTTGTCTTGACGATGTTGTCGAAAGTCTCAATGGTTTGCAGGGGATGATTACAGAAAGTGGTGGAAATTTAAGCGGGGGACAACGGCAAAGGATAGAGCTTGCTCGGGTGCTCATTCAAGGCGCAAAAATCATTGTTTTAGATGAAGCCACCAGTGCACTTGATCCAATGCTTGAAGACCAAATCTATAAAAACCTACTAAGCCTAGGCTGTACCCTTATTGTAATCTCTCATCGCATCAGTTCAATTTCTCAGTGCGATAAAATTATCGTGATGCAGGCAGGGCGAATTGTTGAGCAAGGGACCCATCAACACCTTTTAAAGAAAAGCCATCTTTATAAACAATTAGTGAGTAGAGAATGAAACAGATGGACGATTATAACATTGAAGGAAGCGTCCCACTTGAGGCTGCTGAAGCTTTGCATAATCTTTTTGACTCCACGCATGTGGAAAAAGGTGAAACGGCAGATAAAGGTTTACGCAGTGCGCTCCATGCACTCTCCAAACATGTTGGTTTTGAATTAAAAATGCATGATATGAATGAAGGCAATATCGACCATATTCTTAAAAATATTTCGGTATTATCAGACTTTAATTATCAAAAGGTTTTTTTAAGAGAATCTGCCTGGTGGAATAAAGATAATGGGCCATTTTTAGTGATTGAGAAATCCACAGGTAACTACGATTGTTTAGTTCCTATGCCGGGAGGTGGTTACAAATCAGCGATAAATCCATCCATTAAAATTGATAACCAGACTTCAACACGCTATGAATCATTTGCTTATAGCTTCTTCCTCCCTTTGCCTGATCGTGCTGTTGGTTTGATAGATATTATTAGGCTTTCGTTTAACCCTTGTCGTATTGAACTCTCCTCCATTATTGCAACTCAACTCATATTAGGGCTTATGGGTACATTGACGCCTGTTCTCTTTGGTTTGATTGTTGATCATGCCATTCCCTTATCGGATCGCAGTATGCTGGGGCAAATTGTTTTTGCCCTTTTCGGTGCTTCTATTTGTGGAATGATTTTAACTATCTTACAAGCTATTGCTTTTCTGAGAGTTAACTTAAAAAGTACAAATTTTGTTCAAGCCGCTTTGTGGGAAAGATTGGTGAGACTGCCACTTTCTTTTTATCGTAAATTTGGTATAGGCGAGCTTATTGACCGCATTAAAGGAATTGACCGCGTTTATCAAGAAATCAACAACAATCTCATTAAAACATTCCTAAGCTTTGTATGGTCTTTAGTGACGCTTGCGATATTATTCTATTATTCTTCGACCGTGGCATGGATTGCTTTGACAATCATTTTTATTTTAACTCTTTTGGGAATAGTATCGTCTTTTCTTCAGGTTCGTTACCAACAAAAAATGTACTTTATAGAAGGGCGCTCATCCAACCTTTTATTGCAGATTTTGAATGGGATTAAAAAAATAAGAACAATGCATCTTGAAAAAACATTTTTTATAAGGTGGATAGATCTTCTCACCCAGAGATTACAGTATTTTATGAAAGCCCGGTGGCTTTCTATTCAATTTGGATGCATTCAAGGCCTCATGATGACCATCATAACAGTTTTTATTTACTATTATTATGCCTCCAACAACTCAACCTACACTTTGGGATCATATATTACTGTTAATGCGCTTATGGGAAACTTTATTTCCTCCTTTATGACTTTTACATCATCCTTAATGAATTATTTATTTATTATTCCTCTCTACGAACGTATAAAGCCTGTACTGGAATGCGTCCCTGAAGAACGGCAGAAGCAAAAAATTGTACCTTCAGCAATTAAAGATATAGAATTTAAAAATGTTTCATTTTACTACGAAGGATCCAACTTAAAAACAATTGATAATGTCAGCCTAAAAATCCATGAAAAGAAATTTATAGCCATTGTAGGCCCTTCAGGTTCTGGTAAATCTACATTACTTAGGCTGCTCTTGGGATTGGAACATCTGCAAGAGGGCAAAGTTTTTGTAAATGGGATTGATCTCAAATATATTTCACTGCGCGATTTAAGGGCTCACTTTGGTGTTGTATTGCAGACTGCAAATCTTATGACGGGAACACTTTTTGATAATATATCAGCCTCAGATCCCAATATGAGAGAAGAGGACATTTGGAAAGCTATCAAATTAGCGAACTTGGAAGATGAAGTTAAAGCTCTTCCTATGGGATTACAGACAGTTATAATGGATCATGGGGCTGGTTTTTCTGTCGGTCAACGCCAGCGCTTTTTAATTGCGCGGGCCTTGTGCCATAATCCTAAATTTTTATTACTCGATGAGGCAACCAGTGCACTTGATAATCTGAACCAACAGACTATCCATGATAATTTAAGAAGCCTCCACATAACCCAGCTTGTTGTTGCTCATCGCCTCAGTACAATAGAAAAGGCAGACTATATTTATGTCATGGAAAAGGGGCGTATTGCTGAGGAAGGAACATATAAGGAACTTATGAGTAGCAAAGGATATTTCTTTAAAATGGCCTCTCTTCAAAATAGTTAATAATTTCTTACTTTTCCGAAAGGCTTTCATAACTTACTCAATTAAAAAGAGTGCCTCAATTTCAACAGCAGCACCCAGAGGTAGTGCATTTACGCCAACAGCTGCACGTGCATGGCGTCCCTTTTCTCCAAAAACTTCAACCATAAGGTCGGATGCTCCGTTGATCACTTTAGGTTGGTCTCTATAATTAGATTCACAATTGACAAATCCACCAAGTCGAAGACATTGTTTAACTCGATTTAAATTACCATCACAGGCCGTATTTAGTTGCGCTATAATATTAATGGCACAGAGTCGTGCTGCTGCTTGACCTTCTTCCAACGACAGATCATGTCCTACTCTTCCCATAAAAGCAAGTTGTCCATCTTTCGTGGGCAATTGACCCGAAATAATAACCATATTTCCAGCCGTGGTATAGGGCACATAATTGGCCAGTGTCTGTGGGGGGGGAGGAAGGTTAATGCCGAGAGATTCTAATTTTTGTTGAATGGTGGTCATGAAGAATTCTCACATTCTAAGATTATAGTGTCTTAAGCTTTTCTTAGTATAATTATAATATGGTACTATTTAAGCTTTTTTTCTAGCCAGTGAATATCATAATCTCCACGTTGAATATCTGGATCTTCAACCAGCATGCGGTGTAAAGGCAATATGGTATCCACACCATCAATAACATATTCACGCAAAGCGCGCTCCACCCGCATGAGACATTCTGCACGTGTATCCCCATAAACGATTAGTTTGGCAACCAAACTATCGTAATGGGGCGGGACATGATATCCTTGATAAAGATGGCTATCAATGCGAATACCCCAACCACCTGGAGCGTGGTAACCTGTAATTTGCCCAGGGGAAGGAATAAATGTCTCATGGTGTTCTGCATTGATGCGACATTCAACAGCATGGCCAGTAAATTTAATGTCTTCTTGACGAATGGAGAGGGGATATCCTGCAGCAACCTTAATTTGTTCTTTAACCAAATCAATACCTGTAATCATTTCAGTAATGGGGTGCTCCACTTGAAGGCGTGTATTCATTTCCATGAAGAAAAATTCTCCATCTTCATAAAGAAATTCTAGCGTTCCTACCCCACGATATCCTAATTTTTTAATGGCCTTGGTTGCAATTTGACCGAGCTCATATCTTTTTTCGGGTGAAAGAGCGGGGGAAGGGGCTTCTTCCCAAACTTTTTGGTGTCGACGTTGGAGGGAGCAGTCACGCTCTCCCAAATGGACGACATTACCATATGAATCAGCAAGAATTTGAACTTCAATATGGCGTGGACGGCGTAAATAGCGTTCCATGTACACTTGGTCATTTCCAAAATTTGCTTTTGCTTCCGCACGTGCCAGACGTAAAGCTTGTGGCAATTCCTCAGCATTGGCAGCAACCTTCATGCCTTTGCCGCCACCACCACTTGTTGCCTTTATGAGAAGAGGATATCCAATTGTTTCAGCAAGCTTGATGGCTTGATCATCTGTATCAATGCCTCCGTCAGATCCAGGTACAACGGGAACACCAAGATCAATCATCGTTTTTTTTGCTGTAATTTTATCACCCATCATTGCAATATGGTCAGGCGTTGGACCAATAAAGGTCATTCCATGTTCTTCGACCATGCGTGCAAAGGCAGCATTTTCAGATAAAAACCCCACTCCAGGGTGTATAGCACTTGCTCCTGTAATATCTGCTGCGCTAATCAAGGCTGACATTTTTAAATAACTATCGCGCGAGGAGGGCGGTCCAATACAGACGCTTTCATCTGCTAAGCGTACATGCATTGCGGTTGAATCAGCAACTGAGTGGACGGCAACTGTTTTAATGCCTATTTCTCTGCATGCTCGTTGGATACGCAATGCAATCTCACCTCTATTGGCGATTAATATTTTTTCAAAAAGCTTTGGCTCTATTTGAGCGGGGGATATTGCAAAGGATGTTGTCATATAATTATTCGATAATCATTAAAGGTTCACCAAATTCAACCGGATTGGCATCTTGGGCTAAAATTTGGATAACTTTTCCTGCAGTGGGTGCTTTAATGGGGTTCATCACTTTCATGGCTTCAATAATCATAAGTGTTTGACCCGCATTTACCATGTCCCCAACCTTAACGAAAGGAGGCGCCCCTGGTTCAGAACTCATATAAGCTGTCCCGACCATGGGGGATTTAACCGCTCCTGGGTGGGTACTGTAAGATAGTGCAGGAGATTCAGTTGAAACGCTAGGAGAAGCGTTAGTATCTCCAGCAGAAATGACGGTTGCTGTTTGAATGCCACCACCCCGTGAAACACGGATACGGCGCCCTTCATCTTCGTATTCAATTTCAGTTAATTTTGTATCAACCAGAAGTTCTGCAAGTTGACGGATTGCATCGCCGTCAATCTTAAATTTAGTAGCCATAGACAATAAAATCCTTTGATTTTATCAAAATTAGTACCATCTAACGCTTACATATACAGCTTTGTTAAGAAATCTGCAACTTCCAATTCATTTTGCCCTGTCAATGAGCCGTACCCAGGCTGCCCAATCGCGTGCACCCAAATCAGCCTCAAAACTTAAAAGATCTTGTACCGCTTGGTCGCATATGGCAGGGGCAGGTAAGATAACTTCTTTTTTCATTGCAAGAGTTAAACATTGGGCTTGGCAAGCCTTTTCCAAGTGATATGTATAAAAGAGAGCTTCTTGAATTGTTCGTCCGCAAGTAATTGAGCCATGGTGGCGAAGAAGCATTACGTATTTATCAGCCAAATCCTCCATGAGCTGCTTGCCTTGTGTTGAGCTGTCTAAAGCAAGAGAATTATAGTCGTGATAAGCAACATTATTATAAAAATGGAGGGCCCACTGATTAATAGGTAAGAGGCCTTCTTTGAGAGAAGACACGGCAATGATGGAAGGGCTATGAATATGGAAAATAGCCTGAATATCTGGGCGTGCTTTATAGATGGATCCATGAATGACATAACCCGTTTGGTTTATGTATTTTTCTTTTCCATCCACAATTTCCCCTACTTGAGATACTGTTAATAAGGAATCAGCCGTTACTTCTTCAAAAAGGAGGCCAAAAGGATAAATATGGAATAAGGAAGGATTTTCGCTGCGTATGGATAAATGTGCATAAGTATGGTCATCTAATCCCAAATGGGCTAGGATACGGTAGGCATATGCTAAGTTGGTTTTCCGCATATCAGACATATTTATCTTCCTTTACGCCTTTAGTAGATACTATGTGTGCCCTAATAGAAAGTCTTTGTCAAAGGAGTTATTGGGAGATCTTCAAACATTCGAGGGAAGTTAGATTATGATAAGTATAGATTTTGATTGACTCACTATGATAAGTTCTTATTCTATGAGCATCAAGAATATTTAAGGGCCTGTAGTTCAGTTGGTTAGAACGCACCGCTCATAACGGTGTTGTCGTAGGTTCGAGTCCTACCGGGCCCACCATCCTAATTTTCATATATAATGAGGAAGTCCTCTTCAAAATTCTTTACAAAAGATTACTCATCAAAGTTACTCATTTTCTGGTGGATCTTGGGGGAGCGATTTGTAAATTCTATGACCAGGGCTTTGCTACAAAAATCTACCATGGAAAATTGTGTTTGAGCATTTACTCTGAAGGAGCTAGCGTATGACGTTCTCCTCTTATATTCAATTTTAATTTAATATGAAAAATAGATCCTTATCATTTGGTTTTGTAAAGGTCACATATTTTTCGAGATGTTCACTATTTTGTTGGAAGGTCTCTTTTCTAACTCTCATTAAAATACCAAAGCAATTTGGCATTTATTTAAACTAATTACGAGAAAGTTAACCTTGTTTTGATTTTCAGTATCATCTCCCATCATTTTTTTAGAACCAACTTAAACACACTACTTAGATATAAGATGAAAATAATAAGAAAAAAAGAATATGGATAGAAAAGGAAATTAAACGAATCTGTTTCGTCTAGCTTGTTTTTTATAATGTGCGGTAGAATCGATATGTATGTCATTTAATTTTTTAAGCTTTGTAATATTAAATAAAAAAACCACACAAGATATTTTCTTGTGTGGCTTTTTTTCAGAGATTTACAATAGATGTAAAGCTTTCTAAAAGAATTTCAATTAGAACTTAATTCCTTTTTGAAATTTTGGTGTAGCAATAGTTTTCAACTTTGAAGTTGTCGTTGATTTACCGCCTCCAAAGCTGCTTAAAGTTGTAGGTTTCTTTGCAGCAGATTTTGTAGTCTTTTTCTTAGCGGTGGATTTTTTAGCAGCTGATTTTTTAGCAGCTGGCTTTCTAGCAGTTGATTTCTTCGCAGCAGCTTTCTTTGTAGTTTTCTTCTTTGCAGCTACTTTCTTTGTAGCTGTTTTCTTTTTAGCAGGCTTTTTCTTGGCAGCAACTTTTTTCTTTGTTGCAGTTTTCTTCTTTGGTTTTGCAGTACTCTTTGTCAACATGTGTATCTCCTTTACATTTAAAATAATTAACCCCTGGCAAAGATCGCATGCTTACGGCAAGAAAAATTTTTTCAAGCCCTTGCCAATTGATCTACTATTACTTTATTAACCAAAAAAAAGAAAAACAATATAAAATTTGTTTTTAATTATTCGCGTGCGAATTTATGCGCCTCAAATGGCGTAATTTGATATCAATTTTTTT
The DNA here is from genome assembly GCA_016869075.1 of Alphaproteobacteria bacterium. GTDB lineage: Bacteria > Pseudomonadota > Alphaproteobacteria > Paracaedibacterales > VGCI01 > VGCI01. The sequence continues at coordinate 14,038 of VGEY01000027.1, forward strand.
TCTGAACATTTTGAAAAAAATTTTCACTCCATGAATTGAGATTTTTGTGCAGATGTTTATCACTGGCAAAAACATTGACTCTCAGAAGATGTTTGAGTACATAATAGTGCATGAAATTTTTTTTTACTCAACTATTCTCAATTGATTTTTTTACACCTGTTGTACAGACGCATCAATTCGCA
>VGEY01000028.1 GCA_016869075.1 Alphaproteobacteria bacterium
AGAAAAGGCCGAGACTATTGTTGAAAATATTCTCATTCAAGTAGGACGCACAGGAGTTTTAACACCTGTTGCAATTTTAAAGCCCGTCACAGTAGGCGGTGTCGTCGTTCAAAGGGCCACATTACATAATGAAGATGAAATTAATCGAAAGGATATCCGCATTGGTGATCATGTGGAAATACAAAGAGCGGGAGACGTTATTCCTCAAGTTTTACGGTCTATTCCTCAAAAGCGCACGCCACATTCTCAGATATTTACTTTCCCAAATACTTGCCCTGCATGCGGAAGTGAAGCAATTAGAATTGAAGGAGAGGCCGCGCGCCGGTGTATTGATGGGCTTGTATGCCCTGCTCAAGCTGTAGAACGCTTAAAGCATTTTGTCTCTCGTCATGCTTTTGATATTGAAGGCTTGGGAGAAAAGCATATTGAAGCCTTTTTCCAAGAAGGGCTTATTCGAACACCGCCAGACATATTTACCCTTGAAGAACGAGACCTACACTCTTTAACCCCTTTAAAAAATAAGGAGGGGTGGGGTGAGCAATCTGCTTCAAATCTTTTTCATGCCATTAACCAGCGGCGCACTATCTCTTTGGATCGGTTTATTTATGCCTTGGGTATTCCACAAGTAGGAGCTGTTACGGCAAAACTTCTGGCTAAACACTATCATTCTTTGGAACATTTGCGTCACCAAATTATTCAAGCCAGTGATCAAAACTCAGATGCTTGGAAGGACCTTCTAGCTCTTGAAGGAATTGGGGCTCGCATGGCAACTGATCTTGTTACTTTTTTTACTAAAGATCACAACATTCAAATTGTTGACACGCTCAGGCAAATTCTTACCATTCAAGAATTTTATTCCGAAGCCCCCATTGCTTCTCCTTTGACAGGCAAAATCATTGTCTTCACAGGAACCTTGTCGACGTTAAGCCGCGCTGAAGCAAAGGCCCGTGCAGAAAGATTGGGAGCTAAAGTCACTGGCAGTGTCACGAGCAAAACAGATTATGTCATCGTTGGTGCTGATGCCGGCAGCAAGGCCAAAGCCGCTCAAGAATTGGGCATAAAAACCCTTTCAGAAGAAGAGTTTGTGCAGACAATAAATAATATTGATTAAGGTAAACTTCTCTACCTCGTCAGTCTAAAACAACGAGGGGTTGCTCAAATTTAAAAATTGCTTATAATTTAACATATATTAAGCCCTTTTAGGGAAGTTTTGCTTCAAATGACATCTTCACATACTGTTACGCTCATTGAAGGGGATGGGATTGGCCCCGAGGTCGTGAAAGCGACACGCAAAATCATTGACGCAACGGGCGTCAAAATTAATTGGGAAGTCTGTGAAGCGGGCGCAGAGGTTTTTAAAAAAGGTCTCTCCACTGGGCTTCCTCAAGAAACCATCGATTCTATTCTTCGCAACAAGGTTGCCCTAAAAGGACCTTTAGAAACACCCGTGGGGTTTGGTGAGAAAAGTGCCAACGTTACGTTGCGTAAAATGTTTGACACCTATGGAAATATACGACCTGTTCATGAAATTCCAGGGGTCATCACCCCCCATTCAGGACGCGGCATAGATATTGTTATCGTTCGTGAGAATGTTGAAGATCTTTACGCTGGCATTGAACATATGCAAACACCTGGAACGGCACAATGCTTAAAGCTCATCTCTAGAAAAGGATGTGAAAAAATTGTCCGACTCGCCTTTGAGTTTGCGCGCAGCGAAGGCCGCCAAACTGTCCATTGTGCTACCAAAGCTAACATTATGAAACTTACCGAAGGTTTGATGAAACGCACATTTGAAGAAGTGGCTCTTGAATATCCGGACATTAAAGCTTCCCATATTATTGTAGATAACTGTGCCCATCAACTTGTGAAAATTCCCGAGCAATTTGATGTTATTGTAACAACCAATATGAATGGGGATATCTTAAGTGATTTAGGTTCTGCACTCATTGGGGGGCTTGGCTTTGCTCCTGGTGCTAATATTGGAGATCATTTTTCCATTTTTGAAGCTGTTCATGGATCAGCCCCAAAATATGCAGGGAAGAACACCATTAACCCAACTGCTGTTCTTCTTTCTGGCGTCATGATGCTCCGTCACCTCAAAGAGTTTGAGGCAGCACATAAAATTGAACACGCACTTTATTGCACGCTCGCGCTGGATAAAATAATGACGCGTGACATCGTCACAGATACCTCACCAGCTTCTACATCTGAATTTACAGATACTATTCTGCGCAATTTAGGAAAGAATTTTCCTGATTATAAAAAGCGAGTGTATAAACCTATTCAGCTGCCTCATGTTTCATCAGCTCCAGACTTTGTTAAAGCTCAGGCCCGCTCTATAAGGGGAATTGATGTGTTTATCGAATCAGCAACCCCTGCTGAAAAACTGGGAACAGCCCTTAAAGAAACAACGTCTGGTACATCTTTTACTCTCTCAAGTGTTTCCTGTCGTGGCGTAAAAGTTTTTCCAACTTCCCCAGGTCCTAAAATAGATACGACTGATTTGCTCTGTTGTCGCTTTTTAGCTCGTGAGAATGATGAAATTAAAGACACCCAAATTCATGAATTGCTAAAGCTCCTTTCCCAACATTATCAGTGGACACATCTTGAAAAATTACACGTTTATGATGGAAAGCCTGCGTTTTCAAAAGATCATGGTGAGGATTAATATTGAATGGCTGATCCGAAGGATAATTTGGTTTTAACTTCCCCTACCACACTTGAATGGTGCGGAAAGATATATCAATGTCGTACAGGACATGGAGGCATTCGTTCAGATAAGGTTGAAGGAGATTATGCAACACCAATTGGGATTTTTCCTTTACGCCAAGTCCTTTATCGACCCGACAGGATACGTCCCTTCCCTTGCGCACTCCAAATGGTGAGCTTGACGCCCATTGATGGGTGGTGTGATGATCCTACTGATCCATTTTACAATTGTTTGATTAAAATACCTTACCCTTCTCATCATGAAGTTTTATGGAGAGAAGACAATGTCTACGATATCTTGCTAGTAGTAGGTTATAATGACTCTCCCTCAATTCCTCCAAAAGGAAGCGCCATTTTTATTCATCTTATGAATGAGGCCCAAACACCCACTGAAGGTTGTATAGCTTTATCTCGCAAAGATATTATTGATATTCTCTCAGAGATTAGTCCTTCTACCCAGCTGATTGTTCCTGAGTATCTCGATCAAACTTTAACTCACTTTGTATCCAAACAACTATAGGAGTAATACTATGTCTTGTTTTAACTGTGAATGGCTTGGTTACGTTTCATCTCCAGAAGAAGCTATAAAATTCATTAAAGACACAGGCGTTTTTTATTTGAGCATTTCTATTGCTTACCTTTTATCGTTTCTCTACATGTCCTGTCATTCCCCTGCTACAAAAAAAATTAAACGTATACATATTCTTGGTGTTTTAATGTGGGCATTTATGGGAGGAACTCTCATTATACAACCGGGTTCATTTTCCATATTTTTTAATCTATTTATTTCTCTGCTGTCACTTCTCGTGCTCTATCAACTTCAGTATACAAGTGCACTTACCGCGCATTCACCCTTTAGTGAGCCGAAAACTGATGATAAAAAAGCACTTTATGGTCTCAATCTTTTAAAAAGAATGAACTATACGCTCGCTGACATTGTTGGGTTTACGCTCATTAATGAACAGATTTTATGGTTTCTTATTCTTTATCGCTCTGCAATTACAGTTCATGCAGCTTGGGGCCTTTAACACTTAAGAAGGAAGTAACAAAAAGCAAGGCTTGTATTCATAAAGGCTAAGTCTTGCTTTCGTTTTCCTATAAAAGTTCACTCTCAAGAGCAACTATGTCTCATTAAACGATTTGCTTATATAAATTATATTTTCCTCTAGAAATTCAAATTGATTAGCTATAAAAAGAGTCACGGAGGACCGATATGCCAAAGTTTATCCTACTATTTATATTATTCTGCCAATGGAGCTCCTGCCCACCTTCTCTCGCAAGTGATGAAGAAGAAGATAAATCTTCTCCTGGGTATAAAGGATCAACCCTCGGCCGGGGTGACTCTTCAATCAAACGACGAAGATTTGGGCGAGAAAATGGGAGAGATTTTGAAACAAATGATAGTTATTCATTTCAAACAACATTGGAAGCTGGTGAAAAAAAGGGGAGAATACGCATGTATACTGCAAAAAAGACCTCCTCAAACACTCAAAGGAAATCAAGCAGCACTCTTGAGGAAGATAAGTAAACCCCTTTTTACTTCAAATCTTCTGGGGCGAGTGACCGGGATCGAACCGGCGACATCCAGAACCACAACCTGGCGCTCTAACCAGCTGAGCTACACCCGCCATAATGTATCTAATCTCTATCCTTTTCCCTATTCAGCCGTCAAGGGTCTTGTGACAAAAAATACTCTTTTCCAAAGCACTTGAACTACTTTAGTTTTATTGACTATGATAAAGAAGAAGACCAATAACCAACTCAACGCTTGAGAGGAAGGGCTACATGGCATTACATGCTAGTATTTTTTATGCAGGTATTTTTGGTCTTATTTATATATATTTGTCCGCCGATGTAACCAAACTTCGCGTTAAATATCAGGTTGGTTTAGGAGATGGAGGTCACTTAGACCTTTTAAAAGCTATCCGTATTCATGGTAACTTTTCAGAATATGTTCCCTTTGCTTTATTTCTTCTCTTTTTAAGTGAACTTATTGGAGGAAGACCTTGGATGCTGCATGTATTAGGAGTTACGCTCCTTGTTGGCCGTATTCTTCATATAATTGGGCTCCGCAAAACAGATGGTCCTTCAATTTATCGATTTTTTGCTGCTGTCATGACATGGGGAGTTCTTCTTATATTTTCCATCTTTTGTGTTATTTCAACTTTTTAGTGCGGCCTCTTAGAAATCAAGAGTTCGTCACTACAATATTACTTTAATTTAAATCATTACATAATTGTTATTTAAATTTACTCCCCTAAATTCTTATCCACTGACAACAAGCAAATTTACCAAAGTTTAATTTATTTCATTGTAAAATATAAGAAAATGGTTGATTCAGGACTTTGAATTCAAAGATGAAATTATTCTTTTTACTGCTATTTTCTCTCTTAATAACAAATTCTGCTAACGCTGACAGCGTTGCAACAATTGGCGATACCACAAAAGCTATCGACCGCTTTACCTCATGTGATTCAAAGAAATGGGGAAATGATCAAGCCAACGCATGCGCTTGCTGTATAACAAAGCAAACAATCATAACCAAGGATAAACCAGATAAAATCGTCAGTACCTGCCAAAAAGACAAATCTTGCACTATAAGTCTTTTTAATCAGTTAGCACCTGATAGCAAAACAGCTGAAGATATTACATCATACATTACTTGGAATACACTTGATACACCCACGATCAAGGTTAACCCAGAATTTTTGACAGGTAGTGGCAAGATCAAACCCGATAGGTTCGTTGACTTTCTTGTAAGCCTAAAAAAGGATATGCGTGATATAGATTCAAACTTGGGGAGAGATTTTTCTAACCCGAAATGTTTGGAAGCAAAAGATATTGGTGGTGGGGGCGCAAACACAGCTCAACTCTTTCTTGTGAAAGTTAATAAAAAGTGCTCGAGATATCCCTCAGCCTACCCAGATGCGATGGTTCCAGCTTACATCGTTAAAGAGACCTCTCGAAAAACGAGTGAAATAGCAAACTTACGCCTTATTCGCCAATCTGCAGAACTTATGAAACACTCTCTGACATCTGCAACACGACCAAAAGGGAGCTTTGCAATCGCCTTTGACCTTTTGAACTTTAAGTACATCACCAAAGACAGGTTTCTACCTACAAAATCTAGCCATTATTTATCTGTCCTGACGATTGCTCCTGGAAAATCTATCATGCAACTGGCTAAAGACCTCGCAGCTGCAATTAAATCAGGCGACCCAAAAGCAGAATATAGAGCTTCAGAACAGCTTTCTAAAGCTTCTTACTCAGTTGGAAGGGCCTTTGGCGAGCTTCATAAACAATTCATGGATCCCTCTACGAGCAAGAAGATATTGCAAAATACAGTGGTCCACGGAGATGCACATCCAAACAACATCTATGTAGACCCGGCCCAAGCTTATCTTCCTGTCTTCATCGATTTTGAAACCTTTGCCAAATCTTTAGCAAAAAAAAGACCAGCCTCTGTAGATCTCTTTGTTTTTTATTCCTTTCCTGTGGCTCATCCTAAAGCAGAATATCAATATCCAAAAGAAATCAGCTTAGTAAAATGGGATAACGTTGTCCTTAAACAAGTTCTGTTAGGCTACCTCTCAATTTGGCCTCCTCCTCAACGCCCTCAACTTTTAAACGAACTTGAAGATATACTTATAAACCCAACATTTCAGGCAGCAAAGCTTTCTGCCAGTGAGCGTCTCGTCGCCATTAATCCACTCACCTACAGAAGTAAGATCAAGGATATAAAACGCGTAATACAAGAAATAAGGAGTACACTATGAGCTCTCAGACGATTTCACCGCATGATCTATATAGGCATATCACGCTAGGACACAGCGTTTTATTGTTAGATGTGCGCACACAAGATGAGTATGAAAAAGGTCACATTGTGGGTGCTGTTTTCCATCCTTTAGAATCCCTTGAGCCTGAGTCTTCTATAGAAAAGATTCGCATTGCATATCCTTTTTTACCAACCATATACATCACAGGTAATTCTGACGAACAAGCGCAAGAGGCCTTACAACAGTTTTCCAAAGCGGGATATGATTATTTAGTTACTCTTCAAGGAGGCACACCTGCTTGGATTAGTGCAGGGCTCCCCATTGAAAGAACTCAAAAGACCGTTTTCCCTTTTCAGCACCAACGCAAAAATCTGGACGTTCCTTTAGAATCAGAAGTTGAAAATAACATTCTAAGCATTGATCAACAAATCAAAGTCATTGTAGGAAGCGTCGTAGGCTTGGGCACTCTTCTTGGGACATTTATCAACACAGGTTTTCTTGCCATTCCTTTCTTTGTAGGAACAGCTCTTGCCTATGAAGGACTTTTTGAAACAGATTATATTCGCCAGTTTGTTTCGAATTTGTATTGGAATAAAAAGGCTAAATAAGGACCTCTTCTTCAAAATTCTTGTTTGAGTTAATAATACCACCTATAAAGGGAATAGCATTTTCTTTTAGCGCGTTAAAAGAAAATCCCCCTGTTCCCGTAGCTCAGCAGGATAGAGCGCAAGATTCCTAATCTTGAGGCCGTGGGTTCGAATCCCGCCGGGAACGCCAACGATACCCCTACCAACTGCTGCTTAATGAATCATAGATTGCCTCGCTTAAACTCCTTGTTAAGATCCTATAATATTTTAGTGTTTTCATGGAGATGCAGCGTTATTGTGCAAGATTGTGCAACTTTGACACAAAATTCTTGCACAATGTTGCACAATATTGCACAATATGGACATGGAACATTCATTCACATTAAGTCCTCAGCTCATAGAAGCATTGAAAAACCTGGATAACGCATATGCAGAGTCTTATGTTTCTTTACAAAACTCTTCGCAAGAAGAACTACAAGCACTCCATCGCTATGCCCGTATTAGCATGATTGGCGCCTCAACACGTATTGAAAATGCCCAATTAACGGACTCAGAAGTGAGTTGGTTAGACACCATCCTTGCTGAAGATGGGAAAACCACAGCATTAGATCAGAATCGCATATTAATAGAAGATAAACTTTCAAAAGATAGAGAACGAAGTATCGAAGAAGTGGCTGGATGCCGCTCTATGCTCCTCCTTATTTACGAAGAATATAATGACTTACTGCCCCTAAAGGAAACCGAGATTCGAGGACTCCATCACACCTTAATGGCACCTTATAAGCAGGCCTCTCCCTATGTGGGGAAATATAAGGTGCAATCAAACTCAGTTGTCTTACGCAACACTCAGACGGGTAAAAGCCGCGTTGTGTTTCAAACAGCTGATGCAGGACCTATCACAGACTCTGCGATGAAAGACCTTGTTGAATGGTACAATGAGATTATACCTCATTCAGCCTGGACGGTTGCTGTCGCTTCAGAATTTGTCTATCGCTTTCTAGCAATCCATCCCTTTCAAGACGGAAATGGACGGCTAGGACGTGGCCTCTTTTTGCTAACTCTTTTACAATCTCACTCAAATGCTATTTCTACTGTCTCTCGTTATTTAGCAATCGATCGTTATATTGAGCGCCATAAAGAGAATTATTACACTGTTTTAAATCGATGTTCAGAAGGACAATTCCGTCAAAACCCTAAAGACTACAAGATTCAATATTTTCTAAAGTTTATGATCAAAATCCTTCATGAAGCCCTTGAAGGAATTAAGGTTTCTAAACAGAGATTTGAGTTAGAAAAAAAACTCTCTGAAGTCGCAACCACCGTACTCAATTGCTTTAAAGAACAAGCTAAAATACGTTTAACTACAGGTAATATTATAGAACAAACAGGTTTACCGCGCAGAACCATTATTTACGCCTTAAATACCCTGCTTGAGCTTCAATTGATTCAAAAATACGGTCAAGGTGCAGGAGTCCAGTATCAACTGACTTTTTGATACGATTAAATAAGATCATCTCTTCCATTTATACCGATCTAGCTGTTTAATATCTTCTTCATTCGCTTTTATTTTTTCTTCATGCAATCTATTAATATATTTAAATATTTCATCCCAAAGCTTTGCAATATCCAAATCTATTGTTAGAATTGATCCTATTTTTGTCGAAGGTAGTGCATACGCACTTGTATTATCACTTACTGTCCCCATTTTAAGTTGTCGCTCAGTATTAAATTTTTGCTCATCCGATAGTAACTCAAATAATGGGATAAGCTTTGTTTTTAACGAATCAAGTTAAGTTTGCAACTTCGTTGTATCGATATCATCATGCCTTAGAGAGGATTGCAGATAGTCTATAAAACCCTCTACGCTCGAAGCTCCTTCATCATATTTTGGCTTAATTCTCGGATGAATCTTAGTTTGGTTATAGAGTCTATCTCCCATCAGCTTGTACTCTGCAAGAGTTGGGAAATGCTCGTTTATATGTCCATATGAGAAGTTAATCAACATAAAAAAGAAAAATGTTATCTTAAATAATTTCATAGATTATTACCCCAATCTTCAAAAATCAGAAACAGTGGGTTCGAATCCCGCCGGGAACGGCAATAATACCCCATCCTTTGGTAGCTTATCATCCAGCAGGTTAATCTATAATTAACCCCTCTGTCTCTATACTTGTACTACTGAAATGGCAGAGACATGGTGAAATAAATGCTTAAAGCAATTGAGGAAATAGGTATTATTGTAGGAATAATGTTTTTGCTTTCCCCTCCTTGCTTTGGTTCAACTTGGTGTCCTCGCAACGAAGAAGTAACTTTTAAAATTGAAGAATTGGCAACGAATGATAAAGTTACATTAGACAAAGAAACTTATCATTTAATTGGAAGAGATAAGACAAGCATTTTTTTATCAGGAAAGTTCTTAGAAAATAGCACTCAACTAGAAGGATTTTTAAAAGTTTCAAGGCTCTTGGATAAAAATTTAAACTCTCCCGAAGCACATTTAATACGTCTTTTGCCTACACCAAATTTCTGCGCATATCGCATCTCATTAGGAAAAAGTACTCAATTTATTGCCTTGTCAACAGCGTCTTAATAATTCTTTATTTGAATAATGACATAGCTGTTGCTTTGAAAAAAGTAAATCAAATTCTTATGCAGAATAGAAAATATCGCCCTCGTTACCTTAATGAAATATCGAATGCGGCTTTACATCGCTATGAGGTCTTGTGCTCACATTTATGAATTTAATTGCAGTTAAAATCGCCCCACACATCACTAATATACCCATTATTATGAATATTTTATTGAAAAACTCCCTCCAGAGTAGCTTTTTTACTAGCCCTTGGCTGTTATGTTGGGTAGATTGTCCGTAAAAAAAATTAGTGAAATGAATATTTTTTTGTATTTGCATCGTACAGTCCTTCTTATTGTTGGTGAGCAAGCTGTACGCTTTATAATATTCTAAGAATAAGCTTATAATTTTCTAAGAATAAACACGATCAGAAATTACATATAACATATTTATCTTAAAATTAAAACAAACAATCTTAATATTTAATAAAAATATATCATGGCCAATTTAGAATTCTATGTGTAAGTATAATTTTATCTTTTGACTCTTTATTGTGCTATAATCAAATCAACCTTAATAAATAGAATTATTAAAAAAAAAGCTATAGCGGATTTATTCGTCAAACCTAAATTTTATACATTTATTCTAAGGATAATACTGCTTTCCTTAGTATAGAACAAACGAGCAACAAGCATTGGATTACGAAATCCCTTACATATTTTACATATGTTATAAAAATAATTTCATCACGGGAGTCTAAAAGATTTCAGATTTCAAAACCATGATTGGGTGTTCAGGATGGTATTATAAAGAATGGGAGGGTTCATTTTATCCCACAAATCTTCCATCTAAAGAATATTTTTCATATTATACCCAGTTTTTTAATACAGTTGAAGTAAATAGCACTTTTTATAGGTACCCTTCTAATAATATTGTTCGTAATTGGCATCAAAAAGCGCCAAATGGCTTTAAATATTCTCTTAAAATTAATAAAACAATCACGCATATTAAAAAACTTATACAAATCGATGAAGACCTTAAAAGATTTTATGACTTTGGAGAAATTTTAAAAGACAAGATGGGATGTTTTTTATTTCAATTCCCTAAAAGCTTTGTCTTCAACCTAGAAAGGCTTGAATCTCTACTCAAAATTGTAGATACAACTTATAAAAATGTTATTGAGTTTCGTCACCCTAGTTGGTGGAATTCAAAAGTTTTTAACGAACTTTCTGCTGCTAAAATTATCTTTTGTACCCCAAGTGGTATTAATTTGCCTGAGAGCATTGTGACTCTTAAAAGTAATATTTATATTAGATTTCATGGAGATGCCACTTATTCATCAACCTATTCGAATGAAGAACTACTGCTTTGGTCACAAAAAATTAAGGCAACCAGCCCAAAGGAAAGCTGGATCTATTTTAATAATACCTCGCGCTCATATGCACCAACAAATGCCCTATCTTTAATTAAGTTAATGGGGTAGATTAAAAAAGTAAACGAGCCCTCGCAAAGAGGGCTCGTTCAAAACTAGATAACTTAGTTTTCAATATTACTATCTGAATACCTTAACCACTCCTTGCGGATGTTTTCGCATTCTTCTTTTGAGTTAGTTTTAAGAGCTATTACAGCTCCTCCCTTTTTGATGCCATCCTCTAATGCTTTTGCTTGTTCATCAGGGATGCCCCATCCAACTAAGGCTCCGACCAGACCCCCAGCAGCAGCACCTGCGCCTGCTCCAGCAAAACTTGCAGCTAACGAACCAGCGACTATAATTCCCAAACCAGGAATTACCAAGGAAGTGCCTGCAGCCGCTAAAGCAGCAGCTAGGGCACCAATAGTTCCTCCTACTGCAGCCCCTACTCCTAACCCCTCCAATGATTTATTCCCTATTTCTGTAATAGAGCTTCCCACATCATTTTCGGGAAAATAGGTATTTCGAGTGGATTCAGACATTACAAGAGTTACATCTTCATCCTTATAACCACGTGCCAGAAGAGCCTCATAAATGTTTTCTACTCTTTCTGGATTTTTAAAAAGGCCAGCAATAACGCCATTTTGTCCAATAACAATTAGATTATCATCGGATGAAGAATTGTACCCGCTAGCAGGCATTTTTGATTCATTGAGCGTGGAATCGAATTCTGTATTAATATCATTTCCCATCTTAAGCTCCTTTCTATACTCCCAAAAAGTGGTTTACTATTTATATTCCCACTAATAACTATCGTTTCATTTTTAAGTGATTTATAAAATGTTTAATACGTTAAAAGAGAATTATAATTCACCTGGGAAATAAGATTGAAAGTTACTAAATAAGGGTTTGAAAAGGAATTAAACCTTTTTTGTGAGTTAAGACATTCGCCCTACAACATATGTAGATAAAATGATAATGCCCGCCCCCATAAATACCCAAAGATCTGGGATTTCATTGAAAAATATTAATCCGATCCCTATGGCCATTATTAAGCGGATATATTGAAAAGGCGCTAAGAAAGAAACTGAAGACAAACGGACTGCTCGAATATAACAAAATTGATAAGAAATACCGAAAAACCCTATAAGTAGTAAGATAAAAATCTCAGTTAGTTCCGGCGTTTCCCAAACAAACGCCGCTAATACACTACTAATAATAAACGTTACAAAATTAGTATAAAATAAAAGTGTTGAATTTGATTCAGTGTTAGAAAGCTTCTTGAGGCATATAACCGATAAACTTGCCAAAAGATTAGCAAACAAGGCAACATACATGGCATTATCGATAGGGCTAATGCCGGGTTTTGCAATAAGCAGCACACCCAAATAACCACAAATCACACTTACCCACTTCACAAGGTTGATATGCTCCCCCAAGAGAGCCCAAGAAAGGAGAAGGAGAAAGAGTGGCTCCGTAAACCCCAAAGTAGATGCAATGGGAAGAGGAAGATTTCGATAAGCATAATATGTGCAAAACAAAGCCACACAGGTAAAAATCACTCTTAAGCCATTCAACAGAGGTCGTGCAGTCTTCAAGCTGCTTAATCCCTCTTTGAAAAGGAGGGGAGTGATAAAGAAAAGCCCAAAGGCAGACCGCATAAACAGAATGACTAGAGTTGGAATATTTGGGCTTAAAACTTTGGATAATGATACAGCGGTGGTAAAACTTGCTATTCCTCCAAAAATCCACATTATGCTTTGAATTTTGAGTTTAATTGTCAGTGAAGAATCAAGAGTTTCGTTGAGAGAGGGAGCCGGAATTTGCTGATTGTAGTCAGCTAATTGGGGCTTTAATTTCCTGGCTACCTGCTCATTCATATATCTAAAACTCGTGTTGGGTCATTGGATTATGACATATTTTTTTTATGGACGTAAATTTAAGAGATCAGTTGAATTGAAATAATTTGAATGATTTTCAATAATTTTTCTCTTGATGCTCTTTTCACTATAAAAACAATTGGATAAATTAACCAGACTTTTCTTTCTACTTATATCCCTCTCAGCCCTCATAGCTCTCAGCCTATTGAGAGAGCTATGAGGAGAGGATATTTTTATTTATTCTTCGTTCTCTTCATCATTACGATTTCTTGAGGAACTAGAACCCTGATGAGAATGTTCGCCCCCTTTACGGGCAGCTTCGCGAACTTTTTCTTTTGGCTGAGAAGCAAAGCCACGTCCTTGACCAGAACTTGCATTCTTCCCTTGACGATTATCGTCATCGTCTTCATTACGTGATCTACCAGGACGGGAGTCATGTTGAGCGGATCCACCCTTGCGACCCAACTCTACGTATCCCTCATGTCCGAGTTCTTCAGCACGAGCCTGACCACCTTTGCGACCTAACTCGACGTAGCCCTCATGACCGAGTTCTTCTGCACGAGCCTGACCGCCTTTGCGACCTAACTCTACATAGCCCTCATGGCCGAGCTCTTCTGCACGAGCCTGCCCACCTTTGCGACCTAACTCTACATAGCCCTCATGACCGAGTTCT
>VGEY01000029.1 GCA_016869075.1 Alphaproteobacteria bacterium
GGATCTTCACTATATCTATCATAAAATACTCTTTGAAAGTCTGAAGATGCCACCAACCGATCTTTGGCAAATTCAGAACAGTTTTCAGACCAACAAACTGTTCCCAATAAATTTTCAACCGGTGCAGTTACTTGGTTAAGAAAGAAATGACTTGTTATTCCAGCATTTAAAGCAAGAGCCCCATAGGTAAAATCCTGTTGAGCACATGTGTTAATAATAGTGGCAGATTCTTTCCTATGTCCTGAAATAAAGAGTAAATCGGGATAATATTGGCAATTTTCTCGCGCAGCAATGGCGATTTTTGCTAACAATGCATTTAACTCTCTTAGCTCGTCCGATTGTTGATATGCTCGACAGTGTTTGTAGGGGATTATTGGTGAAACATCGCTTCCATCAACAGACAAAGGTGAAAGAACCTTAATGCCATTGCTGGTAAGGTAAAACGCTAAAGCTTTGGCCTCTTCTATAGACTCGACTAAATCACAGGATAAAATCATAGCCGTTCTTGGTTTAGGGTTTGTATCTTTATAAATCGCTTGGAAAGTTCCGATGAGATCAGGTGATTTCCTTAAAGGAGAAATACCGAAAATATTCGTCAAACCCTCACTAAACAAATAGGGTTCTCTCCCAGTTGATGTAATCAATGGTAACTGTCTTAATTTTAATATTTGAGCAACTATTAAGTTTGCTGAAGGGGGATAAGTCCCGAACATTGCCAAGATACCTTCATTTTTCCCCCTAGATGGGTATTTTTTTAAGAATTCGGTGACTCTACCGCGAAGTTCTTCATCATTTTCTGTTGAGCGGGTATCTTCATAACATATCTCTATTTCATACCTTTCTCCATTAACAACGATTCCTCCCGCTTTATTAATGACTTCTTGCCAAAATTGAACTCCCAAGAAACATTCTCTTCCTTCTGCTGCATATTGACCCGTGAAGGGCAAGCACACACCAAGTTTGAGGGAAAGTGGAAGAGAGCAAGGATGAATATTTGAAAATGCGATTCCGTTAGCTCCTCCTTTAGTACGAATATTCCGAGAATTTAATTGCATTGTTTTTAGGTCTATTTCCGAAACCCACGAACTATTTGCATTCGTTATGAAAGCTCTTCTTTCATCTTCAAAAGGGGATATCATAACTTGGAGAGGGTCGACACCTGTGACAATTCGCCGAATAACCCTTTCTTCATCACGGAGAGAGGGTTGTGTATCTATGACTAGAACTTGGCTTTCTCGTGCAGCAGGAGCCAAAATTAAGTTCGTCCCAGGCACAAACCTGGAATAAAATAATTGCCCAACACCTAAGTCTCTAATTTGTTGTATAATATCTCCATAACTGCTGCTGCCGACGGTAACATCTATAATTGATATTTCATTTTTAGCAGATACCAAAAGACGGGTTCCTTGAGAATTAAATGCAAGACCTCTAACAGCTCCGTTAAATGTTTTTCCTTCACCGTGTGGTTGCTCGATATTTGTCGGATAGTGTCTTATTACAGCGCCCGTATCTGAATTGATGCGCGTTACACCATTTTGCCCAGCGTAATACCATAAGTCTCTATAAGTTGGTTTTAATCTTTCTGTTTGGTGAGGAGAAAATATAAAATTATGAGTCCCTGCTAAAAGGGGATAGCCCTTTGTTTGGGAGTCAGGATTCGAAGACGGAGGTCGCCATCCTATTATAGGTTTCCCGCTGTCCAGATCAAAAATAAGCATCATTGATTCTTGGGGCGCATTTGAAGTAGGGTACCGACCGTTTACACATTCAACGTTTACATATAAACGCTTAACATCAGGGTGTAATTTCAGACCATGAGGACCCCAATAGTTCTTTCCTTGATAGGTAGTATATAAGCGATCAATCTCACAAAAGTTCTCGAGATCAATTATAGATATACTATTGCCTGGGTATCCTATTTTTGCATCATAGTCTCGAATACCAAAGTTAGAAACGTAAGCTCTTTTCATATCTTCTGATACTTCGATTTCATGGGGGTAAAAATTGAGCTTTACGCGTCCAATTTCTACTCTGGTCTCTGAGTGATAGATTCCTAGGCTATTCTCTCCCTCTTCGATTAAAAGTATTGAATAAGGCTTTTTTAGAGACGTATGTGAGGAGACCTTATCCGTATCACCTTGCACGTTATGGTCTCTAGACTGAGAAGAATAAGCCACATTGGTTAAACAGAACAAAATAATCACTACTAAATTTTTTAAAAAACCCATTACCCCCTCCATAAACTTCCGACATTGTAAGTGAATGTGACTTAAGACGATTGATAAGTTATAAGTATAAATCAGCTAAAAATATACACAAGAGACTTACCTATCATTGCGACAACGTGCCTGCAGTGATTATATTAATTTCTCATTCAACGTGTAATTTCGCAGATCTCAGGGTTGGTTTCGTAGAAAGGAGGCATACTAGAAATCAAATTTAAGAGTTTGTACGCCCTAAATTAGCTTCTCTCCTGCCAAATTTGATCAACGACATTTGTTGCTTTCAGCAGTTGCTTCATCTCCAAATGTGCGTACCTTGTCGTCGTGGCAATGTTTTTATGTCCTAACAGTTTTGAAACAGTGTAAAGATCAACCCCCTGTTTGATAGCTAGGGATGCGAAGGTATGACGCAAATCGTGAATTCGCACGTCTTCAAGATTTGCCAACGAGCGAATCTTACTCCAAGCATCTTGAAGCGTCACTAAACAAGTCCCTGGCTTAGAGCCCACAAAAATGTAAGGATTTCCTTTTTCCTGACTTAAGCTAGCTAAAACAGTTTTGGCTGACTCATTCAGGGGGATTCGTTTTTCACCTGTTTTGCTGTCTTTCAAATGGATATAGCCTTCTCTCAAAAAAACATCTTCCCATTTTAATGTCAGAATTTCACTAAGCCGACAACCTGTGTACATCAGCATCCGAATAGCAGCTAGGGAATAAGGAGAAGTCACCTTGACAGAATCTTGTGCCTTCAAAACGTCGTCTAATCTGGCAAGTTCTTCTTCTAATAAAAAGCGTTCTTTCTTTTTCTCAATGAACCTCTGAATTCCATAGCATGGATTACAATTCTTAGGTCGGTGCCCCCACAGCTCAGCGAGATTAAAAGCTTTTCTTAAAAGAGCGTGACAGCGATTGAATTGTCCTGGAACATTCTTGAGATGATCTTGAAATTTTACAATATCTTCTTGAGTCACTTCAGAAACTTTTACCCTCCCCAAAAAAGGAATAATCGCACTATTAATTCTCTCGACATCCTTTTTTATGGTGCTCGGTTTGTTGTGAACCTTCTTATATTTTTCGACAAAGAGGTCTAAAAATGCCTCCATCGTAATAAATTGCTTTCCAACATAGGCTTCTTTTTTGTTGCGTTTCTTGGGATCAATCCCTCGAGCCAGATCGCCCATCCACCCTCGAACAATTTCCCGCGCAATGTCACACGTAATATGGCCATGAACACCCACCTTGAGCCGCTGTTTGCGTGTGTCTTTGTTGTAGCGGTAAATAAAATAGTAGGTCTTGTTTCCAGTCGAATGAACCCTACATCCCAAGCCTTTAATTTCCGTATCCCAAACTTCATAGTACTTCTCTTCTGGCTTTAAGGCTTCTAAATAGCTCTTGGTAAATTTCGGCATTTATCTCTCCCCTTTTAAAATATGTACCATATATGTACCAATAAAGGAAGTGTGAGAGTGATTTCAACAATTTCAATGATGCCATAAGTTCCCATTTTTATTAACTAGTTTCATATAGTTATATAAATTTTGAGAAGAAACGATAAGCTCAGAGATTCACCAATATTCCGGTCTTGAAAACCGGCAAGGGGGCAACTCCTTCGTGGGTTCAAATCCCACCCCATCCGCCATTGATTTTATTGAATTATTTTGGATTTATAGTCCTTAAAAAATTGCTACTTTTTACCCCCCTCTGAATTTGTATTTGTACCATATTTGTACCAGTAGAAGTAAGACGGATCTTCTAAATAAACTAATGGATCCCACCTTGCTTGTAATCACAACGTCCTAACTTGAACATTCTTTATCGCTTCAATTGTAAGCAGGTGCATTTCTCAAATTTTCGAAATGTATAATGGTGGGGATATTACTTTTTTGTTTTTAAAATACATCTAGATTGAAAATTTAATGGGGGGTAAGGGGGGAGGAATCCACCCCCTTACGAGAAGAAATAGTGCTGTCCCTTATGTTTTGAAAAAATGCTTAACTTTACGTTCCTTAAATGTTTTAAGAGGTTATTAACCAATAGCATCCCTATAATTGTTTAAAGATTCGCCTTATGGGATAATTTTCATGAGAGATCCTTGCAAAAATCTCAAAGATTGTTTTGAACATGTTGTAAGAATTTTTTTCCTTTTCATTGCAAGAAGTTTTGGTAATGCTTTTACAAGTTTGATGTTTGTTGCTCTAATCTTCTATATAATTTCATTTATTTCACCTGATTGGTACAGGTGGGCATCAAAATGGGCAAACCAACCTCTTCTTCCAATAGCAAATAACTGCAATATTATGGAGACAAACATTCCGTCCAATATATCTAAAATAAAAGTATATAAAATAGTTATTTCTTTTGATTCAGTGATAAAACAGAGCCAACAAATTCTTGTATATGATCCTAATGGCCATATTGAGATACAAAATGATAAAGATACTCGCCGAATTTATAAATTTATTAATGGTTCTGGAAAGAAACATATAACATTTAATGTCCTGTCAGAAGATCTCCCTATTGGTGAAGTAGACTATGAGAGTTGTCCATTCAAAATACAATATATTAGGGATTAAGCGTATGTTACATATCCTCGTTTTACTATTTCTCATTACAAGCGATTGCTTCTCTGAAGATTTACTAAATAAAAATATGGAACCATGTAAACAATCAGATGTTTCAGCCCAAATGCAATTTAATCCAAACCAACCACCCGATTCTGAACTACACTGCATAATCGATTGTTATAGGTGCTGCGTGGGAGCATTCTCAAAAGAAAATGATAAGTGCAAGAGATATAAAAACTATAATCGTGGAAAAAACTGTAAATGCGAGAAAAGCATAGAAGACTAATTCTAGTTCTATCTAGGACAAGAGGCCTTTAAAATTCTGATAGATCGCACAACTCTCTTTCAGGGATCTTTCTATAGCTTAGTTTAGCAAAACAGTCCTAACGGCTCCTATCTGTTGATTGTTTTCTATTTTGATATAAGGCGTTACGGAAATTTGATGTCCCCCTTAATCATTCACTAACAGATAGTAAAAGCTACACCAGTCAATGAATCTTTTTCCTTGATGTAATCCATTCAATGGTAGGGATCAGGATCCTAATAGAGGCTTTCTACAATTCCCTGCCAAAGATGAGTCATACTCACAACCTATCTGAATATTCTCGTATAAGGCTCAAGATGCTTTCAAAGGATGGCTTTTCTCTGTAATAGAGCGTCGTGCTTTTTTGGTATTCACCTTCGTAAAGTGCACGCGTCTTCAAATCACTGAGAACAAAGGCTTCGTTCTGAGCAATGATTTGATTATCAGCTTCTCTAAATCTCTTTTCCTTGTGTACAATATACTCCGGGGAGGAAATAAATCCTTGTATGCCTTTATCTTGTAATAAGCAAAAAATATCATAATTATGCCTCATGAAATTTTCGGGGAAGCCCCCTGATTTCTGTTGTTTACGATACTTTGTCGATACTGTCTGAAGCTTTTCAACGAGGGTATATCCTGGATGGTAGCATGCCACAGCTATTGCTCGGTTGTCCTTTATCTCTACCTTTCCAGAAGCGTAGTCATATGCCCAGGAACTGATGTTTCTCTGGGAATTTGGCGTCACATCATCAAATCCAACTTCAAGAAGAATACCTTCCTTTAAATCTTCTGGGTAATCTTATGTCGTCGTATAGAATAGTCTGATACCTCCGCTTCTTGCTTTCTCATCATCAAACTCTCGATCGCGCTCTGCGGTTATGCCATCTATCTTAATGTTTTCAGCCAGCCAGTCATAAAATCGAAACGACTCCTTATGTGTGGGGGTTTGTCCTGGTTTCTTCCTGTATAAACCTTCATATGAACAGGCGGTTCAATCTGAATATCGATATCTTCAGAAAATCGATTTATCAAACCAAACCCCTTTGAGAGCGAAGTGCCGCCTTTCATCTGAAATTTCAAATTGTTTGCCTGAAGTCCAAAGAGGCAGTGCATAATCCAATAATCTTTTTCAATAAGGCTTGGGGGGTCTATGGATTCTTCATTTGCAACGATTGCGAGCAAATCCGAAAACTCAGGATGTTCATGCAAATATTTAAGGGACATACGCTGCCTTTTTGTCATTTAAAATGCCACCAAAGAATTTTCTGGCTTTGACGCCGCCATAGTCTCTAACGGCCCTAAGAAGAGCTTTCGGATCCAAAGTATGCGCTTTCTTTGCCACTAGTCTCAGCACCTTTTCGCGGTCTTCCATTAAACGTTGCAAGTTATCAACTAAATCCACAAGCAGGAATTCCTTGCTTAGTTTGACGGGAAAATGATGCTTCATAGCAAAGCGGAAGTAACGATTTCCGAGCTTAAAGCGACCGTGACGCTTATGATTATAGACAACCGTTTCATTATAAAGCTGTGTTGTTCCAACCCCCAAGGCATTGTATGCATTGGGGGGCGCTAATAAAAAACGAGAATCTCTTAAGAATCGTTCGATGAGCTTATCATCTTTGGCGGGAACCTTTCCAAAGACAGTTCTTTTGGGGCAAAGATACATCCCAGAAGCTACCTTGAGCAAGACTTCATCCTTTTGAAGTTGATTCAAATGACGATCAACAGCATTTGACCATTTTGTTAGGTCGCTCCTTCTATAGACCTTTCCTGGCCTCAAATGAGTTTTTACTGACTGAAGAGCATTCATATTTCTTCTCCTACATCTCACAATATAGGATTATTATGTCGAATTGCAAGGATTTTCATTTAAAATTCATGCATTATTATTGTTTTTGCTTACTTGAGGCAGTTCTACCACGTTCTCCTTATAATCTCCACAGAGCTAACATTGATTAAATAAAGTACATATTCATGAGGTATGATGATCGTAGGGAGTTAAGATAGGATAATAGGGGTATGCCGTATTTTTGAATGTTTTTTAATCGAGGTTATGATATTCTGTGTACTCCTTAATGGGGAGAAAAATTTCTATGGGCATTCAATTTAAATTATCTTACTTCCGTTTTTCATATTATATTTTAGTGTTTTTTGTGCTTCACTTACCAGTAAAGGCTGCATCTTGGCCTGAGGAATGTGATCTGTTTGTTGTTGGCAAACTTAAAGTTTTGCGAGAAACACGTTCTTTACTAAAACGCCCAGACTTTCAATTTACACAAGCAAATGAAATCTTAGAGTTCATCGAACAAGGAAAGCAGCATCATGGAACAAAAACTGTAAGCGCAACTCATCATTTTGCGGAGTTAATCGTTGATATATGCGATATTGTTAACCTGCAACATCCAAATTTTAAAACTCGTTACGATGTTTTTATTGAGCAATGGGACGGGAATACTCAACTACCTTTTAGTTTGTTTTCTTTTGATCGGGTTGCCCAAGTATTTCATTATCGTCAAACACTTTTTAATTTAACAGATGGATCAGCTTATCGGCAAATGGTTGACCAAATTCTTGAAAGAGAAATTCCGGTTCTTAGAAATGCCTTTGTGTTAATAGATGATTTAGACGCCATGCGTCAGGGAAAACCTATTGATGAGCGAGGGATTGTCGGTTATGCAGATGACCTGAAAGTCATTAATACCAGTCTCGATAAATTAAGCTTAGTATCAGGAGGCGCCAAAGCCCAAGTGCTAAAAGCAATAAAAGGAAAAGTACCCCCTCAAAGAATGAGGGGATTATGCTCTCTTTCTTCCATGGCCCATGATTATCTAACTCTTGGTCGCATTGAAGACGCAGTAAAAGTTATTTTAGATATCCCTGCCTTTACTAATAGTGAACAAAGAGAAGCTTTTCTAGCGGGAATGATCCAAATTGGGGAATTGGCAACAAATAAAAACCTATCTCGTTTTGTGCGTCACTCCATGCCGACTATTCCGTGGGAAGAGTTAGTACATTGTAGAGACGCAATTGAACATCAAGATGAACATGGTTTTGATGCTTATTTTGCAGGTCTTGTTGATGGTAGCAATACGTCTGTTAACTTTAAAGATTGGCAAGAGGAATTAAAAATCTTAGCTAAAAGAGTATCTGACGCGAAGCTTATTATATGGACTAATGATGCACAGGGAGTTTTTGAAATTTGGCTACAAAATGAATTGTTGGCAAGCCCTTTATACGGCGTGGTTAAAAGAGCTGAAATTGTGTCTCTTGATCCAGCCGTTAAAAAGGTTTTTCGACAAACTGCACTCTTTAATGGAGGGGCTGAATTATGGGGAAAGCTAATTAATGGGACTGTTTCCGTAAGTCATGCTTGCGTAGGTGAACTAGTGTCAAAAATTAATGATTTAAAAAATCTTATTCCAACTCTCACAAACTCAACTAAAAAGACTGAGGCTCAAAAATTTCTTGCCTCATACGAAAGTGTAGAAACATATCTGTGGGATCGATTAAGACGTGAAGCGGTACATCTTTCTGTCAGTGAGAGAAATTTATTAATTAGCACAGCCATAGCTCATTTTAAAACTCCCGATATAGTGAATTTTTGTTTTGCGCTTTTAAACATGCATCAAGCTTTTTTAACAGTAGAAAACACCAACCGATTTGTACATACTTCTTTAGCTAATGGATTAGACTTTCGCACAATATCCCCCATCTTTAGTCGCTTTAGACCAGAGATGATGGTGACACGACATGTCCGGCAAGCTCTTCCGTTTGACAATACAAAAGATCTAGCACAAGCAGCTCGAAGAGATCTTGCAAAACGTATGTTTGTACGGACTTCCCATCATCTTCATGAGCTTGCTCATGGACCTAATTTTGAAGCTCGCATGATGCAAGAAATGGCAACCATTCCTGCACGATTCGCTTACGAAAACCTTTCACCAAGTGATCCTAAGGTTATCGCCTTCAAAGCAAAGTCCGGAGAATTGCATAATACTTATGGGGTTTTAGATGAGTATGGTTATGTTAATTTAAACCCGGAAGGCTTGAGAATCTTTCAACATGAACTAATTCAAAGTGGCTTGCGCTTCAATTTTCCAAAAAAAATAACTCCTAAATTTTTAACATTTGGAAATGAAGTAATGGAGCGTTTTTATCGCAGTGCGCATACGTTACAGTTGGGTGCCGCACTTCGAAATAATGCTGTAACGTACTTAGCTTCTGTATATTCTCTCAGTGTTGGTATTGGGGCTTTAAAGGAATGGACACTAAGGGAAGCCGTGCCTCCTATAGCCGAAATTACAGCCGTGGAAAAATTACGTGATGGAAGGAACTTTATTGCACATGGAGACATCTTACGGAGCATGAATAGTGTTAATCTGGCAGATGTCCAAGTGAATCTCCTCACAAATCACTTAGATCACTGTGCCATATTAAAATTTAAAGGATAGGCTGGTAGTTTTTACATTTTTGCGGTGACTCTTCACTACTAAAATTTTTGATTGAACTATTGAAATAATCAAAAGAGACTGATTCACAAAATAATACCCTCAGTACCCTTTTAAAAGCTAAGTTGATTTGTTAAACCTCCTTTACAAGCACATGATGAAATGTACAGTAATCGATGCACCACTTTTTCTTCAGGTAGTCCATATCAACGTTGGCAGTCAGGACGATATATTGGGGGTTTTTGTAATCTCCGGCACAGATCTCGATCAAGGGGAGATTATCCTCGACGGCTTCTTGCATCGCCCCGCATGGGACTTTGGTATGGGCATGGAGAACGACAACCCGTTTAGGAGGATAGACCGTAAAGCTCCAATCCAAGCGCACAAAATCATATTGATCATCCAGAAGCTTCGAGTTTCCTGCTGTCGTAAGCTCCACAAAAAGTTCCTTGAAACTTTCAAAGTATTGAGGCGGCGTCCCATCTAAAGGCAAAATTTGTATCATTCACTGTCTCTTTATTCTTTATAGAAGTTAGAGTGTGAATGCTTGAGAGGGTCTTCTATCTTGGATTTTGGGCATGATGTATCAACTTGCCGCAAAGGCAAAATGAACCAATTAAAGACAAAAAATACCCCAAGGATTTCCAGAAGGAGTCTTCTCAAACATCACACAAAAAGAAGGAAAATGAGGAAGCAAAGGATTCCTTTGCTTCCGAGCCTCCTTCAAATGAACGTGTTTAAGAGAGACATACCTTTGGTGGCCCAAACTTATAGGAGGTTCTCTTGATCAGTTCTTGGAACATGGCGATTGCACTGAACTCTTCTCAGCTTAGTTTCTAAATCTATAGCCTCTTGTATTCCCTCAGTTTTTGTAAATTAATTTGATTTTCTGGCTTTTAAGAGCTCTTTTTTCCCATTT
>VGEY01000030.1 GCA_016869075.1 Alphaproteobacteria bacterium
AAGAAGAAAGAAAAGAAGAGAAGAAAGGAAGGGGCAAGAAAGATGCATCTCCTGGTTTTCCGCTTTCACGGGAATGACTATTCATACTCAGTCATCACGAGCGACCGTAGGGAGCGTGGTGATCCATGTATTTTATTTTGAATGCATGGACTGCTTCACTGCGTTCGCAGTGACGGTGGGGGTGCATTGTCTTTGCGAGGCCCCATCTCTTTCTGTCATTGTGAGGCCGAAGGCCACGGCAATCCATGTATTAATAGTACATGGACTGCTTCATTGCACTCGCAGTGACGGCGGAGGCGCTACTCCCCTTTGAAATTGCTACATCACAGATTGAGCGAATGTGAGACAGAGAAAAAAGCATTGACACTTGCTTTCTTTATCCCCATATACAAAGAGTATTTTGTACTTCTTTTATAGATTTAACGTTGGTTTTCATGAAAAAAATTGTTGTTGTTTAAGTAAAAATTTGAATCATTTAAACCTCTTCACATGAAGAGACGCATTTTTATTGCCAAATTTTTATTTTAAATTTACAAGGATTTTTTTATTATGAAACAACAAGTTATACCGCCAATCTGGCTCATTATTTTAATTGTTGGGTTACCTCTTTTTTCCGAAACTGTTTATACTCCCTCTCTCCCAGATATTGCCTCAGCTTTATCTGTAAGCGAATCATGGGTAGAATATACGCTCACTATTTACTTACTTGGATTTGCAATTGGCACATTTATTTGGGGCAACCTGTCCGATAAATGCGGACACAAACCTTGCTTAATTGCAGGGCTGATCATTTATATTTTAGGATGCCTCGGGTGTTACTTAGCAGACTCTATAACTTCACTTATGATCTGTCGTTTTATCCAAGCGCTGGGTGGCAGCGTGGGGAGTGTCTTAGGACAAGCCATATGTCGAGATACTTTTCAAGGCATTGCGTTAGGAAAAATTTACTCTACAATTGGAGGAACTCTTTCTCTTTTTCCAGCACTCGGACCTATAATTGGAGGAACCATTGATCAGAAATGGGGATGGGCCACCATATTTATATTTTTGATTGGATTTGGAGGGGTAGCTCTTATTTCCATTGTTTTATTTCTGTCAGAAACGCATATAGCAGAAAGACGTGAACGCGTGAGCTTAAGCGCAACTTTTCTTAAATTGTGTCGCGATAAACGCGCGATCGGATTTGGAATTTTAGTTGCTGCAGCCAATGGAATTATCTTCAGTTACTATGCTGAAGGACCTTTTTACCTTATTGAACTTTTGGAAATTACCCCAAGACAATATGGATTCTCTTTCTTTGGGATTGCTATTGCATCTTTCTGTAGTGGTTTGATTGGTCGTAAATTACATAATCACTGCAGCTCTGAAACGATACTAAAATATGGTTTAATGATTATGGCCTGCGGGGGTTTTACATTTTTATGCCTCACCATGTTTTTTCTTTCTAGATCAATCATTATTTTAGGAAGCA
Organism: Alphaproteobacteria bacterium; assembly: GCA_016869075.1. Classification (GTDB taxonomy): domain Bacteria; phylum Pseudomonadota; class Alphaproteobacteria; order Paracaedibacterales; family VGCI01; genus VGCI01. Next base: position 1,472 of record VGEY01000030.1, read on the forward strand.
TCCTTTCAATAATGATAATTATGGCAGGGATTACCTTAGTGACTTCAAACTCCCTGTCATTAGCTCTAAAAGAATACAAAAGATGTGTCGGAACAGCCTCCTCTCTATTTGGGTTCTCCTACTACATAGGGGTATCTCTTTTTACTGGGGGAATGGGATATTCTCACAATGGGACCCTATGGCTTATGCCCTTATACTTTTGCGGAATAATCATTTTTATGGCATGCGTCAATAAAATGATGCTCGCTCACAAAGCATAATTCTTATACAATGGAAGGAGAGCGGAGAGCCTCTCCTTCCATCGTTAAGGAATAAAAAAATGAATGCTGGCATTATGCAAGAGACCCTCAAAATTAAAAATATTCGTCCGTTAATATTCTATTAAGTAAGCTCTCTTAGAACTATTTATATGTCCTAACAGTTGGTTTAAAATATGTTCAAAAAAAACTGGGAAACAATTGCGCAAAATATCCAAGTGAACCCCCATACCATTCAATCTATGGTAGAGCAGGCACGTCCAAATGAAAAGATTCTCGCCTATGAAGTTATTTCACAAGGGTGCGCAAATTTAAATATCAAACTTACTCTTTCGAATGAACCGAGCACAGTTCTTTTGCGTATTTACATACGAGATGAAAAGGCAGCCTACCGTGAACAAAAATTAGCTCAATTAATTCATTTAAAAATTCCGGTCCCAGAAGTATATTTTGTGGGAAATTCACATGGACACACCTATGCACTGGTAGAGTTTAAGTCAGGAATTTTGTTGCGTGATCTTCTCTTACATCATCCTGCATCTACATGGAAAGATGTCATGGAAGATACAGGATATATGGTATCGGTCTTTCACTCCTATCATTTTCCTCATGCTGGGTTTTTTGATGAAGATCTTGCCGTTATAAATCAGAATTATGGAGACGATTTTTTAAAGTATGTAGAAAAATGCTTACAAAATACGCGTGCTCAAAATGAACTGGGAAAGACCGTCATTCAAAAGATTCATAAAACATTTCAGTCCCATTCCTTACACCTCCCTTCGTCTTTCTCGCTTGTTCATGGAGATTATGATCCAGCAAATATTATGGTAGATAAAAAAGACGGAATATGGTCGCTCAATGCCATTCTAGATTGGGAATTTGCTCACGCAGGAGATTGGTTATTGGATGTTGCGAACATGGTGCGCTATGCCCATAAAATGCCATCTGTATTTGAAGAATCCTTTATTAAAGGTCTGCAAAAAGGAGGGATGATTCTCCCAGAAGATTGGCGTATAATTATTTATCTTTTTAACCTGGGTACTCTCCTTGATTGTCTGACCAGCCCTCATCCTAAAGCACGCCCTCACCAGGCCGCTGATATTCGCGAACTCATTACTCATATTCTTTCAGCGCTACAATCATGAGAAATTTTCTCTTGATATTTTTTAGAGCAGCAGCTTACATTGAAACTATGATTAAAAGCCGCCACTTATTTAACCCCTGTTTTCTTTATAAGCGTTAGGCTTACACGCCTCCTTATTTTTTATATCTCCTAAAACATCTTGAATCGATGTTTAAAGTTAACTATTTTTATTTATGGATTTTAAAATTAAAACAATCACTTATGAAGATTTTAGCAACGTTGAGCTCCGCTCTGGAACCATTGAAAAAGTAGAACTTTTTCCACGTGCCAAAAAACCTGCTTACAAAATTTGGGTTAATTTTGGGCCAGCAATTGGGATCAAGCAAACATCAGCGCAAGTAACAAAACACTACACTCCAGAGGGACTTATTGGACGTTTGGTTGTGGGATGTGTGAATTTAGAACCACGAAATATTGCTGGATTTATGTCAGAATTTCTTCTGGTAGGATTCGCTGATAATGAAGGGCATGTTTGCCTTATAACAGTTGATCCCAAAGTACCTGAAGGCCAAAAATTATTCTAAGATATATATTTTGAAAAGAGGGATATATATTTTTTAAAATTTACTCCCTTTTTACTTATCAGGACTGGTACGAATTCTCATTATAACTTCACGTCCCAGTTCTTCTGATAAGCTTAAGAGCGTGCGTTCACTTGCAGCTGACTGCGCACTGCGGGTGCTAAATTCTTCTGTATAGTTGAGAATATAACTGCTATATGCTGTGACTGTCCCTTTACCCACTACGCGGTTCCCGTCATGAATTGTATAAAGAGCTGTTGCTTGAACTTGGTTTCGCGAAACGGTTGCGTCAGTTCCGTAGGCAATGGGCACATACCCTTCACTTACAGAAACTGCCAACACGTAGGTTTTATCATTAACCTTGGGCGTAAGGGCAAGTTGCTTTTCCAATTCTCGTCGAAATTTATAAGCTGAATAACCTGACCCGGAAATTTTAATATTAAAGTGCTGGGGTGTTGCATGTTGGCCTGTCATAAGCGGTTGGAAACCACATCCAGTAATGGAAAAACATAATATCAAAAAAACAATAAAATTTTTTATGCTGATATTATGCATGCCTTGATCTTTCTTTTGAGCTTATAATCAACGTCTTTAAAGATATTACACAACAATATTCACAATCCTATTGGGAATTGTGATCAGCCTGCGTGGAGAACGTCCAGCCATATCACGTACGACAGCAGGAAGCGCCAGCGCTTCTTTCTCTAAAAATGATTTATCTGCATCCACTGCGGCAGGGAAAGACCCGCGCATTTTACCATTTACTTGCACAGCAATGGTTACTTCTTCCACAGCTGCTAACTCCGGATCTGGAATTGGCCACGGAGCATTAACCATATTCACAGCATGACCTAAACGTTCCCACAACTCGCTTGTCAAATGAGGAATAATGGGGTTGAGCCCCTGCACGATCACAGTCATCCCTTCTATCAGAACTTCACGACTTACCTGTACATCCTCTGCAGCTTTTTCAAGAGCATTGGTCAGTTCACGTAAAAAAGCTATTGCTTTATTAAAGGCATTACGCTCATATGCTTGCTGAAATTTTCGAATGGATTGATGAATGATTTTTCGCACAGATAATGTCGACTCTTCTTCTCCTTGTCGATCAGTCAAATTGATGATTTGGAGTCCTAAGCGCCACACACGATTAATGTAACGCCAAGCCCCTTCGAGCCCCTCTTCACTCCAATCAAAGTCCCGTTCAGGAGGTGTATCTGAAAGCACAAAAAGACGTGCCGCATCGGCGCCATATGTATCAACAATTGACTGGGGATCAACTGAATTTTTCTTGGACTTACTCATTTTCTCAGAACGACCCACATGCACAGGGAGGTTGCCCTTAAGGGTAACATAATTCCCTTTTAGATCTTTTTCGACTTCTTGAGGGTAAAGCCAATGGCCGTCTTTATCTTGAAAAGTTTGATGGCAAACCATCCCTTGTGTTAAAAGATTTTCAAATGGTTCATCAAAATCAACATAGCCACAATCCCGCAATGCTTTTGTAAAGAAACGTGCGTATAATAAATGTAATACAGCATGCTCAACTCCACCAATATACCAATCAACCGGCATCCACTTTTTACAAGCTTCTTTATCAATAGGTGCCGAAGTAAAGGGATTGCAATAACGTAAAAAATACCACGATGATTCAACAAATGTATCAAAAGTATCGGTCTCGCGTTGAGCTGCTTTTCCGCACGATGGACACATCACATTCTTCCAGGTGGGGTGATTTGCAAGTGGATTACCGCCTTGCCCGAAAACAACATCTTTCGGTAAGGTGACTGGCAAATCTTTATCAGGCACAGCCACAGGCCCACACTCTTCACAATAAATAATCGGAATAGGGCATCCCCAATACCGCTGCCTGGAAACACACCAATCTCTTAATCTATAGGTAATACGGCGTTCTCCCATATTACGCTTTTCGATTTCATCAATAGCTCTCTTACGCGCATCATTAACAGACAACCCATTTAAAAAATCAGATTCTATTAAAGTGCCTGGTCCTGTATAAGCTCCGGTAAGGGGAGAGGAAATAGATGCCTCATCAGGGTGAATAACAGTGACAATGGGAAGATTGTATTTTGACGCAAACTCAAAATCGCGTTCATCATGTGCAGGGCATCCAAAGACAGCTCCCGTTCCGTAATCCATTAACACGAAATTTGCAGCATATACCGGGAGCGTATGACCCTCAATAAATGGATGGTTTACGCGCAATCCAGTGTCAAATCCCTGTTTCTCTACTGTGCTTAAAGCTTCCTCTGTTACAGGAATGCGTTGACACTCCGCAACAAATTCAGCCAGTTGGGGGTTTATTTGCATCACTTCTTCAGTAAGAGGATGCGAAGGCGAAATGGCACAAAATGCAGCTCCAAATAAAGTTTCTGGTCGTGTTGTAAAAATATCTATCGCCTCATCAGGTTTATCTGTTCTCACAAATTTAACAACAGCTCCTTCAGAGCGCCCGATCCAATTTTCTTGCATACGGATGACTTTGTCTGGCCATCCTTGCTCAAGCTTTTTCAAATCGTCCAACAATTCTTGTGCATAAAGAGTAATTTGCAAAGACCACTGCGTGAGTTTTCGCTTTTCAACCACAGCTCCTGAGCGCCATCCTCTGCCATTAATCACTTGCTCATTGGCTAAAACAGACCCTTCAACGGGGTCCCAATTGACCCATATTTCTTTTCGATACGCGAGACCTTTGCGCCAAAAATCTAAAAATATTTTTTGTTCATGGGCATAGTAATCAGGCTGGCATGTGGTGACTTCTCTGGCCCAATCAAAAGCAAAACCAAGCGCTTGGAACTGTTGCTTCATAGAATGGATGTTTTCTTTTGTCCATTCTGCTGGATCAATTTGATGTTCTGCTGCTGCATTTTCCGCGGGCAAACCAAAGGCATCCCAGCCCATAGGATGAAGAATTGCAAATCCATTCGCATGCCTAAAGCGGGCAATAGCATCTCCAATAGCATAATTGCGCACATGGCCCATATGAAGCCGCCCAGAAGGATAGGGAAACATTTCTAAAATGTAGGATTTTGGCTTTGAAGTTGTTTGCTCAGTCTCAAAAGCTTTTGTTTCAGACCATATTTTTTGCCACTTATGCTCGAATTCTTTAAAAGGATAGGCCGTCATGGTCTTTGTCTCAAAAGTTATTGGCTTCCATTTGTTTTATCCGCAACTGGCGTGCCTTTGATAGAATAATATTTTCCATCTCAGTTGCTGAAGCCACATCTGCGGTTGCACTGACCCAGGTTCCACCTTTGTTAATCTGCTTATAAATAGTAACCCTTACAGAGTCAGCACGCAATTGGGGATTTGTAACATAGACCGTAACTTTAATTCTCTCGTGTGGCGCATTTGAGGATGTATACCAATCAGTTACAATAACACCCCCAGCCGCATCAGCGGAAGCTAATGGCATGAAGGAAAGAGTATCCAATGAAGCCCTCCAAATGAATGGATTAACCGTTGACGATGCAACTCCCTCATCGGAACCTGGCTTTTTAGGACCTCCAAAAAGCAAGAAATCATCTCCAAAAAGATTTCCAAAATCACGCTTGCGCGCTTCTTTACGAGACATAGGAACAGGCTGATCTGGATTTGGAGACAAATCCCCGCTGCATCCTCCTAAAATTAAAAGGACTAAAACCGCCCCACAAATCGTTTGTTTATCACTTCGTAATAACACTTCACTAAACTCCAGATATTCGCATGGTAAGTTTAAAAGGAATTTTCTAGCATAAATTTCATTTGTATCCAATGTTACTCTTTATGCCATGCAACTGTCGACTCTACAAGACGAAATGCGGGAATTGTCTTAGGCAAAATAAAAAATGACTTAAACGCTTTTGCTTGTTGGTGCGACGTAATGACTCATACGCTTTTGGGTTTTGGTCCTCTTCTGATTCTTCCCTACACATCACAACCCAAAGATGTGCTTTAATGCTGTGTTTGGGTAAGCTCCATCAAGCCACAATTGCGAAATGCTTCCTGAAATTCCTTGGCGTTCGGCGTGTAAAAAATGCACTTGCGTAAATTTTTAGAATGACTTAAAAATTAAATTGTTTAAGTTATTTTTATTAAAATTGTGATTTAATAAACAACTTTAAGTTGATAAAAATGCCTTAGTTCCTTGGAAAAATGAGTTTTTAGAAAGAGGAGGACACCATGAAAATAAAATTAGTATTAAAACTTACTGTCATAGCTCTTGCCACCTTAAAGGGTATATCTGCAGCAGACGACGGCGGGACTCTTTGTGAATTGCATGCTGTTTTAAAGCAAGCAGGAATTGTCGGCTTTTTACCAGATGAAGTTGAAGACACCTTTTTAAATGTCGGCCTTTTAACCTCTGAACTTGACCACGCAAATAAAGACCGGGAACTGTTAGAAGCTGCCCACGTGCAAGCTGCTATAATTCTCTCTCTATTAGAAGAACGTCTTGGAGGATCAACACCCCCTTGCCCAGCCGAGCGCCTTGAAGCATTGAGGAGCGCTTTGAGTGTAAGGGCCACAAACCTCGATGAGGCGGTGCAAAATTTAAAGAACGCTCTTTCTGAGATTCCCGGGGCTGATGGTTCAGGTGCTGAAATTCCTGGAGAAGATATGCTTACAAAAATCAAATTTCTACTTGAAGAACGTACAAAAGAAGAGAGAACGAAAAGAGCCCTCAAAAGAGAGATTTCTGCTCGAGCAGAGGAGCAAGCTGAAAGTAATGCTTTAGTTCAGGATCTTATAACTCAGATCACGCCCATCTCTTCTCCTGTACCTGCACCAAAAGCATTACCACAAACCTCGCTTCCCCCTCTTTCTTCCACGTGCCTAGGACCTGTACTGTCCGATTATCAGCGCCAGCTTTTTTCTGAGCGCCCAAAAATTGGAACCCAAGCTTGGAACCTCCTCGGCGGCAGCAACCTAAGCCTCGCAACAGCCCTGTATAATGCTATAATGCAGAACTTAAACTATACACCAACGGCACGTAGTGTGGATGTCTTTTATATAGAGCCGCGCCACTTTA
>VGEY01000031.1 GCA_016869075.1 Alphaproteobacteria bacterium
CTCCCTTTTTTAAACGGAACTTATAAAAAACAAAAAAATTATCCCAAACCTTAATTTATCAAAAATCAATTCATTTTATTTTCTGGAAGGCCGTGGCCTCAAATCGCAGTTTACGGAGCACTGGGCCGTTAAAAAGCCGTTTGGAGTAAAGAGGTAAAAAAGAAGCTTTCTAATTTTTTGATTTGTAATGGGAGATGTAGATGAGAAGTTCTTTTTAAGCAGGCAGATGTTGTCTCTGGTCATTGAGATAACTGAGAAGCTGCCTTAGGTTAAAGCCAACGGCTGAGAAAAGGGCATTGAGTTGGTCGCCTTTCTTGCCTTTTAACCAATGGTATCCTAAATGTCCATCGTTTTTAGCATGACCAATAATGGGTTCGATAACGGATCGTCTCTTGATCTCTTGCTTGATCTTCTGGGTGACGCCCCGCTTTTGACCAGACATGTAAACTCGTGTGCGCTCGCATTTATGTCCTTTGTACCCCTTATCAACATAACTTTGATCAGGAACGCAGCCGATAACTTCTTCAAGCTGATCCAATGCTTTTTTGAGAGTGTGCCCGTCATAGGGACGACCATGAAGTGCTTGAGCACTCAAGATAAAATGCTTGCCTCCTTTTGAGGCGTGCAATTGAGTTGCTAAAGAGACTTTGCATCCGAACTCGTAAGGCTTGCGGGCTTTGCCTTTACTAATGCACTCGACTTCGGGAGCATGCCAAGCATAGAGATAGTCAGGATCTCCCAGTTTCTGCTTGGCAATATGGTTGGCTTTTTTTAGAGTGTTCTTCAGGTTTTGAGGAATATCCTCGAACTTGGCTTGGGCTTTTCGTTCTATATCTCGAGCTAGCCTCTTCAAACGTGTTCGAATAAACTTGAGCTTCTTTCTTGCTCTTTTCTTCTGTCGGGCATGCAAATAACGTCCCACCATAATCGAAGCTTCTTTCACCACTCTTTTATAGCTTTGTCTCACCTTTAGCCCGCATGCCTTAGCAACTTCACCCAATTTCATAACGGCTTTTAACATCAATCCATGTTCTGTTGGATGGGCAACGGCTTTCTCCTGAACGGTAGTGTCAATGGCTACTTTCCTTAAATCCTTCACACTTAACGCACCTGCTCGACAAGCTGCCGATAGGCTCTCTTGCAGCAGTTTTTCCAAAATCTCCGGCGTTATTCGTTCCCGGAAATGGCTCATAGACGATCGTTCAATAGGCAAGCCGTGGTGAAAAAAAGCTTCTCCACAAAGGTATTGAAAATATGGATTTTCTTCCCATCGTGCGCACACACTTTCATCAGATAAGGTGTAAATGTATTTGAGAAGATGCAAACCCATTATTAGACGCAAGGGAATTCCAGGGCGACCTATTTCAGCATAATAAGACCTTAATGCTTGAGCTTGTACGTTGGATTTATTCACCGATGTGATAGCTTAAGCATGGGTGAGGGAAAAGGTGAATCTCATTAGGAGCTTAGGCTTTAAGCCAGCAGATTAGATTCGATCCCTTTTCCCTAATGTTTCTAACCGAGCAGTATCTTAGGACCCCACGAGGGGCATCCAGTGTTCACAAGGTTGGTTAAAACATTGATAACAATTCTTTGAAAAGAGGTTACCATGAACAGGATAATTATTGGCGTTGATATTTCCAAGAAAAAATTTGATATCGCTTATCTTGCAACAAATCAAAAATGGCAACGAAGAATTTTTGCCAACACGCTACAAGGCTTTGAATATTTCTTGAAATACTTGAGAGAAGAGAAGTTTCAAAACTTTCATATTGTTATGGAAGCAACAGGAAGATATGGAGAGCCTTTGGCTTGTTTCCTTTATGAGAAGGGTTGCCATGTTAGTATCGTCAATCCAGCGCAAATCAAACATTATGGTCGTAGTCTTTTAAAGAGAACAAAGACTGATAAAATTGATAGCCAACTCATTACAGAGTTCGCTCTTCGCCATGATTTATCTTTATGGCATCCTTTATCACCTTCTTTGCAGGCTCTAAAAGAACAAGTGCGGTGCCTTGAAGTTTTTAAAAAAGATGTTACCCGGGCTAGTAATCGTCTTGAACATGCTCAAGATTTTATGGTGAAAAAAACTTTAAAGGAGCATCTTGCTTTTATCCAAAAACAAATTAAAGAATTAATCCTTACCATTACGAAGCTTGTGCAGGATGATCCTAAATTAACTCGGCAGGTCACCCTCCTAAAGGGCATCCCAGGCATTGGAACAATAACAGCCTTAAGCCTCCTAGCAGAGCTCCCAGACCTCTCAACTTTTAAATGTGCTAAGCAATTAGCGGCTTTTGCAGGGTTGAACCCAAGTATTAGAACTTCAGGAACTTCCGTTAAGGGAAAACAAAGCATCTCTAAAATGGGAAGAGACTCTCTACGGAAAATCCTTTTCTTCCCTGCTATGACTCTCTTGAGGAGTTCGTCTCCCATAAAACCTTTTGTCGAAAAGTTGAGGACAAAGGGTAAGGTAGGGAAAGTAATTGTAGCGGCTGTTATGAGAAAGCTTCTGCATATTATTTTTGGTGTCTTAAAAAGGCAATCTCTCTTCCAAGAAAAATTATGCTCAAAAACTTTATAAAAAGTTCTTGCATGCTAACGCAGTATCTAATCTTTCCCAATCCAAAAGATCACTCAGCTTTACCAAAGGGTGATTCTTATTGATGATTTGATCGAGACGGCTACGAAATAATTCTTGTTGACCGTGGTCTTTTTTGAGGGAAGGTTTCATCCTTATCTTTCCAAAATAATTGCAAGTTTTTGAGGCTATTGCCTTCGCTTTCTTGCAATTATTTTAGCAGATATTCCTTCTTTTATTTAATCTTTTCAAACATTTATGTGCTTCTTAACGTCCCCGCATTCAAGTTAGAAGTGCAACAGTCAATCTGAGAAGTAAGTTTAATCATCTCCTTAGGGGTATGGAAGCTTAAAATTTTTCTTGGAACTGTGTTCATCTTTTTGCAGATCTTATCAATATGAGTTTGAGTGAAGGCCTGGATCAGAGTTGATCGAGGCAAAAAGCGCCTAATGCGTCCATTGGTATTTTCATTAGTGCCTCGCTGCCATGGAGAATGAGGATCGCAATAATATGCCTTACACTTTGTTTGGTACTCCAAATCACGCCACTGAGCAAATTCAGAGCCTTGATCAAAGGTTATTGAACGCCTTTTCAATCTCGGCAATTGGCTAAGCACCCGCTGAATGTCATTGTCAACTAAAACTCCCCACGTAATGAGCATTAAAAATCCCCACCCTAGAGTAAAAAATTTTAGTCTTGCTCCTCCTTCTTTTGTAGTGTTTTACTTCTGTAACTTGGCCCTTTGATGG
>VGEY01000032.1 GCA_016869075.1 Alphaproteobacteria bacterium
TGTTGGCGAGCACAATTAGGCATCCATTTTTCGTGAGTTCCCCATCCGAGTTCAGAAGGCTGATGGTATCCTTAATCGATGAATCCTTCAACTGACCAAGTGTTCCAGAATTCTCCTTCTTTTCTAGTCATATTGCATTTTTGAGTGTCTCTCTCAGCAATGTGAATACCCTTGACACCAAGAGTCATCATGAGAGTGCCCCATTCGGATCTAGTTTCTGGTTATTTCTCAAGGAAGTATCCTGTATCTTTGGCGAGATTGAGAAGTGCCTGTTTTACAAGCCAGCTGACCATTCCGGGATTGGCTCCACAGCAGGAAACTGCAGTGGTTTTCCTGTTGTTCTTGTTAACTTCTTTAAGAAGTCGTTATCTCATGCCATAGTTAGAGCGTTATGAAAGTTCCTTTTCAGTGTTGGCATAATGACCAGCCCATTCTTTTTTGACTGTGTCAATGTAGAAAACTCCTTTTTCCTGACAATATTGGATGATATCGCAGGCAGAAGTGCCACATGAGAGATTTACAAGGAAGCCAACTTTATTAATAAACACTTTATCTAAAATTTCCTTAAAGTTTTCGGCGGTAAGTCCGATTTGCATGAATTCTACCTTTTCGTCTCCATCTGGGAGGTGTTTTGGTTCAGGGTCAATGATGGTCATCTTGTCGAATTTGAAGTGCCTTTTGATCAAAGGGACTGTTCCTCGACCGATTGACCCGTGTCCTACAACGCAAATGTCATTAATGTAGCCGTAAAGGGGATAGCTTTCCATTTATTGTTTAAAGTCATTATACAACTCTAGAAAAACAAAGGGCTTTTAAATAATCATACCGAAAAGCACCCCCGATTTGCCCCAAGGCATATCCCAAACATTGCCTTCACTGATGCAACGCTTCTTTATTGTTTCTGATTAGTAGAAAGGTTAAAAATTTAATTTTTCTTTTTATTGATGGGTTCCCCTGTCCCAATTAAATTCGCAACTGGTGTATTTGTGATAAGCAGGAGGTGCTATTGGGGGACCAGGCACTCCGATTTCAGAATATGAAGGCAATCCCAAAAAATAAGATGAGTTGAGTTGTTGGCCTCAAATTAATTCTTTTATCAACACATGTTTAGAACTTTAATTAAAACTAAGTTATGCTATTTCTTAAACTACAATCTGCCAAATTTCAACAACGCCTCCTCACTCCAGCTCTCCGTTTATCCATAATCCGAGTTTGGATCCCCTCTTTTACCTTCCTACCCTCATCCCTGTAATCGACTTTTTCGATTACTGAAAACTTGCCAGAAGTAACTCTGCTTTGAAGTTGGGGTGAGATTGCAGTTTGCATTTTGGGGTGAGATTGCAGCTTGCATGTTGGTTTGGTATTTAAGAGAGTGAGAAGAAAAAGGTTGTAATAAAAGCAAAAAACAGAATACTTTTTGTAATAATCGGATAGGAGGAAGTTGTTGGATAAAATAAACAAGCTCTGGTAGAAGTGAGATCGATTAGTTGATTGGTTTGAAGAGAATGACATGATGGCCATTTGTGCATTCTTTATATTTCAAACTCTTTTTCAAGCATAATTTCGATCCACGCCAAGCAAGACCTCAACTCACCATAACAATTTAGGATAGATGCTCATCCACAGATAACCGCTACCATGCTAGAGATTGTTGGATATCTTTACAAAGAAAGGAGTAGTGATAGAATATGATAATTATAAACACTATTGGCCTTAGCACTGCCTCAATGATCTGCTTAATCATTTGAATTACTTAATCATTTGAATT
>VGEY01000033.1 GCA_016869075.1 Alphaproteobacteria bacterium
GCACACTCCGTTTTTGAGATTGGTATCCCAAATGAACATCTGTTTTTTTAAGTCAAAGAATTTTACATCTCCGTTGTCATAGCCTGCAGCTACCACTCTTTGCTAGTTATTATGTGCATTACCAAAACTGCATAAAAACACTTTTACCTTACAGTCCAACAGTCAGGAAGAACATCAGATCCTTAGGCAGGATCAAGTGAAATGACTGGGGCTTTTTGGCGGGGATCCCAAATACGTACTGAACCATCACGACCTCCAGTGACGATCTCACAAGGTCCATATCCATTGCCTTCACTACCTGCACCATCCACACAATTCACTACTTTAGAGTGGGCTTGAGCTTGCCAAAATACTTTTTCTTTTTCGAGATCGAGAATAGAAAGGTTGCCAGCAAGATCTCCGAAAGCGAAGCAAAGGTGAGATGAAGGACTTGCAGCAAAAGTTCCCGACTTCACGCCGCGAGTATTTTCTATTATGGAGATCACTTTGAGTTCTCCTTTGGTAAGTTGGGTAATTTCGATGAGGCCAGTTGCCTTTGGTCTTTCTCCGCAGACCATGAATTTGGTCGTATCGGGGATCCACTTGACATCATAAGGTGTATAGTTGGTAGATTTGATGAGATGTTCAATGATTTGAGGGGCATTCGTGGTTTACATTTATGCGTGCAATTTATTTAAATGATTCTAGTGATAGGTGCTGAAAATACAACTGACTGTATTTTGCGTCCAAGAGCAAAATTGGAGGATGAGTTGTGGAGATAAAGAAGCGAATGAGTATAGTTATTATAGATAATCGAAGCATTAAAATGGAGAAAGAAGATTTCAATGTTATTAGGCCTCATTATATCGATAGGTTCGACAAAAAAAGTATATTGAAAATGAGCAAAGCGACTAAAGAGTGCAAAAACTCTGCAGTCGAACTCAGACAAAAGGCAGAACATTTGCTATTATCAATTCAAAATAAATCTTTCTCAAATATATATTAAGTGAATGCTTAAAGAAGCCATTGCCTAACTTAAAGAATGCTTAAAGAAGCCATTGCCTAACTTAAAGAATGCTTAAAGAAGCCATTGCCTAACTTAAAGAATGCTTAAAGAAGCCATTGCCTAACTTAAAACATACAACTTCTACTAGGAATTTAAAGTGGATTACTACTTAGATGCCTTCGATTAAAACAAGTGGAAAGTTGGAAGGATCAAAGCCATCA
>VGEY01000034.1 GCA_016869075.1 Alphaproteobacteria bacterium
TAGTCTCTACAGATCCTACTCATTTTTACACTTTGGTTTCCACGGTATTGTCTCATACTCTTTTTCCTCTGCATTACTGAGGTCATATGAGATTTCACCGTTAGCAATTTTCATCACCGAAAGAATTAATAACACTTCTTTCATGGTAGCATGACCACACGACACATTCTTTCTCTATAACTTATTTTTTTCTTTATACTTTTCCTTCAATTTGTTAAAGCTTTCTCTCTTTTCCCCCATTAATGGATACCTCGTATAGTGCTCTATCACCCTCCCCAACGCCTCCTTCCCCCCGGTCTCTATTACATAAAACCCTGGTTCTGTTTTTCGCTCTCGAACCTGTGCCCCCATTTTAAATTTCTCCCTTATCGCTTCTAATATGTACCTATCCGTTTTTTGCCCTATACCATACCGCATCCCTATACTTTCTGTCGTTGAAAAACACCCCTCCGCTTCTGTAAACCCTGTCAGCCATATTTCCCAATACTCTGGCTCCTTTCACTCTTGGCCCCTTGCCTTTGCCATTTCTATCTGATCCGCATATTTCTTTCCCCTCTGTTCAAAATATCAGTCCATAGACACCCCCTTTAAGCAAGCTTTCATAAATTGTACTTGAAGTTGCATTTTCGTTGTTAATGGCGGATATTTTTCGAATATTTTTATTATTTCCTCTATCTGCTCTCGACTATCCACCACCCATAACGCCTCTTCTTTCCCTAATCTCGCCCTCCCCCCTATTTGCTTTGCTATTTCCCTTAACATTTCTATATTTGCTTCTGTGCTTTTCAATTTGATTTCTAGGCGAAACTGCAAGCTTTTGCTTTTTCAATGATTTACTTGTACACTACCATCCCCATCCATTAACCCTACCCAATATTGTCGCCACTCTCTTTCATTATAGTTTCTCTTCATTTCTTTTATCGTGTAATGCTATGTCTAATCCCCCATTTGATAAGACTACCCCTGTTATTCCCCCCATTGTAAATAAGAATACAAATCCTAATGCGAATAACATCGGTGTTTTATATCTTATACTTCCCCCATACATTGTCCCTAATCAACTAAATATTTTTATCCCTGTTGGCACCGCTATTATCATTGTTGCTGCTGTAAAGTATGCTCTTGTATCCACATCCATCCCTACTGTATACATATGATGCGCTCACACTATAAATCCTAACACCCCTATTGATAACATTGCATATA
>VGEY01000035.1 GCA_016869075.1 Alphaproteobacteria bacterium
TGATGGTTACTGCAGTCGTAGGAGTGAAGAGTTTGTTCGAATTTGTCTGCGATTGCTTCGAACATCTCCTCCTGGAGCTTCAAGACAAGGACTATCCTTTTGCTGTTTTCATGACTTTTTTTTTCGGCGACATGGAGTCCTATGAGTTGTATATTTTTGTCTTTTTCCTCTTTCTGCATGATCAATGGACCACCACTTACTCCTTTCTATGTCAGCATCGTAGTTATGAAGTAATATTTATCGCAAAATGCTGAACCTTTAAATTCCGTCAACTTTTTCCATTTAGGGTATCCAAGTAGTTGCATATTTTTATAGACTTTCCTTAAGGTGTAGCTGCTTGTGTTGAAGTTATAACCCAAGCTCCCGAAGTATTGTTCCAGATTGAGCTTCCAATCCAGCTCTAGAACTGCGAAGTCATAGATGTTTCCTTTGTTTAACTGTTTGCTTTCAAGCATTTAGTATGCCTGCTTTGGCAGGTATTTATTTATTACTTTGAAACTATCTCCACCTCTTCTCCTATGAATGGGGCTAGGAACAAACTCAATCTCTATGTCCTCCTCATTCATTTTTTGGCCAACACAGTTGTGAAAAACCGTGAGTACCAAGTTGGGCCCTATGAGGGATCCTGTTCCATGCTGGAGAATTATTTTATGTTTCTTTGAAGTGATCCACAGAATTCCCACTGCTGAGTATGGATATTGATCCACATTCTTTACTCTCCTTGGATACTAGTCAATTAGCTATTTTTTTTCCTCCTGCGTTATTGAGATCATTCCTTTGCATTTTTCGAAGTGCTCCTCAAACTCCTTCTCGTAATCTTAGCCTTGGTTGAAGATGTTTTAATTCTTATTGATTTGCTCTTTTTGAGCATTCTCTTCAAAGGGGTATGTTTTGGTGGGACGTACTCCGTTTCTGCTCTTTGAGGTGAAGAGGCGAACCTTCTCTTCTTTGTAATTGTAGTCGATATTTTCCTCCATTTTTATTTATATGATGTACTTTTTACAGATATAAAAG